>JAQCLG010000055.1 GCA_027592745.1 Pseudomonadota bacterium | reverse complement strand
GCCCAGGGCCGCCGCGGCCGCCCCGCGCACAAGACCCGCCGGCGCGGCGCCGGGGCCGCCCACGACCCGCTTTCCCCCTTTGCCAAACTCGCGGAGCTCGAACTCGCACGATGACCGAAGGCGCCATCCGGATCGACAAGTGGCTGTGGTACGCCCGTTTCTTCAAGAGCCGCACCCTGGCCACCAGGCTGGTCAGCGAAGGCCATGTCAGGGTCAACCGGGAGCGGGTGACCAAGAGCCACGGCGCGGTCCGCCCGGGTGACGTGCTGACCTTCCCCCAGGGCCGCGAGATCCGCGTCGTGAAGGTGCTCGATTGCGGCGAGCGGCGGGGCCCCGCCACCGAGGCCCAGGCGCTCTACGAGGATCTGGAGCCGGTCGGCCAGATTCCCGCCGACCGCGACGCCATGGTCGTTCCGGCCGTGGTCGCCGAACGCGAGCGGGGTGCCGGACGCCCGACCAAGGCGCAGCGCCGGGCCATGGACAGCTTCTGCGAGCGGGCCGAGGGCTTCTAGCCAAGCGACAGGCCGGCCGCTCCCGAGCCCGTGTTTTGACCGCCCCCGCCGGCCTCTGCCATAACCCCGGCCATGATCGGACGTGTCAAGGAACTGCTCGGCCTTGCGGGCGCGGATGCCCCGGGGGCCGATGATCCCCAACGTGAACTCAGGCTTGCCGCCGCCGCCATCCTGGTCGAGGCGGCGCTGACCGACGGGCGCGAGGACGCGCGCGAATTCGCCCTGATCCGCCGCGTCCTGGCCGATCATTTCGATCTGGCCGACGCCGAGGCCGAGCGCCTGGTCACGCGCGCCACCGAGATCGCCCACCATTCGGTCGACTGGAACCGCTTCACCCGCGTCCTCAAGCAGGGATTCGAGGCGGACGAACGGCTCTGGATGCTCGAGATGCTCTGGCGGGTCGTGCTCGCCGACGGCGAGCTGCACGCCTGGGAGGACACCCTGGTGCGCCAGGTTGCCGCCCTTCTCGCGATCGACGACCGCGACCGCGCCATGGCGCGCCAGAGGGCGCAGAGCAGCCTTGCGAAAGTAGATGCTTGACCCTGACGGTCAATGGCCTAGATAGCGCATCCGAAGACGCCGACCGCCGCGCCCCAACGAGCCCCTTTGGTGAGGAGAATTGCATGACCTATGTGGTCACCGAAGCCTGCATCAAGTGCAAGCTGACCGACTGTGTCGAGGTATGCCCCGTGGACTGTTTCTACGAGGGCGCCAACATGCTGGTGATCCATCCCGACGAGTGCATCGACTGCGGCGTCTGCGAACCCGAATGCCCGATCGACGCGATCAAGCCCGATACCGACAACGGTCTCGAGGACTGGCTGGAACTGAACCGCAAGTACGCCGAGACCTGGCCCAACATCACGCGCCAGAAGGACCCGATGCCGGACTCCGACGCCTGGCGCGACATCAAGGACAAGCTCCAGCACTTCGATCCGGAGCCGGGCGAGGGCTGATTCGCCCGAGTCGCGGCGGTTCGGGCAGTTCTGCTGCCCTTTTGCCCCGGGCCGCGGTTGGACGCCCGTTCAATGAAGGCTGCATGACGGCGTTGCCGAATCGGCTGCGGCGGCCCTGATTCGGACCGTTTCGGCGGTTCCAGCAGCGGTTTTCACCGGAATCGCATGGCCGCTGTGCGGCTGCGGCATGGCCGGGCGGAGTCCGTCTTCTTCCGAATCCCCCTGAATAATGCTATGGTGTAACACCTCTTCGACAACGGAGAGGGCCCGGAGGGTCGGTTGACCGCCGACCCTTTATTCTGTGGGGCGCTCCAATCCCACAGACCCTGACAACAGAAATCGACCGGCCGGCGGGCCTTCTCGGGTCCGCTGCTGGGCGGCCTTACGGCCGGGCCGGTAACTGACGGTGCAACAAGAACAGGTGAATCATCCATGGCAACCGAGGACATTAAGCTCAAGGCCGGCGATTACGTGGTGTATCCGACGCATGGTGTCGGCCTGGTGAAGGCGGTCGAGGAACAGACGATCGGCGAAGCCAAGCTGAAGATGATCGTGGTCCATTTCGAGCAGGACAAGATGGTCCTGCGGGTTCCCACCCACAAGGTTGCGTCCTCGGGCATGCGCAAGCTGTCCTCCAAGGACATCATGAAGAGCGCACTCACCACCCTGAAGGGCCGTGCCCGCGTCAAGCGCACCATGTGGAGCCGCCGCGCGCAGGAGTACGAAGCCAAGATCAACTCGGGCGATCCGGTTTCCATCGCGGAGGTCGTGCGCGACCTGCACACCCGCGTCGGCCAGACCGACCAGTCCTACAGCGAGCGCCAGCTCTACGAAGCCGCCCTCGAGCGCCTGTCGCGCGAACTGGCCGCCGTCGAGGGTGTCGATCCCGCGACCGCGACCGTGAAGATCGAAAAGACCCTCGAAGCCGCCTGATCGCTTCCAGGACTGCCGACATTCAGCCGGCCCGGTCGAAAACGACCGGGCCGGTTTCGTTTTGCGCCCTGGCGGTACGATTCAGCGCCGCTGCGGATTCAATCGGGCGCGAACTTGCTCTAGGCTTCTTCCTTGGCATCTTCGGCAGCGGGGCGATCCTGGTTCATGCTCGACGCTGACAAGTTCGGCACCCTGACCGGCGGCCGGCGCATCTGGGCCGTCGCCGCCGTCCTGGGCGAACGCGACCGGCTGGCCGCGCTGCACGGCGCGCTGATCGGCCGTATCGCACTGCGCGACCGCCTGGTCTATCTCGGCAACTACCTGGGCTACGGCCCCGACATCGTCGGCACGGTGGATGAACTGATCGCCTTCCGCAGCGCCGCCATGGCCCTGCCCGGCATGATGCCCCATGACATCGTCTTCCTGCGCGGCGCCCAGGAGGAGATGTGGCACAAGCTGCTCCAGCTCCAGCTTGCCCTCTCGCCCGGCGAGGTGCTGACCTGGATGCTCTCGCGCGGCGTCGAGGCGACCATCGCCGCCTACGGCGGGCACCCGGCCGACGGCATGGCCGCCGCGCGCGGCGGCACGCTGACCCTGACACGCTGGACCGGCGCGCTGCGCGACGCCATGGTCGGCCATCCCGGCCACCGCGAGCTGATGAGCCATCTCAAGCGCGCCTGCGTCACCGCCGACGGCGGCCTGCTCTTCGTCCACGCCGGGCTCGATCCCGAACGGCCGCTGGAAACCCAGCGCGACGCCTTCTGGTGGAACCCCGGCGGTTTCGCCCGCATGGCCCAGCCCTTCGACGGCTTCCGCCTGGTCGTGCGCGGCTTCGATCCCGACCGCGCCGGCGTTGCCATCGGCGCCCACACCGCCACCATCGACGGCGGCTGCGGCGCCGGCGGCCCGCTCGTGGCCTGCTGCTTCTCCCCCGAAGGCGAGGTCCTCGACCGCATCGAGGCGTAGCCTCCCTTCGCCGTCATCCCGGTCCCCGCATCAAGTGCGGGGCAGGCTCCGCGAAGCGGAGAGCCGGGATGACGCCAGAGGGCAGGAAGCGAACGACCGCTTTTGACAGCGCTGCGCCGCGGGCGTTAAGAGCGAACCACCAGCACGACGAGGACACCGATGAGCCAGGGACTGCAGATCAACGCCGACCGCCTGTGGCAGACCATCATGGAGATGGCGCAGATCGACGCCACCGAGAAGGGTGGCAACTGCCGCCTGGCGCTCTCGGACGGCGACAAGGCCGGGCGCGATCTCTTCGTCTCCTGGTGCCGGGATGCCGGCATGACCTGCACGGTCGACAAGATGGGCAACATCTTCGCGCGCCGCCCCGGCAGCGATCCCGACGCCCTGCCGGTCGCCACCGGCAGCCATCTCGACACCCAGCCGACCGGTGGCAAGTTCGACGGCGTCTACGGCGTGCTCGCGGGCCTCGAGGTCGTGCGCACGCTCAACGAGGCCGGCATCACGACGCAGGCGCCCATGGAGGTGATCTGCTGGACCAACGAGGAGGGTGCCCGTTTCGCCCCGGCCATGGTCGGCTCGGGCGTCTTTGCCGGCGCCTTCGACCTGGCCTACGGCCACGGCCAGAAGGACGTCGACGGCAAGACCATGGGCGAGGAACTGGCCCGTATCGGCTATCTCGGCGACGAGGAGCCGGGCGGCCACAGGCTGGGCGCCCATTTCGAGGCCCATATCGAGCAGGGCCCGATCCTCGAAGCAAAGAAGAAACCCGTCGGTGTCGTCACCGGCGTCCAGGGCATCCGCTGGTACGACGTTACCATCAAGGGCATGGAGGCCCATGCCGGACCGACCCCCATGGACATGCGCCATGACGCCATAGTCGCCGCCGCCAAGCTCATCATGCGCCTGGACGACAACGCCCGCGAGGAAGGCCCCCACGGGCGCACCACCAGCAAGATCGTCCACTGCAACCCGGCCAACACGAGGAACACCATCGCCGCTGATGTCGCCATGACGGTCGACATCCGCCATCCCGAGACCGAGGCCTTCGCCCGCCTCGATGCCGGCCTGCGCAAGGCCGCCGCGAAGATCGCGCAGAGCCGCAAGGTCGAGATCGACGTCGAGGAGATCTGGGTCAGCCCCCCCGTCGCCTTCGATGCCGACTGCGTCGGCGCCGTGCGCCGTGCGACGCAGCTGCTGGGCTACGACAACATGGAGATGGTCTCGGGCGCCGGCCACGACTCGGTCTATGTCAGCCGCGTCGCGCCCACCGCCATGATCTTCGTGCCCTGCGAGGGCGGCATCAGCCACAACGAGATCGAGAACGCCGCCAAGGACGACCTCGAAGCTGGCTGCAACGTCCTGCTCCACGCCATGCTCGACCGCGCCGTCGCGGCGCGCTGATCGCGGGAGGGCTCAGCCCTCGACGACGATCTTCACCAGCATGCCCGGCTGCAGGTCGCGGTCCGAATCCAGGCCGTTGAGGACCATGAACCGTTCGCGCCGGAAATCGTCGAAGGCCATGCGCTCGGCCAGGCTGGCGATGGTGTCGCCGGAGCGGACCTCGACGACGCGCAGGCGCAGCGGGCGCAGGGCCGCGGCCTCGCTCGCCGAAAGGCTGCGCAGGCTGTAGGTCGTCCGCCGGAACGGCTCCGACAGGGCCGCCGTCTGGCCCGCCGGGTTGACGAACAGGAAGCGGTAGACGGTCTGGGCGTCCCAGCGCACCGCCACCAGGCGGATATCGACCACGCCGTTCTGGCCCTGCTGGCGAATGGAGCCGGTGGCGCCCTCCTTGCCGTTGACGTCGATCCGCTCCAGGCCCTCGGGCTGGCGTCCCTGCAGCCAGGTGTTGACCAGGTAGTTGGTCATGGCCTGGCCCTGGGCGGCCTGATCGGCATCGAAGCGGATCGCGGCACCCTGCTCGTTGATCGCGACGAGCTGCTGGCTGCCGTTGATCATGCGGAAGCCCTCGGGCACCTGGAAGGTCAGCCGCAGTTCGGGATGGGAAAAGGTGCGGCCGCGCACGTAACCCTGGCTGGGGCTGTCGCCGTAGATCATGCCGTCGATCTGGCGCAGGTACTCGTCGCGCGCCACGCGGGGATTGGTCACGGTCGCCCGCGCGCTCTGGGCGGCCGCGGCGACACGGTCCTGGGTGCGGGGATGGGTCGAGAACCAGTTGTCGGCGGGGTCGGCCTCGCCGTCCTGGAACATCAGCTGCTGGGCCAGCGCGGTCTCGCGCCCGAGCTGCTCCAGGAAACTCGACATCGCCAGCGGATCGTAGCCCGCCCGGGTCAGGTAGCGGATGCCGAGCTGGTCGGATTCGAGCTCCTGGGAGCGGCTGTAGCCCTGCACCCAGGCCATCGCGCCCATGTTGGCGAGGTTGGCGATTTCCTGGTCCTGCAGCGCCACGCCGATGGTGGCCGCACCCAGTCCGGCAAAGACCTGCTGGGTCGAGCGCTGGGCCGAGTGGCGCGCCGTGACATGGCCGATCTCGTGGCCGACCACGCCGGCGAATTCCGCCTCGCTGTTGGCCAGAGCCATCAGGCCGCGCGTGACATAGACGTAGCCGCCCGGAATCGCGAAGGCGTTGACCATGTCGCTATCGAGCAGCGTGAAGGTGAAGGGCTGGTTGGCCATCTCGGAGGCGCTGTGCAGGCGCAGCGCGATCTGTGCGACATAGGCGTTGAGCGCGGGCATCTCCTGGTAGACGCCGAACTCGGCGACCACCTTGGGATGTTCGTCGCGCCCGATGGCGGCTTCCTGGCCCGGCGTCATGAAGGGGGTGAAGTTGCTCTCGCCGGTCGCCGGGTTGGTCGTGCAGCCCGAGGCCAGCGGCAGGGCGGCCGCCAGGGTCAGGGCGGCGGCGAGGGAGCGGAGGGTTCGTACCATGGCTACTCGAGTTCCTCGATCTGCTCTGGATGGTCGATGACGATGCTGGGACCGTTGCGCCAGGTGGTCCAGCCTCGAATGCGCACGCGTTTTCCTTCCAACGCCAGGGGGTTGGCATGCGTTGCACGAAATGTCGCGCGATCTCCGGGCGCAATTGTGGCGGTCACGTCCTTGGTCCAGTCCTGCCCGAAGTTGAGGTAGATGCGCCGGTCGACCTCGGCGGCATCGACCACGACGCCCTCGACGATCTCGTAGCTGTCGAGCGGCACGCTGCGCGGCGCGGCGGCGTCCCGCACGGCATAGAAGGGATGGCTCCAGATGCCCAGCCCTGCCGCGCGCGCGCCGGCCTCCAGGGCCAGCATCGGCGCGATGGCGCTGCGGTTGTCGGCAAAGCTGTAGACCCGGGCCAGACCCGCTTCCAGCATCGCACCCTGTACCCAGGTGCCGTCCGCCAGGAAGAGATGGGCCAGGATGCGGCCATGGCGGTCCAGACGCGTGCCGCCGTAGGCCAGGGTCACCGCCTTGCCGTCGACCAGGGCGGCCAGGGCGTCGCGCGCCGCCTCGGCGAGCGGCTGGTCGGCCAGCCAGTCGCGGCCCAGCGAAAGCTTGGGCGCCATGATGCCGACCAGGCGGACCTCCTGGCCGTCGGCCAGCCGCACCGTGTCGCCGTCGATCACCTGCGTCACGGTCGCGCCCTCGCCCGGCGCCAGGCCAAGGTCCTGCGGCGCTGCCGTCGGCGATGCGACTGCAAGGAACATCGTCAGGACCATGGTCTGCAGGAACATTCCGGCAGACTAGGCCAGATCGCGGCGCACCAAAATCCTGTCCTTTGCCGGCGCCCTGCCGATTGACGGCACCGGCCGTGGGGTTAGGATGGCGGCCACGCAAATTCGGGGGCCAATCCGTGAAGAAAATCCTGTGCTTGGCAGCCTTCGCCGTTGCCCTCGCCGTGTCGCCGGTCGCTGCGGAGGACGATCCGCAGTTCCTGTCCTTCCGGACGGGCGCCTTCGACATCAACGACAACGACACGACGGGCCTGCTGGGCGTCGAGTACCGCTCGGACTTCAAGAAGTTCTTCCTCACCCCCATGGCCGGCGGTTTCGTCACGGCCAAGGGCGGCCTCTACGGCTATGGCGGCGTCTTCGTCGATCTCTTCCTCGGCCGGCGCCTGGTTCTGCGCCCCAGCTTCGCGGTCGGCGCCTATGCCGACGGCAACGGCAAGGACCTGGGCGGCGTGCTGGAGTTCCGTTCGGCGATCGCCCTGGCCTGGCGCTTCGACGACCGCTCGCGCCTTGGCGTCGAGTTCTCGCATCTCTCCAATGCCGGCATCTACGACACCAACCCCGGCACCGAGAACCTCACGGTCAACTACTCGGTCCCGCTCGACCGGCTGTTCTGAGCCGCCTGCCTCAGTCCTCCTCGACCAGCAGGGCCTCAAGGCCCGCCCGGATGTCGTCGGGGATCGGTTTCTTGACCCGGTTCGCCAGGTCGAAACACACGGTGGTGCAGCGTGCGCGCGAGACGATCTCGCCGCTCGCCACGTTCATCATGCGCGAGACGAAGGTCATCGAGGTGTTGCCGATCTTGGCGATGCCGCTTTCGATCAGCACGGGATCGTTGACCATCATCTCGCCGATGAAGTCGAGTTCCATGCGGACGTCTACGAAACCGGTGTGTTCGGCCTCCAGCCGCTCGCGCCGCACGCCCGAACGCTGGATCATGTGCCAGCCTGCCTGGTCGAACATGCCGTAGTACTGCACCGTGTTCATGTGGCCCTGGTGGTCGCAGTGCCAGGCGGTCACCATGCCGCGATAGGTCTCGATCCAGCCGCTCATCGGGTCCTCCGTTGGTCGCGGGCGACGGTGGCGCAGGCCGCGGTGCTTGTCGACCCCGCCGGCACGGCCGGCCGCGATTGACGCGCAGCCGTTTCGGCGCACTACTCTGGGGCAGCCGGAGCCGGGAGGGCACAGATGGATCCCGCTACCCTCGTCGATCTCAACCGTTACCCCATCGACCGTCTCGACGATGCCGCGGGCCAGGCGCTGCTGGCGCGTGCGCGGGCCGATCTCGACGGCAGGGCGCTCGCCCTCCTGCCGGGTTTCCTGCGGCCCGAGGCGATCGCCGCCATGGTCGCCGAAGCCGAGCCCCTGGAGGCCGGCGCCCATCGTCGCGAACGCGAGCGCACCGCCTATGGCTGGATGGACAACCGCGGCTTCCCCGATGGCCATCCCCGCCGCGCGCTCCACACCCTGCGCGGGGGTTCGATCACCCGCGACATGATCCCTCCAGAGGGCCCCACCGCGATGCTCTACGCATGGCCGCCCCTGGTCGATTTCGTGCGTCGGGCGCTGGGCCACGAGACGCTCGACCCCTGCGCCGATCCCTGGCTCGCGCTCGAGTTCCACATCGAGGCCGAGGGCGACCGCTTCGGCTGGCACTACGACACCAACGACGGCGTCGTCTCGCTCCTGCTGCGCGCGCCCGACGAGGGCGGCCAGTTCGAATACGTGCCCTTCATCCGCGACGAGGACGACGAGAACTACGACGAGGTCGCCCGCGTCTTTGCCGGCAGCTCCACGCTGGTGCAGCGTCCGGCCATGGCGCCCGGCACCTTCATCCTGTTCCGCGGCCGGCGTTCGATCCACCGCGTCTCCCCGGTGGTGCGCACGCGCCGGCCCCGCCCGATCGCCCTGCTGAGCTACGACCGCAACCCCGGCATGGTCTTTCCGGAGGCCACGGTACGGGCGGTGTTCAACCCCTCCAGCGAACCGCATTTTGGAAGCCATTCGTGATGAACCTCACCGGCATCGCCAACCCCGACCTCGTGACGCTCGCCGACAACAAGGCGCGCTGGAATCTTCCCGATTTTCGCCGCCACGGCTTCCACAACCTCCACACCGTCGCGCGTTACACCCAGTCGTTCCGCTCCTCGCGCGTACTGCCGCTGAGGAAGGAAATCGACTGGACCATCGGTGAGCGCCCCGATGTCGCACGCCTGCTCGACATGCCCCATTTCTCCGCCTTCGTCGTCGTCAACGGCGACCGCATCCTCTACGAATCCTATGCGCCCGATTTCGGGCCCGACCGGGTTCATTCGATCCAGTCGATCACCAAGACGACGCTCAACCTGATGCTCGGGCGCTGCGTCGCCGACGGCCTTGTCAACCTCGACGACCGGGTGAAGACCTACCTGCCCGAGATCGGCACGGGTTATGCGGAGGCCACGGTCAGGGCGATGGCCGACATGAACGTCGCCAACGACTTCTCCGAGGACTACGCCGATCCCCACGCCTCCAGCTACGACATGGAACTCGCCATGGGCTGGCGCCTGCCGGCCGAGGGCGACACGGCGCTGACCATCCGCAGCTTCGTCTGCGGCGTCACCGGCGGGGACCTGAAGAACCACACCGGGCATGCCCTCTACAAGTCGACCAACTCGGACGCCATCGGCTGGATCGTCGAGCGCGTCTCGGGCAAACCCCTGCGCCACTGGCTGATCGAGATCATGGAGGCCGCCGGCATCGAAGGTAGCTTCCACATCACCTGCGACCGCGACGGCGTGCCCCTGGTCGACGGCGGCGGCGTCATGACCGCCCGCGACCTCGCCCGTTACGCCCTGCTCTTTGCCCGCAAGGGCAAGGGCATCGACGGCCGCCGCGTCGGCGACAAGGACTTCATCAAGGCGACGCGCAGGAACCCCGGCCCGCCCATGCCCAGGCCGCGCGACTGGATGGCCTATTCCAGCCAGACCATGACCGACGGCACCTGGCTCGGCCACGGAGGCTACGGCGGCCAGTTCATGCTCGCCAACCCCGACACCGGCACGGCGGTCGTCTATTTCTCCGTGCTGGAAAACAAGGACGCCTACGACACCGAGTTCCAGGGCGCCATGGTGCAGATGATGGCGGGTGTCGCGGCGCGGTAGGGCAGGCGCTCCGGGGAGCATAGGGTGATCGGTCGCCTGTCGTTCGCCGTCGCCGACCTCGAGCGTTCCGCCCGCTTCTACGACGCGGTGCTTGTGCCGCTGGGTTACGTGTAGGTCTGGCGGAACGAGTGCGGCGCCGGCTATGGCCCGCCGGGAGGCAACGACAAGCTGGCGCTCTTCCCGCAGGGCGCGCCTTCGGTGGCCAGACCGGGATTCCACGTCGCCTTCGTTGCGCCCGATGCCGCTGCCGTCGATCCCGACGGCTACAACATCGAGGCCGTCAGCCAATGACAAGCAAGGCGTGGGCGGGTGCTGTATATACCTGTGCGAAAGACATGGAATGGATGTGAACGGATGCGGCGGGGGGCTGAACTGACGGGATGATTGGGCATCGTTTTCGCCGCCCCGGCGCGGCCACCCATGCCGACATCGCCTTCGATCCGGCCCTGCAGGTGACCGACGCTTCCCTCCAGATGCAGACCTATCTCGTGGCCTGGCAGCGCACCTTCGCGCTCCTGGGCCGTTCCGCGCGCATCGACCTGCGCCAGCCGTGGAAGCAGGCGACATGGGAGGGGCTGCTGGCGGGGGCGCCCGCGGAGGTCGAGCGCGAAGGCTGGGACGACAGCACCGTCCGTTTCTCGATGCTGGTGCTGGGCGGCCCGCCGCTCGCGGGCGCCGAGTACGCCGCCTACCGTGCCGCCGCCCGCGACGAGACCATCGTCGGGCTGGCCCTGGCCGTCGGCCTGCCGACCGGCGAGTACATGAGCGATAAGCTGCTCAACATCGGGGCCAACCGCTTCACCTTCCGGCCCCAGGTCGGCTTCGTGCGCAATCTCGGGCCCTGGGCGTTCGAGACCACCGCCATGGCCGCGATCTACACGGACAACAACGAGTTCTTCAACGACGGCTCGCTGGAGCAGGAGCCGATCTATTCCCTGCAGACCCACGCGACCTACACCTTCCCCGAGCGCCTCTGGCTCTCGGCCGGCATCGCCGCCAGCATGGGCGGCGAGCGCACGGTCAACGACATCGGCAAGGACGACCCCAAGGACGCCATCGTCTTCGGGGTCAGCGCCGGTTATCCCCTGCTGTCCCGCCTGGGCCTCAAGCTCGGCTACGTCGGCTACCGGCGCCAGACCTCGACGGGCGCCGATTCCGACAGCTTCATCCTCTCGCTCTCGACCTTCTGGTAGGACGGCGCCTTAGCGCGGCACGTCGCGGTCGATCACGGCGTAGACGTCGATCTCCATGTCCATGTGGGCGCGGGCCAGGCCGTTGATGATGACCTCGCTGGTCGTCACCGGGATGCCCTTCATGTGCTTGCCGACGACGCGCATGACCGGCTCCAGATGGGCGCGGTCGGTGACCCAGACCTTGATCTTGCAGATGTCCTCCTTGACCGCGCCGGCCTCGGCCATGAGGACGGCAAGGTTGCGGAAGGCCTGCTCGGTCTGCTCGGCCGGATCGCCCATGCCGTGGAACTCGCCGTTGAGGTCGTGGCCGGTCTGGCCGCGGATCGCCAGGTAGTCGCCCGACTTCACGACCATGCAGAGCTGCGAATTGAGCTGCTGCGTGCCCTTGTACCACTGGTTCGTCTCGAACTTGCGCAGGCGTTCGTGGGTCATCATGGGCGGGGCTCCACAAGTGACATGATCGAAGAGAGGCGACCGACGCTCCCTGATTTCTCCTCATTCCTGCGGAAGCAGGAATCCAGGGCCACAAGCACCATACGGCTGCCGTGCCGGACAACCCTGGATCCCCGCGTGCGCGGGGATGAGGAGGGAGGTGGAGTCCTCACGGTTTGTTCCCCAGCACCCGGTCGGACAGGCCTGCCGCCGACTTGACCTTGCGCTTGGGGCCCTCGAAATCGAAGGTCATGTATTCGGCGGCCAGGTGGGCAAAGGGCGGCGACTGGGCGAACAGGGCGAAGGTCAGGCGGTGCCCGGCGTGGTCGGAGTTCACGAGGTCGCGGGCATAAGCGAGGAGTTTGCGCCGGTCCTCGGCCATCCAGCGGTCGTTGACGGTGTAGAACTTGTCCATCCAGGGCGAGGTCTCGACCCCCTCGAAGGTCGCCGCATCCGGCGTGATGCAGATCTGCCCGCCGGTCAGCTCGCGCGCCAGATGCATCGCCTTGGGCAGGCCGGTGCAGGCGTGGATGCGCCCGGCGTAGATCATCGACTGGTTGGGCATCATCAGGCCCGCCGGACTTTCCTGGGCCATCTCGATGGAAGCCACGATATGGGCCTGGATGCCCTCGCGCCATGCCGCCAGTTCGGCGAGTTTCTCGCGCACGGCCGGCTGCTTGTCGAGACCGGTCTGCTCGGCGTTGAACTTGGCCGCGCCGATCAGCAGGTCGGCGATGTGCAGGATGCGGATGACGAAGGGCAGGGCGCTGTAGCGGTGCAGCATGGAGCGGATGAAGGCCGCCGACTTGGTGTGCTGGTAGAAGAAGACGTTTTCCCAGGGGATCAGCACGTCGTCGAAGACCAGCAGGGTGTCGATCTCGTCGAAGCGGGTGGCGCTGGGGTAGTCGGCCGCCGACTTGCCGCGCGCCAGGGTCGAGCGGCAGATGTGCTTGAGGCCGGGCGAACCCATCGGGCACATGAAGCCCAGCGCATAATCCGACATTGCCGCATCGCCCCAGTTGGCGATGGTCGGCTTGACGAAGGCCTGGTGGGCATAGGCCGCCGCCGTCTCGTACTTGGCGCCGCGCACGACGATGCCCGCGTCGGTCTCCTTCACCGCATGCAGCAGCATGTCGGGGTCCTGCTGCTGGGGCGGCAGGCTGCGGTCGCCCTTGGGATCGGTGTTGGCCGAGACGGTGAACCAGTCGCCGCGGAAGGCGCGTTCGACATGGCGCTCGATGTTGGCGGTGTAGTCGCTGGTCATCGTGTCGAGCACGTCCTTGCCGTCGAGCAGGGACCACACCGCGCCGATCGTCTCGTCGCCCAGGCGGAAGGCGACCCCCTCGATGTCCTCCATCACGGCATCGACCCAGGCGCGCTTGGCCCGCAGATCGGCCTTGGAACGCGGCGGCTGCCAGGAGACCGAGCAGCGTTCGCCGTCGGGCGCCTCCACCGTCATGGTGTCGCGGTACCTGTCCTCGTGCGCCATGTCGTAGATGCGCGCACGCACGTCGACCATCGGTTTGAAGGCGGCGTGGTTCGGCACGTCCCTGACGCGCTCGCCGTCGATCCAGACCTCGCGGCCGTCGCGGATGCTCTCGATGTAGTCCTGGCCGGTCAGCAGCATTGGTTTCGTTCCTTCAGTACTGACGTGCGGTGTCGATGCGGTTCTTCAGCGCCTTGCCGTCGAGCAGGCGCCCGAGGTTGGCAAAGAAGAAGTCGAGCGTGTCGGGGATGTAGGCGTCGATGTCGTCGGATGAGCAGTGCGGCACCATGATGAGGTTCGGCACCTTCCACAGGAAGGACGAACGCGGCAGCGGCTCGGGATCGAAGACGTCGAGGATGGCGCTGGCCAGGTGCCCGATTTCCAGCAGGTCGGCGAGCGCCCGGTAGTCGACGATGCGCGCCCGGCCCATGTTGAGCAGGCTGGCGCCGGGTTTCATCTTCTCGAGGCGCGCCCGGTCGAACAGGTTCTCGGTCTCGGCGGTGAGCGGCGCCATGATCAGCACGACGTCGGCCCTGGGCAGCACGCTGTCGATGCGGTGTGGCGTGACCACCTTGTCGGCGTAGCGGTGCGGCCTGCCCGAGCGCGTCACCCCGATCACGGTCATGCCGAGCTTCTGCTTCAGCCAGCGCGCCGCTGCCCCGCCCATGCCGCCCAGCCCGACGATCACGGCCGTGCCGCCCTCGATCCGCGTCGTGAACTTCTTCTGCCAGGAGCGTGTGCGCTGCTGCGTCGCGAAAAACGGCAGGCCATGGGCCATGGCCAGCACGGCGGCACCGGCGAACTCGGCCGCCTTGGGCGCATGCACGCCGCTGTTGTTGGTCAGCGCCAGCCCTTTCCACACCCAGTCGAAGGGCTGCAGGTGTTCGGTCCCCGCGCCGGTCAACTGGATCCATTTCAGGTTCGGCGCCATGTCGCGCAGTTCACTGCGCGGGAAACGCCAGCCGATCATGGCGTCAGCCTGCGCGATGCCTTCGGCAAACCGGTCGTGGTCCCAGCTCCAGTCGAAGGCGACATGCCGGGCGATGGCCTTGTGGCGTTTGCAGGCCGCGGCCACCCGCTCCTTGGTCACCCAGAACGTTGGGTCCTGGCTCGACAGTGCGGCGACATGGACGCGCAGCTTGCTCATCGCGCGTCGGCCCTGGCGCCGGCGAGCCTTTCACCGACTCGCAGAGAATCGCCGCTGCTCTCCCCCTTCTCCTCATGCCCGCGAAGGCGGGCATCCAGGGTTGCCGGCAGGACCGTTCCGCACCTGGCCACGCCCATGGGGCCATGGCCGCCGCGCCCCCGGCCCTGGACCCCTGTGTGCGCAGGGGTGAGGCGTGAGGAGGGAGCCGCCTTCCCCCTTCTCCTCATGCCCGCGAAGGCGGGCATCCAGGGTGGCCGGCAGGACCGTTGCGCCCCTGAGCACGCCCATGGGGCCGTGGCCGCCGCGCCCCCGGCCCTGGACCCCTGCGTGCGCAGGGGTGAGGCGTGAGGAGGGAGCCGCGCTGTCACTTCCCCAGCACCCGGTCGAGCACCCAGTTGTCGATGGTGTGGACCAGCGGCTCCATGTAGCTGAAGCGGCCGGGCCGCACGAAGGGCGAGGACAGGCCGATCTGCTGGATGTCGGAGATATCGTTGTCCTCGACGATCGACTTGTTCCAGCGGTCGTAATAGTTCTGCACCAGCTCCGCGAAATCGTCCCGTTGCGTCGTGCTTTCGGGGAAACACGAACCCACGATCAGCTTGGTCCGCCCGGCGCTGATCGGGTGCAGCTCCAGCCACCACATGCAGTCGTAGGTCAGGCCGAACATGGTCGAGGGGTTGATCAGCACGTAGTAGGTGCCCTCGTTGGCCAGCCCGCTCAGGTTCTCGATGTAGGGGAAACCCTTGGCCCCGGGCAGCAGGGCGCGGCTGCCGGTGTGGCGCGTGAAGAGGCCGCAGTACTCGCCCTGCGTCGGGATCGGCGGATTGTGGTCGCGCTTCTGCTTCTGCAGGGTCTGCTGGTGCACGGTCGGGACGTGGTAGCTCTCCATCGCGTTCTCGACATAGACCTTCCAGTTGCAGGCAAGGTCGTATTCGACGCGTCGGGTCGTCACCATCTCCTCGAGCTTGTAGGCGGCCAGCACCTCCGGCAGGTCGCCCAGCCAGTCGCTCAAGGGAGCGGCATCTGGATCGAAGTTGAGGAACATGAAGCCGCCCCACAGCTCCAGGCGCAGCGGTACCAGGCCGAAGTCCTTCTTGGCGAACCCCGCGGTCTCGTCCATCTCCATGGCGCCGATCAGGCGGCCGTCGTCGATGGCGTAGGTCCAGGCGTGGTAGGGGCAGCTCATCACCGTGCACTTGCCCTCGCCCTGCATCACCTTGGCGCCGCGATGGCGGCAGGAGTTGGCAAAGGCGCGCACCACGCCGTCGCGCCCGCGCACCACGACCACCGGCACGCCGACGAACTCGAAGGCGAAGTAGTCGCCGGCGTTGGGCACGCGGTCGGCCCGGCCGATGAAGTTCCAGGCCTTCAGGAAGATGGTCTCGACCTCGCGCTTGTAGAACGCCTCGTCGGTGTAGCACTCGGGCGGAAGCGTCTCGGCTTCCAGCAGGGGTTTCCTCGCGCCGGCATAGCGGGTGGGGTCGAAGATGTCGGTGATCGCGTTCATGTCCGGTTGAATTCCTCCTTCTTGCGCCGTGCGACGAAGGCTTCGAGCTCCTCGACGATGGCGGGATCGAGTTCGGGCGCCTCGAAGTTCTCCAGCAGGTCCTTGACGATGCCGTTGGCGCGTTCGGTCGCTGTCTTGGATCCGTCCTCCTGCCAGGTCTCGAAGTTGCGCCAGTCCGAGAGCATCGGGCTGTAGAAGGCCGTGGCGAAACGCTCCAGCGTGTGCTGGGCGCCGAAGTAGTGGCCGCCGGGCTGCACCTCGGCCATGGCCGAGAAGCCCATGGAATCCTCGTCGACCGTCAGGGGCTGCAGGAACTCCGACATCATCTGCAGCATCTCGGCATCGACCACGGCCTTTTCGAAGCTAGCGGTCAGGCCGCCCTCGAGCCAGCCGGCGCCGTGATGGAGCAGGTTGGCATGGCCCATGATCGCGCCCCAGATCGACATCTGGCTCTCGTAGGCGGCCTGGGCGTCGACGGTGTTGGACGCGTTCGTGTTGCTGGAGCGGTAGGGCAGGTTGTAGCGCCGCGCGAGCTGGCCGCCGACCAGACAGGCCTTGGTGTATTCGGGCGTGCCGAAGGCGGGCGCCCCGGTCTTCATGTCGACGTTGCTGGTGAAGCCGCCGTAGAAGATGCGCGCGCCGGGTTTCACCGCCTGGGCGAAGGCGATGCCGGCCAGGCCCTCTGCGTTCTGCTGCACCAGGGCGCCGATGATCGTCGCCGGGCTCATGGCGCCGGCCAGCGTGAAGGGGGTGAGCGAGACCGCCTGGCCGTGGTTCACCGCTTCCATCAGGCCGTCGATCATCGGGCCGTCGATGCGCCGCGGCGAGTTGACGTTGATCGTGGTGAAGATGCCAGGTTCCTCGGCGATCTCCTCGCGCGTCTTGCCGCGCGCGATGCAGAGCATGTCGATGGCATCGCTGACGCGCTGCTTGCCCAGGCCCGTGGCGTGCCAGACCTTGTCGGATTCGGTGAGGATGGTGAGCACGCAGTCGAGATGGCGCGTCTCGGCGTCCAGGTCGATCGGCGCGATCGGCACACCGCCGCACAGGTGCAGGATGTTCAGGCTCTGCATCAGGCGGATGAAGTTCTTGTAGTCGGCGAAGTTGCCCTGGCGCCGTCCGCCCTGGAGATCGGAAGCGTTGGGCGGGCCGCCGACCGAGTTGAAGTTGAGATGGTTGCCGCCGAAGCTCACCGCGCGCTCGGGGTTGCGCGGCGTCAGCGTGAACTCGGCGGGCGCCTTGCCGATCAGTTCCATGACCAGGGCGCGGTCGAAGCGCACCATGTTGTTGGCGCGGTCGACGTCGGCGCCGGCGGTGGCCAGGATGTCGAGCGCGGTGTTGGAGAGGAATTCGATGCCCAGTTCCTCGAGCACCCGCAGCGAGGTCTCGTGCATCGCCTCCAGGTGGTCGGCCGAGATGATCTCCACCGGCTTGTAGGGGTTGCGCAGGCGCCGCCAGGGAAGCTGGGTGACCTTCGGCGCGGCGGGGCGGCGCTGGCTTCGCTTTTCGCTGCGGCGGCTCATGATGCTGGTACTCCGTTGAGGACGACCCTGTCGCGACGGTAGCGCACGTCGCCGGCGGGGGGCTCCTGGAACTCGCGGGCAAAGCGGTGCCCCGCATAGACCGCATCCACGATCAGGCCGGGCGCGAGGCAGTCGCCGATGGCCGTTACACTGCGGATGCCCGCGCTCGCCATTGCGTCCGTCTGCGTCCCCAGGGTCTGAATCAGGCCATTGTCGGGTTCGCGCGCCGTCGCCAGCACCAGGGTGCCGAAGGCCATGGTCGTGATCTCGCCCGAGCCGGTGTGGCGCAGTTCCAGCGTGCCGTCGCCGATCGCCTCGATGCGCTGGTTGACCACCGGCCGGATGCCCTTGCGGTAAAGCTGGGGCACCATCATGTGGTGCTCGTCGGTCTGCAGCATCCAGACGCAGGGTTCGGGCGCGGGGGTGAGCAGGGTGACGTCATGGCCTTCCGCGACCAGCCGCTCGGCCAGCGCGCCCGCCATGTAGTAGTGGTCGTCGTCGTAGATCACGACCGGCCCCTTCACCGGCGCCGGTTCGGCGCCCAGCAGGTCGTCGGGCGTCAGGATGCCGGGGCGCTCGTGGCCGGGAATGGGCAGCAGATGGGCGCGCCCCGTGCCGTCCTTGACCCAGAAACAGCCGGTTGCGACCACGACATGGGGAAAGCCGAAGGCCGCGACATCCTCGGGCGAAAGCGCGCTGTCGCGATAGACCTCGACATTGCTCATCTTCTCGATCTGGCCGATGCGCCAGTCGGTCACGCGTTTCCAGGCGGCAAGGCCCGGCAGGCGGGCGATGCGCGCGACATGGCCACCGAGCTCCGTGCCGGCTTCGGCCAGGGTCACGGCATGGCCGCGCTGGGCCAGCGCCCGTGTCGCCTCGAGCCCCGCCGGCCCGGCGCCGATCACCAGCACGGCGTCGTCGCTTTTCCTGGCCTGGATGCGCTCGGGGTGCCAGCCGCTCCGCCACTCCTCGCCCATGGTCGGGTTCTGCGTGCAGCGGATCGGCACGCTCGCCTTGGCGGCACCCCGGCAGATGTTGCAGCCGATGCACTCGCGGATGTCCTCCAGGCGGCCTTGCTCGATCTTGGCCGGCAGGAAGGGATCGGCGATCGAGGGCCGTGCCGATCCGATCAGGTCGAGCACGCCGCGCTTGATCAGGCTCACCATCGCGTCCGGGCTGGTGTAGCGGCCGACGCCCACCACCGGCTTGCTGGTCAGCGGCTTCACCCACTTCTGGTGGCGCTCCTGGAAACCCTCCTCGAAGAAGCGCGAGCTGCCGGAATCCGTGCGGTAGTCGGCGACGTTGACGTCCCACAGGTCGGGCAGTTCGGCGAGCATCTCGACGACCTCGCGCCCCTCCTGGTCGCTCTCGATGCCCAGCGCACCCGAAAGCTCGTCCATGGAAAACCGCACGACCACGGCGCAGGTGTCGCCGATGGCCTCCTTCGTATCGATGATCATCTCGCGGAACAGGCGCACCCGGTTCTCCAGGCTGCCGCCGTATTCGTCGCTCCTGCGGTTGAAGCGCCGGCTGATGAACTGCGCGGGGAGATAACTGTGGCCGCCGTAGACATAGACGATGTCGAAACCGGCGCGTTTGGCCCGCCGCGCGGCATCGACCTGCCAGCGGCGCAGTTCGGCGATGTCGCTCTTGTCCATGGTGCGCGCGTGGATCGGCGCGGGATAGGCGATGGGCCGGCCGCTCGCCGCGATCGGCACCTCGCGTGTCATCCTCACCCAGGAATAGAGCCCGCCGTGCCAGAGCTGGGTGCCCGCCAGCGCCCCGTGTTCGTGGATCGCGTCGGCGGTGACGGCCATGGTGCGCACGTCGTCGTCGTCCCACAGGCTGCAGCTGGGGAAGGGTGCGTCGTCCGATGTCGGATGGATCGAGGTGAACTCGGTGTTGACCACGCCCCAGCCGCCCTCGGCCTTGATGCCGCGCATCGCCGCCAGGGTCGCCGGGCGGTCGTAGCCCATGCCGGTGCAATGGGGCACCTGGTAGAAGCGGTTCCTGGCCGTCACCGGCCCGATCCTGACCGGCTCGAACAGGATGTCGTAGCGCGGGTCGCGGCTCATGCGGCCTCGCTGCGGGCAGGCGATTGGGGAAGGTGGCTGGCTGGGTGCATGCTGGCTGGGTCCGGGGCCTGGAGTCTTAGTATAATTCGTTTTAGTGAGGCAATACGTAATTGTAACGAACAGGTCCGGTCGCTTCAGCCGCCCGGCCTGTGCGGCACGGCGACCCAGACGAATTCGGCTTCCTCCCCGGCCGTGTTGGCCAGGCGGTAGGGCGTGCGTGCGGGAACGTAGAAGGCATCGCCCGCCGTCAGGGCGATGGTCTCGCCGTCGATCGACAGCGCCATGGCGCCTTCGCGCACCAGGCCGATGAAGCCGAACTCGACCTTCTCGGGTGTCTTGCCGCTGCCGCCGCCGGCCCGGAAGCGGGTGATGCCCAGGCCCATGTTGGCGTAACTCGCGGGCGTGGCGAGGAAATCGTCCATGCCCAGGTACTCGGTGGTGCCGTGGCTGGTCGGCGCCCGCGGCCGGCGCCGTTCCCTGCGCAGCACATAACGCTTCTCCGCGCTTTCGGCGGCGTCGTCCTCGTCGCCGGCGCGGAACAGCCAGGCCAGCGGCACCTCCAGGGCGTCGGCAAGGTCCTGCAGGGTGGCGAGCGAGGCGCGCGAAAGGCCGCGCTCGATCTGGCTGATGAAGCCGATGGTCTTGCCGGTGCGCTGCGCCAGGTCCTTCATGGTCATGCCGCGCAGCCGGCGCAGGGTGCGGATCTCCTGGCCGATCTGGTCGAGCATGGCGTTGCGCTCGCCCCCGCCGGCAGCCTTGTCGTCGGCGGCAGCGTTCACAGGTGGTCCCGCGGGATCGTCTCGTCCCATGTCCGCGTCAGGATCGAGACGCCGTCCTCGAAGGCCTCCAGGTCCGCGACGATACGGAAGTTCGCGACATCGCAGGAAAACGTCAGGTTGGCCTGGGTGCGCAGGTCCAGCCCCTCGCGCCGGGCATAGGCGTGGCGCACCATGGTGATCGTCGCGCTGGCGGGATCGCCCTCGGTGATGGTGTAGGTCTCGGTGCCGCGCTTGCCCACCGTCAGGCCGATGTCCTCGATGCGCGTCAGGCCGGTGTCCTCGATGTGGTGCAGGGTCAGCGTGCCGCTCGCCATGTCGCGCGCCAGGGTGCGCGTGCTTTCGCCTTCGGCCAGCCGTGTCGAGGCATGGGGCGGGCTCATCTCCGGTGCGCCGAAGGCGTGCAGTCCGGCATCGGCCGATGGCTCGCCGCGCAGCGGCAGCTCGAGCGCCGATCCGGCCGTCGCCAGCGTCATCGTCACCGGTTCGGGCGCCGGCCAGGCCATCGGCCAGTAGCTCGTCGAGATCGCCAGCCGGATGCGCCGCCCCCGGGCGAAGCGATAGGCGACGTCGTTGAGCGCCAGCGCGATCTCCACCGTCTGCCCCGGCACCATGGGCCGGGGGTTCTCGTGGCTGTCGCGATGGGAAAGGTTGAGCAGGCCGAAGGTGATGCGGCTGGAATGTCCGTCGGGCATGACTTCGTTGAGGCGCACCGCGATCATCGCCTGGGGCCGGTCGACGGCCAGGCGCAGGCGCACCACCGGGGCACCCAGGACCACAAGGTCCTCCTCCAGCGGCGCCGTCTCGAAACACAGCGAAAGGGCATCGTCGGCCCGCTGGTCGGCCTGGTACTCCGGTCCGATGCCGCCGCCGTCGCGCGGGCACCACTCGCCGCCGGCCATGCCGCAGGCCAGCGGCGAACTGTGGTGGAAGGTGAGGTCCGCGCCCTTGCCGCCCAGGCTGCCCTCGCCCAACGCCAGGGTCTCCACGGGCCCCCGCGGCGGCCAGGCCTTCTCGGCGATCCAGTGGCCGCCCACGGCAAACTCCATCGGGTGGGCATGAAGGTCCTGCTGCATCCACAGGGCCAGGGCGGGTTCCTTCTCGACCCCGTTGTCGATGCCCTTGAGCCAGCGGTCCCACCAGCGCAGCGTCTCCTGCAGGAAACCCATGGCCGGCCCCGGCGTGCCGAAATGGGGATAGACGTGGGTCCACGGCCCGATCAGCGCCTTCCTCGGCGCCTCCAGCTGCGTCATCAGGCGCAGCAGGGCGTTGGAATAGCCGTCGGTCCAGCCGCCCACGACATAGGTCGCGGCCGCGATGGCGCCGTAGTCCTGCGCCACCGATCCGTGCTGCCAGAAGGCGTCGCGCCGCTGGTGGCTGGCCCAGCCGATCAGCGGACAGCCCGATCGCTCCAGCCGCTCCTGCCACAGCGCACGCCAGTCCTGCCCGCGCCCGCTCGGCTCGGGCCAGCGCGAGACCAGGGCAAAGATGCCGCTGCCCCAGGAGATGCCGTCGGCGAGCAGGCAGCCGCCCATGTAGTGCACGTCGTCGGCAAAGCGGTCGTCGACGGCGCAGCACGGGATGATCGCCTTCAGCGCCGGCGGGCGCAGCGCGGCGACCTGCAGGCAGGCAAAGCCGCCCCAGGAAATCCCGATCATGCCGACCGTGCCGGAACACCAGGGTTGCTCTGCCAGCCAGGCGATCGCCTCGCAGATGTCGGCCTGTTCCTGTGCGGTGTACTCGTCCATCAGCACGCCGTCGCTGTCGCCCGAGCCGCGGATGTCGAGCCGCACGCAGGCATAACCGTGGCCTGCCCACCAGGGATGGCTCAGCACGTCGCCCAGCACCGTGCCGTCGCGCCGCCGGTAGGGGATCGATTCCAGGATCGCCGGCACCGGATCGTCCTCGGCATCCTCGGGAAGCCAGACGCGCGCGGCCAGGCGCGCGCCGTCGCTCATGGGAATCCAGAGTGTCGGAATCTCGCGCACCTTGCGCGGGAAGTCGTGGCGGATCGCGGGTTCGGTCATGGCACCTTCGGACGGGGACGGGACCGGCGACGCACCCTGCGGCCGGCCCCTCTGGCGCAATGCTAGGAGCGCGGGCGGGAAGCGTCCAGCCTGCGCCCTCTCGCCTTGCCCGGCGCAGGCTGCTATGGCGGGACGACGGCAACGGAGCGCGACGATGACGGCAGGCGGTTTCGAGATGGACGGTGCGGCCTTCCGCGCGGCAGGCCACGACCTCGTCGAACGTATCGCCGACTGGCTCGATGCCTTGCCCGAATCACCCGTCGCGCCGGCGACGACAC
>JAQCLG010000054.1 GCA_027592745.1 Pseudomonadota bacterium | reverse complement strand
GCCGGCGCCCGCCTGATCCACGCCGCCGCGACCGGCCTCGATCCGCAGGCACGCCGCATCGCCATCGCCGGGCGCCCGCCGCTGCGCTTCGATCTGGCCAGCCTCGACATCGGCTCGGCCCCCGCCATGCCCGACATCGCAGGGGCCGGGCATGCCATCCCGGTCAAGCCGGTCGATGGCTTCCTCGCGCGCTGGCAAACGGTCGAGGAGCGCGCCCTTGCCGGCAAGGGAACCTTCCACGTCGTCGTCGTGGGCGGCGGCGCGGGCGGCGTCGAGGTCTGCCTGGGCCTCTTCCATCGTTTGCACCGCCGTCTGGCACAGGCCGGCGGCGACCCGGACCGCCTGGCGTTCGCGCTGGTGACCGACAGCCCGGTCCTGCTGCCCCGCCACGGCCGGGGCGTGCGCCGGCGCATGCACGAGGCCTTCGCACGGGCCGGCGTCGCGCTCCACATCGGCCACCGTGTCGGCGCCGTATCGGAAGACGCGGTGTCCTGCGACGACGGCCTGGTCCTGGCCGCGCAGGCCTGCGTCATGGTGACCACGGCAGGTCCCGCACCCTGGCTCGGCGGCACCGGACTGGCGCTCGACGGCGAAGGTTTCGTCGCGGTCGATGCCTGCCTGCGCTCGCTCTCCCATCCCCATGTCCTGGCGGCCGGCGACATCGCCGCGTTCACGCCGCGCCCGCTGGTCAAGAACGGCGTCTATGCCGTGCGCCAGGGACCGCGCCTGGCCGACAACCTGCGGCGCCTGGCGCAGGGCCTCTCCCCGCAACCCTTCAGGCCGCAGCGCCAGACCCTGGCGCTGATCACCACGGGGCAGCGCCATGCCATCGCCTCGCGCGGGCCGCTGGCCCTGGAAGGCGATTGGGTGTGGCGCTGGAAGGACGCCATCGACCGGCGCTGGATGGACAAGTACCGCGACCTGCCGGCGATGCCGGAGATGGCCGCCACACCGATGCGCTGCGGCGGCTGCGGCGCCAAGGTGCCCACCCTCGTGCTGCGCCGCGCGCTGGCCCACCTCGACCTTCCCGCTCCGCGCGAGGATGTCGTGATCGGCCTCCACGGCGCCGACGATGCCGCCGTGCTGAGACCGCCTGCGGGCAGGCTCCTGGTGCAGACGGTCGATCATTTTCCCGCCTTCCTCGACGACCCCTTCCTGTTCGGGCGGATCGCGGCGGTTCATGCCCTTTCGGATCTCCACGCCATGGGCGCGCAGCCCGCCGCGGCCATGGCGCTCGCCGGCCTGCTGGTCGGCCGGGCCGAACAGGCCGAGGACGACCTGGTGCAGATGCTCTCGGGCGCGCTTGCCTGTTTCGCCGAGGAGGGCTGCGCCCTGGTCGGCGGCCACACCAGCCAGAGCGAACGCATGAGCCTGGGTTTTGCCGTCACTGGCTGGGCCGATCCCTCGGCCATCGTGCGCAAATCTGGCCTCAGGCCCGGTGACCGCCTGATCCTGACGAAACCGCTCGGCACCGGCGCCCTGTTTGCCGCCGACATGCGCGGCCTGGCCCGCGGCGATGCCATCGAGGCCGCGCTGGCGGGCATGGCCCGCTCCAACGGTGCGGCGTCGCGCATCCTGATCGGCCACGGCGCCAGCGCCATGACCGATGTCACCGGCTTCGGCCTTGCCGGCCACCTGATGGAGATGCTGACGGCCTCGCGCGTTGCCGTGAGGCTCGACGCGGACGCGGTCCCCGCCTATCCCCAGGCGCGAGACCTGCTCGCGCAGGGCATTGCCAGCACGCTGCACCCCGGCAACGTGCTCGCCCTGGAAGGTTTCCTCGACACGGCGACGGCCGACCCCCTGCTCTTCGATCCCCAGACCGCCGGCGGCCTGCTGGCGGGCGTGCCCGCCGAGCGCGCGCAAGCCTGCCTTGCCGCGCTGCACGCGGCAGGCGAAGGCCACGCGGCCATCGTCGGCACCGTGGAGGCGGCGGGCGCGGTGGCCTTGCGCCTGGCCTGACGCCGCTTCAGCGGTAGATCGAAGGCACCAGCATGAAGTCGCCGACGTCGTGCACCGCCGGATCGGCATCGTCGAAACAGACCACCTGCAGGGCGCGCAGCAGGTCGGCCGCCGCCGTCTCGTGCCAGAACCAGGCGGTCAGTGCCTCGCCCGCATCGGGTCCGGGACGGGCCGTCGCGGCCTCGAAGTAATAGGCCTTGAGGTCCTCGGAGGCCTGACGGATCGCCTCGGCCGGCGCCACGCCCTCGATCGGGCTCTGCCGCGTCGTCCCTTCGGTCCAGGCCGAGAGAAAACGGGCCATCGCCTCGGGTTTCATGCCCGAAACGCCCATGGTCGTTCGGCCGCGCCGGGAGAGGCCGACGTTGTACCAGGGCGCCAGTTCGGCGATCTCGGCGAGCACCGCATCGAGCCGTGCGCCCTCGCTTTCGGCCGGGGCCCTGGGGAAGCTCACCGGGCAGACCCAGCCCTCACCCTCCTCGTCGGCGGCAGCAGCAACCTGCGGCGCCTCCTCGTCGTGGTCGACCAGCAGCGGTCCCGACGGTGCATCGAGCAGCGCCATGGCGGCGCGCAGCACACGCGTCTGGAACGGCGCGTCGCCGGGCACGCCGAAGGGGCGGCCGAGCGGATAGGGCACCCACAGGGCGCGCGGCGGCACCACCTGTTCGGCCTGTTTCCTGACCAGCGCCACCAGGGTGGTCGCCAGGCCCTCGTCTTCCAGATACTTCGCCAGTCCGCTCACGGCGCACGTGCAAAGGGGTCAGACGGGGCAGAGCACCACGGTGTTGACGCCCTCGACCTTCATGATGGCCGCCAGGCTGCGCACCTCGCCTTCCATCTGGCGCGGGTCGCTGGCGCCCATGAAGGAATAGTGGAAGTCAGCGACCGAGCCGATCTCGCCGGCCGCCGCCATCTCCTTGAGCCGTGCCAGCGGGAAGATCGTGTTGACGTCCTGCTGGAAGCCGGTGCGGTCGTACGAGGTCGAGACGTGGTCCATGACCACATGGTCGGCCCGTTCGGCCGGGATCACCCGGTAGTCGGTGGCATCGGCCGAGAAGAGCTGGTCCTCCGGCAGGCGCAGGCCTGCCGAGGAGATCAGCGCGACGCGGCGCTCTGCCGCCGGCGGCGGCGTGACCCAGGGCGAACCCGGGATTTCCGGAGCATCCCAGTCACGCAGGAACGCGCCGGTATCCTCGTCGAGATCGGTCAGACGCACCATGTCGGGCAGGCCCCCCTTGCTGTTGGCCAGACGGTCGCGGCTGGGCGCGCGCCTGTCAATTCACGGAATCGACAGTCTCGAAGACCATGGGCGCGATCGCCTCGGCGCTGCGCCCGGCCCAGTCGCGTTTGGGCACGCCAGCCAGCATCTTCTGCTGGGCGGCCTGCAGGCGCTCGAGTTCAACGTCCATGTCGATGGTGGTGAGCGTGCCCTCGGCGACGACGCGGTGGCCCTCGACCCAGACATCGCGCACGGCCCGTTCGGCGGCGACCACGAGCAGGCTGCGCAGCGGCTCGCGCACCGGTTTCATCGCCGGGTGTTCGAGGTCGACCGTCACGAAGTCCGCGCGCGATCCGACGGCGAGGCGCCCCAGATCGTCGCGCCGCAGGGCCCTGGCCCCGGCGATGGTCGCGGCGTTGAAGACATCGCTGTAGTGCAGGTCGGCGACGCTCTCGCCGATCACGCGGGCGGCCACCGCAGCCGTGCGCATCTCGTCGAGCATGTTGTGGGGATAGGTGTCGGTACCGATGCCGACGTTGATGCCCTTGTCGATGTATCCGCCCAGGGTGCGCAGGGTGATGCCGCGGCGCGAGAAGACCGTGGGACAGTGGGCGACCGTGGCGCCGCTCTGCGCCATGCGGTCGAGGTCCTTGCGGCTGGTCCAGTGCAGCCAGGGATGGTGATCGAGGAAGATGCAGTGGGCGATGATGCTGCGGTCGTTCAGGACACCGATGGCTTCCATCCATTCGATCGGCGTCTTGCCGTGGCGCCTCTGCATTTCGAGGAACTCGGTCACCGACTGGGCGGCATGCACGGTCCAGGGCAGGTTGCGCTCGGTGGCCCAGGCGTGGCTGTCGCGCAGCAGTTCTTCCGAGCAGGTGTCGATCTGGGAAGGCGAGAGCATGCCCGAAAGACGTCCCGAAGGATGCTGGGCGGCCAGATCGATGATCCGCCGCGCCCGCTCGAAGCCTTCCTTGCCGGCCTTCAGGTTCCAGTCGTAGTCGAGGCTGTGGCCGTCGGTCGTGCACCAGCGGGCATCGCGGAAGAAGGGCGCGGCGACGGCGCGGATGCCGCTGTCGGCCAGCGCATCGAGCCAGCCGTCGAAGGGCCCGGAGAGATCGACCACCGTGGTGACGCCCGACAGCAGCAGTTCGCCCAGCGAGACCTTGAGGCAGGCCATGCGGCCCTCGTCGTCGCTGGACTCGAAGATCGGCAGGTGTTCGTAGAGCGAGCTGTGCCAGAAACCGGGCGAGCGGGTCTCGTCGGTGATGCCCTTGCGCATCGCCTCGCTGGTCGCGTGGGTGTGGATGTTGACCAGCCCGGGTATGACCATCAGGCGGCTGCCGTCCTGTTCGGCATCGGCGGGGCCGTCATAACCCTTGCCCACGAAGGTGACGGCGCCGCCGGCAAAGGCGAGGTCGGCGTCGCGCAGATAGACGTGGCGCGCCCCGTCCCAGGCGACGAGCCAGGCGATGTTGCGGATGACGGTGGTTGCGGTCATGGCGTTCCTCCCGGCGGGAGAAGACCATGACCGCCCGGAACTGGCTAGTTGCCTTCGCCCTCGACCGAAACGCCGTCCTCGGTCACCGAGATCGACATGCCGGGGTCCTCGTTCTCCTCGGCCCAGAGGAAATAGGCCAGCACACCGACCCCAACGACCAGTGCGCCCAGCACAAAATAGATGAAACCCTTGTTGTCGGAACGATCGGCCATGATTCCCCTCCATCGAATGGCAATGCGGCGCCGGTCCGGCGTCGTCTGACCCACCAACGATCCTGGGGCAGGTTCGTTGCGCCCCTGCCTGTGCGCACCGTCACGCATCGGCCGGCAGCGGGCAGCCCACCCGGGACTGTCGGCAGGGCCACCAAGCCGCTATCGTCGCGCCGTCATGGAACTCTATCCTCCCATCGAACCCTATGACTGCCGCCGCGTGCCGGTCGACGGCCGTCATACTCTGCACGTCGAGCAGGCGGGCAGCCCCGACGGCGTCCCGGTCGTCTTCCTGCACGGCGGCCCCGGCCTTGCCTGGTCGCGCGCGATCTACCGTTTCTTCGATCCCGGGCACTACCGCATCGTCGCCTTCGACCAGCGCGGCACGGATCGCTCCACGCCCCTGGGCGAACTGCGCGACAACACCACGGCCCACCTGATGGCCGATATCGAGCATCTGCGCGGGCTGCTCGGCATCGATCGCTGGATCGTCTTCGGCGGCTCCTGGGGCAGCGCCCTGGCGCTGGCCTACGCGCTGCACCACCGGGAACGGGTCACGGCCCTGGTGGTGCGCGGCATCTACCTGGGCGAGCCGGAGGACGACATCTTCGCCTTCACCCATTGCCGCAGGATCTTTCCGCAAGCCTGGCATGCGCTCGCCGCCCACTTCCCGGAGGCCGACCACGGCGACCTCTTCCACGCCATCGCACGCGATCTCGACGCTGCCGACCCGGCGCGCGCCGTGGCCGTGGCAAGGGCCTATGGCGCCTACGCCGAGGTACTCTGCAACAACGCCTCGGCGATGAGCGAGGTCCCTGACCGCGCGATGGGCGACGAGGAGCAACTGGCGACCGCGCGCATCTCCTTTGCCTATTTCGCCAACGCCATCTTCCTGCCGCCCTGCTGGCTTGGCGCCAACATGGCGCGGCTTGCGGGGCTGCCGGGCGCGATCGCCCACGGCGCCGCCGACGTCATCTGCCCGCCGCTCAACGCCTGGCGCCTGGCGCGGGCCTGGTCCGATGCCGAACTGACGATCGCGCCGCGTGCCGGCCATTCGCCCTTCGAGGAAGGCACGCGCCAGGCGCTGGTCGCGGCCATGGAACGGCTGAAGGGGATCTCCTGACCATGCGCGCCCTGCAAGCCGACGAGATCGAGCCACTCGCCACCGGCGCCTGGATCCTGGGCGCGGGCGGCGGCGGTTCGCCCTATGACGGTTATCTCAACCTGCGTGCATTGATGGCCGCCGGCGCACGGATCGACCTGATGGCGGCCGGGGAACTCGCCGACGACGACATGGTCGCCGTGGTCTCGACCATGGGTGCGCCGCTCGTCGGCCAGGAGCGGCTCGCCGACCCGGAACTCTCGGTCAAGCCGGTGAAGGCGCTGGAGGACTATCTCGGCCGCAAGTTCCGCGCCGTCATGCCGGTCGAGATCGGCGGCGGCAACGGCCTGGAGCCCTTCCTCGTGGCCGCAGGCATGAACATCCCGGTGGTCGATGCCGATGCCATGGGGCGGGCCTTCCCCGAGGCTCAGATGACCAGCTTCGCGATTCACGGACTGCCCATGTTCCCGCTCGCCCTGGGCGACATCCGGGAGAACGCGGTGATCATCACAAAGGCGGCAAGCTGGAAGTGGATGGAGCGCCTGTCGCGCGCGATCTGCACGGCGCTGGGTTCGACCGCACCGACCTGCAAGGCGCCGCGCACCGGCCGCGAGGTCAAGGACTGCGCCATCCTGGGTTCGGTGAGCCGCGCCATCGCGCTGGGTCGCACCGTGCATGCGGCGCGCGCCCGCCACGACGATCCGGTGGCCGCCGTCCTTGCCGCAGAGGGCGGGCGCCTGCTGTTTTCCGGCAAGATCGTCGATGTCGACCGCCGCGCCACCGCAGGTTTCCTGCGCGGCACGGCCCGCCTCGACGGCCTGGGAGAGGATGCCGGCAGCAGCTTCGAGGTCGCGTTCCAGAACGAGTACCTGATCGGAAAGCTGGACAACCGTTCAATCGTGATGGTACCCGACATCATCTGTCTGATGGACAGCGAGTCCGGCGAAGCCGTCGGCACGGAGACGCTGCGTTACGGCCAGCGCATCCGGGTCGTGGCCCTGCCCGCGCCCGACATCCTGTCGAGCCCGGCAGGCCTTGCCATCGTCGGGCCGCGGGCCTTCGGATACGACCTCGACTACCGCAGCGCATTCGAAGGGAACGTCGCGACATGAAGGTGGGATTCATCGGCCTGGGCGTCATGGGCGGCCCCATGGCCCTCAACCTGCTCAAGGCGGGTCACGACCTCACGGTCACCGAGATCGACAAGGCCAAGGCCGCACCCCAGATCGCCGCCGGCGCGACCTGGGCCGACAGCCCGCGCGCCGTGGCCGAAGCGGTCGACATCGTGCTGACCTCGGTACCCGGGCCGCCCCAAGTCAAGGCGGTCGCCGAGGGTGAGAACGGCCTGATCGCCGGCCTTTCGGCAGGCAAGGTCTGGGCCGACATGACGACCAACCGGCCCTCCTTCGTGCGCGAACTGGGGCAGAAGGTCGCGGCCCGAGGCGCGGTGATGATCGATGCGCCGGTGACCGGCGCGGTCGACGGCGCGCGCAACGGCAAGCTCACCATCTTCGTGGGCGGCGACCAGGCCGCGCAGGAGCGTTGCGCGCCGCTCTTTGCCGCCATGGGCCGCGCCATCCCCAGCGGCGACCTGGGCCACGGCAATGCCGTGAAGCTGGTCACCAACCAGCTCTGGTTCACCCATGCCCGGATCCTGGGCGAGGGTCTTGCCCTGGGCGCCAAGGCCGGCGTCGACCTGATGGTTTTGTGGGAAGCGATCAAGGCCAGCGTCGGCGACAGCTTCGTTGCCCACCACGACGCGCCCTCGATCTTTGCCGGCCACTACGATCCCTCGTTTTCCATCGACCTCTGCATCAAGGACCTGGGCCTGACCACCGAACTCGCCCGCGAGGTCGGCGTGCCCGTGGCGCTGACCGACAAGGTCGAAGCGCTCTACGCCGACGCCAAGGCGGCCTACGGCGGCGATGCCCCGGAACTGACCGTGGTCAAGCTGGTCGAGGAGGCCGGCAACGTCAGCCTGCGCGCCGACGGCGACTGGGTGCCCCACTGGGAGAAGTGATGCGGCAGGGACCGCAACGCCCGATCCGGCCCCGACGGTTTGCCTGCCGTTCAGGCGCGCTCCTCGCCCTGGCGGGTTGCCGGTGATGCCCCCGGCGCTGGTCCTGCGGCCCGTGGACGTCACGAACTTCGCGCGTTTCCTTTCCCTCACCCTCGCGCCGGGCCAGGAGAACTTCGTCGCGACCAATGCCGAGGCCCTGGCCGAGGCGGCCTATGTGCCCGGCCAGGAAGCAGCCGGCGCATGGCTGGGCGATGACCCGGTCGGCCTGGCTGTGTGGGGTCCCTACCACGTCGATGGCGACTATCTGGCGCCACCCGAGCCGGGCAGCACCTACATCGAACATGTCATGATCGCCGCACCCTTCCAGGGGCGTGGCCTGGGCCGCCACCTCGTCGAACTGGTCTCGCAGCGCATCCTTGCCGACCGGTCCTGCAGGCGTGCCGTGCTGGCCGTGCACGAGACCAACACGAAGGCACGGGCGCTCTACACGGCGATCGGCTATCGCCAGTTCGGCACCGACCGGGACGGCGACCCGCTGATGGAACTGCACCGCACCGGCGGCGGCTGATCCCGCCGGCACTGGACCACAGCACTGGACCGGCCATCCCGGTTGCCTATCATGCCGCCCGCAACGACAGGGACGGGACCGGGCGGGCCATGAACACAGCCAGCGTCACGCTGCAGCCGGTCGACCTCGGCAACTACTACCGGGTGCTCAAGCTCAGGGTCGCCCCGGACCAGGTGAACTTCCTGGGCAACGACGGCAGCATCCATCCCAACGCCTGGGCACTGGCCGAATCGGCCTATGCGCCGGGTTTTGCGCCATACGCGATCCTGCAGGGCGAGGAGATCGTCGGCCTCATCGTCTGGGGGCCCTACCACCCGGGCTACGCGTTCAGCGCGCCGCCGGTACCGGGAAGCTGGATCCTCGACCACCTGATGATCGACATCGCGCACCAGGGCAAGGGCCTGGGTCCGGCCGCGGTCACCGCCGCCCTGCCCCTGATCTTTGCCTATCCCGATTGCCGCCGCCTCGTGCTGTCCTACGATCCCGGCAACACGCGGGCGGGCGCCCTCTATGGGCGTCTCGGCTTCGTTCCCTGCGGCACCGACCACGAAGGCGCGCCGATGATGGAACTGCTGCGGCCCTGAGGCCTCAGGTGCGCCCCCTGGCGTCGATCTCGAACAGGTCGCCGCGTTCGCGCAGCACCTCGTCGAGCCAGTCGGTGCGCATCTCCGGCACCGAGGCGATCAGCTTCCTGGTGTAGTCCTGCTTCTGCGGCGGCGTGAAGATGTCCAGCGTGGAGCCCTGCTCCACGACGTCGCCCTGGTACATCACCACCGTGCGCTCGGCGATGTTCTTCACGATGCCCAGGTCATGGGTGATGAACATGTAGGCGATGTCGGTTTCCTTCTGCAGGCGGTCGAGCAGCTTCAGGATGCCGGCGGCGACCACCTGGTCGAGCGCCGAGGTCACCTCGTCGCAGATGATGATGTCGGGTTCTGCCGCCAGGGCGCGCGCGATGCAGACGCGCTGCTTCTGGCCGCCCGAGAGCTGGCCCGGCAGGCGCTCGGCAAAGACCGGGTCCATGTCGATCTGGCCCAGTAGCTCGAGCACGCGCTGGTCGCGCTTCTGTCCGGTAAGCCCGAAGTAGAAGGTCAGCGGCCGCCCGATGATCTCGGCCACGCTCTGGCGCGGATTCATCGCCACGTCGGGCATCTGGTAGATCATCTGGATGCGGCGGAGATCGTCCTTGCTGCGCTGCTTCAACGCGCGCGACAGCGGCTTGCCGTTGAACTCGACATGGCCCTCGTGCGGCGGCAGCAGGCCGGTCACGACCCGCGCCAGGGTCGACTTGCCCGAGCCCGATTCGCCCACGATCGCGACCGTCTCGCCCTTGCCGATGACGACATCGACCTTCTTGAGGACGTCGACCTTGCCGTCGTAGGAGGCGGTGACGTCGCGGATCGCGATCACGGGATGTTCGGGCAGCACGATCTGCACCCGGGGTTTCACGACGGCCTTGCGCGCCGAGACCAGCTCCCGGGTGTAGGCCTCGTCGGGATCGTTGAGGATCTTGGTCGTTGGCCCTTCCTCGACCAGCTCGCCGTAGCGCAGCACCATGATGCGGTCGGCGATCTGGGCGACCACGGCAAGGTCGTGGGTGATGTAGAGCGCCGCGTTGTTGTTCTGGCGGATCAGCTCGCGCACCGTCGCCAGGACCTCGATCTGGGTCGTCACGTCGAGCGCGGTGGTCGGTTCGTCGAGCACCAGCAGGTCGGGCCCGCAGGTCATCGCCATGGCCGACATGACGCGCTGGAGCTGGCCGCCCGAGACCTGGTGGGGATAACGCCGGCCGATCGTGCGGGGTTCGGGCAGGTGGAGCTTGCCGTAGAGTTCGATGGCGCGTGCGACGGCATCCTCCTCGCTCATCACGCCGTGGCGGATCGCGACCTCGCAGACCTGCTGGTTGAGCCGCTTCGCCGGGTTGAAGGAAGCCGCGGCACTCTGGGCGATGTAGGCCGCGCGCACGCCGCGCATCTCGCGCAGGGTTTCCTCGTCCTCCTGCATCAGGTCGGTGCCGTCGAAGATCACCTGGCCGCCGGCGATGCGGCAGCCGGTGCGGGCATAGGCCATGGCCGCCAGGCCGATGGTCGACTTGCCCGCGCCCGACTCGCCGATCAGGCCCAGGACCTCGCCGCGTTCGAGCCTGAGATCGAGGTTGTTGACGATGGCGTTGGTGGCACCGTCGGCGCCGCGCGCCTCGACGCGCAGCTTCTTCATTTCCAGGAGAAGGTCGCTCACAGCTCCTGCTCCTCGAAGGCGGCGGCGGCCGAGCGGTTCTGGCGCGCCAGGATGTAGTCGACCACCAGGTTGACGCCGATCGTCAGCAGGGCGATCGCGGCTGCCGGATAGAGCGGCGCGGCGATGCCGTAGCTGATGACCTGGGAATTCTCGCGCACCATGCCGCCCCAGTCGGCGTGCGGCGGCTGCACGCCCAGCCCCAGGAACGACAGGGCGGCGATGAACAGGAAGGCAAAGGAAAAGCGCAGGCCGAATTCGGCGATCAGCGGCATGATCGTGTTGGGCAGGATCTCGCGCCGCATGATCCACCACAGGCCCTCGCCGCGCAGGCGCGCTGCCTCGACGAACTCCATCACCGCGACATCCATGGCGATGGCGCGCGACAGGCGGAAGACGCGGGTCGAATCGAGCACGGCGATGACCAGCACCAGGATGTAGATCTCGGTGCCCAGCACCGAGATCACGACCAGGGCCAGGATCAGCGTCGGGATCGCCATCAGGGCATCGACGATGCGGCTGAGCACGTTGTCGGCAAGGCCGCCCATGACCGCCGCGGTGAAGCCCATCAGGATACCCATGGTGAACGATAGCAGGGTCGCCGACAGAGCGATGCCGATCGTGGTCGCCGCGCCGTAGATGATGCGCGAGAGCATGTCGCGGCCGATCTGGTCGGAGCCCAGCCAGTGTTCGGCGCTCGGCGGCGCCCAGTTGCCGAGATCGCGGAAGATCTCGGTCTCGCCGTAGGGCGTCAGGCCGAAGATGGCCATGAAGACCATCACGACGTTGAGCAGGATGATGCCCAGCCCGATGCGCGCCGCCAGCGGCATGCATGAGAAGAACTCCCAGTCGAAGCGGCGGCGGGGCAGGGCATCGGGAATCTTGTCGTCGATCATGCTCATCGCGCCCTCACTTGGGATGCCGCAGGCGCGGGTTGGCGAGGATCGACAGGATGTCGGCGGTCATGTTCAGGCCGACATAGACCGTGGCAAAGATCAGGCCGCAGGCCTGGACCACCGGCACGTCGCGCTTGGACACCGAATCGACCATGTACTGGCCCATGCCGGGATAGGTGAAGACGACCTCGACGACGACGACGCCGACCACCAGGTAGGCCAGGTTGAGGATCACGATGTTGATGATCGGCGAGAGCACGTTGGGCAGGGCGTGCTGCACCACGATGCGCCAGTTGCGGATGCCCTTGAGTTCGGCCATCTCGATGTAGGGGCTGTTCATCACCGAGATCACGGCGGCGCGGGTCATGCGCATCATGTGGGCGACCGAGACCAGCGTCAGGGTCAGCGCCGGCAGGATCAGCAGCGGCAGCTTGTCCCACAGGTCCATGCGGGCGTTGACGTTCGACATGCTGGGCAGCCAGCCCAGGTGCACGGCGACGAAGAAGATCAGGATGTAGCCGATGAAGAATTCCGGCAACGAGATCGCCAGCAGGGTCGAGACGGAGATGCCGCGGTCGAAGACGGTGCCCTGCCGGATCGCCGCGACCAGCCCCAGGCAGATCGCCAGCGGCACGGCGATCATCGCCGCGACGGCGGCCAGCAGCAGGGTGTTCTCCAGGCGGAAGCCGATCTGGTCGGCGACCGGGCGGCGGCTGGTCAGCGACATGCCGAGGTCGCCCTGCAGGAAACCGCCCAGCCATGAGATGTAACGTTCGTGCGGCGGTTCGTTGAGGCCCAGTTGGGCGCGGATCGCCGCCGTGTTCTCGGGCGTGGCGGTCTGGCCCAGGATCGCGGTCGCCACGTCGCCCGGCAGGATTTCCGTGCCGGCAAAGATGATGACCGAGACGACCCAGAGGGTCATCACACCCAGCGCCAGGCGGCGCAGCAGCAGGTTCAGCATGGCGCCGGCACCATGTGGCGCGAGACACGACCGGCCTTGGCGATGGTGACGACCATTGCCCCCTCACCCCCCCGTGACGGGTTGCTCCCGCCCTGATGGCACGGCATGCCCGCCGCGCCGGCCCGATTAAACCCCATATCCCGCGCAATTGAAAACCATTGCAATCATGCCGTCTGCGGCACGTACCACTCCCGCCCGCGCGCGGTTTCGATATATTCGGGCCAGTGGAAGCCGATCGGCGGATCGAAGTCGGGCGGCAGCAGGGGCGGCACCCATCTGGAGCCGCCGATGCCGCCGCCGGTGCGTTCGTTGAACTCGTCGCGGGCGCGCTGGAGATCGGCGGGGCTGGTCAGCAGGTCGACGATGGTCGCCCCGATCGTCTTGGCCGCGCAGAAGATGGTCGGGTCGATGGTCGGGGCATGGCCGCCCAGCGCGTTCCAGGCCCAGTTCGGGTAATCGTAGCCTTCGGGCGCCTTCAGGCCGCAGCGGCCCACGATCAGGCGCACCGTGGGCGTATGCCAGGTCCAGTCGACATAGTCGTCGCTGGTGTAGTTGACCTGCCAGGGCGGCAGCATGGCGCGCAGCTGCGCCTCGCCCTCCTGCGGCGGGCAGAGCGTGCCCATGGCCTCGAGCACCGGCTGTTCCATGGGCTCGACGCCGAGGTTCTTCTGGATCTCGCGGCAGAAGGCGAAGGCCTCCTCGTCCCACACCGGGGCGCCGACCTTCTCCAGGTTGCGCCAGCAGACTTCGGCCATGGCGTGGTTGGGCAGGCCGACGCGGGTCTTGGTCTCCCAGCGCTTGGTCACGCTGCAGTGGGTGATCTTCGCGACATGTTCGGCGTTGTTGTCGAGCACCTCGGCGATGCGCTGCTGCATGGCCAGCGTGGGGGCGCGCCAGGAGTACTGGATCTGGCTGAAACGTGGCGCCAGGTTGTCGGCGGTGGCATCGCCCGAACCCAGGATCGCCTCGTTGAGCGTCCAGGTGCCGGTGTGGGGCAGCATGGACTCCTTGGTATACTTGGTCGTCGTGTACATCAGGCAGAGCGCGTCGTTGGCCCCCGGCGCGCGGGCCATGGTGTGGGCGTTGGCCCCGCCCGGCGCGCCCACGCTCTTCCAGGTCTCCGGCTCCTCGCAGACGAAGGTGTAGATGGCGCTCCAGTAGCTGCCGCAATGGGTGTCCCAGATCGCGGTGTTGGCGCGCACGGTGCCGAACGAGGGATGGAAGGACACGGCGGCATCCATGTCGTCGTAGTAGCCCTTGGCGGCATGGACGGGCTTGGAGCCGCAGACCTTCTCGGCCGGCTCGCCGAGGAACTTCAGGCGGCCCTTGATGCCGTGTCGTTCCATCGCCGCCTTGGCCGCCAGAACGCCGCCCAGCGCGGAGATGCCCAGCGCCGAATGCGGATCGGTGTGGCCCGCCGCGGCGTGGTGGATGCCGTCGCGCAGCTTGCGGTAGGGCACACGGTCCTGGTTGTTGCCCGGCACCGCATCGTATTCGGCGTAGGAGCCGATGGTCGGCCCCTCGCCGTTCGACCAGGTGGCGCAGAAGGCGGTGGGCATGCCGCCGGAAGCCTCCTCGACCTCGAATCCCTGCTCGCGCAGCAGGGCGACGTACCAGGCCGCGGAGCGGTATTCGCGCCAGGCCGGTTCGTGAAAATCCCAGACCGTGGCGTGCCAGTCCGAAAGGGTCTTGCGCTGCTGTTCGACCCAGTCGATCGCGCTCTGGATGGCCGCCTCTGTCGTCATCGTCTTCTCTCCGTTCCGGGACTGCTGCATCGTGCCGCGCCATGATAGTCAGGCCGGCGCGGCGCGCCATGGTTTCGCGCATTGCACAAAGGAAATCGACCGCATGAACCAACCCGCCGGCAGCGCGGCGCCCGAGGGCTTTCGCGTCATCTACGAGAACGAGCGCTTCGAGGACATGATCGGCCCGATCCTGTTCCGCGATGACGAGAGCAGCCGCGTCGGCGGCTTCCGCGCCGAGGCCAAACACGCCAACGGCTGGGGCACGGTCCACGGCGGCATGCTGACCGCCTTCGCCGACGCCGCCCTGACCGGCATCGACAACTTCCACCGCGACGATCCGCGTACCGAGGGCATCGTCACCGTCTCGCTCAACTGCGAGTTCATCGCCCCGGTGCAGGTCGGCGACTGGGTGGAATGCCATGGCGAGGTCGTCCGCCGGGGCGCCAGCCTGGTCTTCATGCAGGGCCGCCTCACCGTGGCCGGCAAGGCCGTGATGAACTGCTCGACCGTGCTCAAGAGGATTCCCAGGCGCTGAACGGCCGCATCCAGCCGTCCGGACCCTCGATCACGATGCTTTGAGAAGGGAATCGCCGGCAACCGCGAACGAACCCCTTGCTGCTGCGTTGATGGTGCATGACGGCGAGCGTCGTGGCGCGCAGCTTCCTGCGCGAACGCGCTTGCCGAGTCTCTCACGCAAAGGAGAAACACGCATGAACCGCACGATTCGCACCTTGCTTGCCTCGACCGCCATTGCCGTTGCCCTACCCGCCATGGCTTGGGCCGCCGACGGCCTGCCTTCGCCGATCGAGGTGAACGGCGGCAACATCACCGAGGCCCAGATCAAGGACGGTCTGACGGAACTGGGTTACACCGACATCGAGTACATCGCCGGCGAGGGCCGCTACTCGACCGTTCGCACGCACTACAACGGCAGCTATGTGCCGCTGCAGGTCGATGCCGACACCGGCGAGGTCTCCCGCCTGGGCGACCCCGACATGCAGTCGATCTCGATCGTCGAGGGCACGATGGACCAGGACCTGGAGAAGGGCCTGCGCGAGCTCGGCTACAGCAACGTCACGATCGGCGCCAAGCAGGGCCGTTACGCCGAGGCGACCGCCTGGCGTTATGGCCAGGACGTCAACCTGTCGATCGATCTCGAGACCGGCACCGTGACCAACAACGAGCAGGACGAGACCTGGTATGTCGCCATGCGCAACGACATGACCGACGCCCAGGTCGGTGCCGAGCTCGAGAAGATGGGCTTCACCGAGGTCGACGAGCTGTCGCAGACCGAAGCGGGCTGGAGCGGCTACGCCGTCCAGGACGGCGAGAAGATGAAGGTCTGGATCGATGCCGAAAGCGGCGAGGTCCGCGCCTGGAAGATGGACGGCCAGGCCTGATCGAGGTCTGACCCACAACGGAAAGGGGCCGGCAACTGCCGGCCCCTTTTTCGTGCACTTGGTATAAGGCTCAGGCACCCAGCCAGGCGAACTTGGCGATGAAGAGGGCCGCCAGCACCAGGACCGCCGGCTTGGCCTCGCTGAAGCGGCCCGAGACCAGCTTGATCGCGGCATAGGTGATGAAGCCCGCGGCCAGGCCGTCGGCGATCGAGAAGCTGAACGGCATGGTCAGCGCCAGGATCACCGCCGGCACGTATTCGGTGACGTCGCTCCAGTCGATCTCGGTGATGCCCTGGGCCATGATGCAGGCCACGAACAGCAGGGCCGGCGCCGTGGCGTAACCCGGCACCGTGTCGGCCAGCGGCGACAGGAACAACGCGGCAAGGAAGAGGATCGCCACCGTCACGGCGGTCAGTCCGGTGCGCCCGCCCGCCTTCACGCCCGCCGCACTCTCGATGTAGCTGGTGACCGAGGAAGTGCCGACCAGGGCGCCGGCGGTGGTCGCCACCGAATCGGCGATCAGGGCGCGGCGCAGGCGCGGCAGCTTGCCTTCCTTGTCGAGCAGGCCGGCGCGGTGGGCGACACCCATGAGCGTGCCTGCGGTGTCGAACAGGTCGGTGAAGAGGAAGGCGAAGATGATGCCGAACAGGGCGGCATCGAGCGCCGCACCGATGTCGAGCGCGAACAGGGTCGGCCCGAGCGAGGGTGGCATGCGCGCCACGCCCTGGAACTCGCTCACCCCCAGCACGATGCCGGCGGCTGTCGCGGCCAGGATGCCGATGATGATCGCGCCCGGCACCTTCAGGGCGTCGAGCGCGGCGATCAGGATGAGGCCCGCGACCGCCAGGATCACCGGCCAGGAGGTGACGTCGCCCAGGGCGACGAGCGTGGCCGGATCGTCGACCACCAGCCCGGCATTCTTCATCGCGATGATCGCCAGGAAAAAGCCGATGCCCGCCGAGGTCGCCATCTTCAGCGAGCGGGGGATCGCGTTGATGATCCACTCGCGCACCGGCAGCACGGAAATGACGATGAAGCAGATGCCGGAGATGAAGACCGCGCCCAGTGCGGTCTGCCAGGGATAACCCATGCCCAGGACGACGCCGTAGGTGAAGAAGGCGTTGAGCCCCATGCCCGGCGCCTGGGCGATGGGATAGTTGGCATAGAGCCCCATCAGCGCCGAGCCGATCGCCGCAGCGATGCAAGTGGCGACGAAGACCGCCCCCTTGTCCATGCCGGCATCGCCAAGGATCAGCGGGTTGACCAGGATGATGTAGGCCATGGTCAGGAAGGTCGTGACCCCGGCCAGGATCTCGGTGCGCACGGTGGTGCCGTGCTGGTCGAGCTTGAAATAGCTGTTGAGCATGTCGTCCCCCGTGCCCGTGCCCGTCCCCCGGGCGGGCCGATTCTAACAGTCTTGCGGCAGTCTGTCCGCACCCGCTGTTGATAACTTCACCGCCTTGACCGGACCGCCTGCTGCCGGGATAGTGGCGTCACCAACTGGCACTTGGCGTTCCTTCAGGGCCGCGCCGCCGCCCCGTTCCGGGCACGGCGAACCCGTCTGCAGCAGGAGCCGCCATGCTTCCCGTCATCGACATCTCCCCCCTTTCCGGCAGCGACCGCGCCGCCCGCCTTGCCGTGGCCGAACGCATCGGCGCGACCTGCCAGGAGGTCGGCTTCCTCTATGTCGCCGGCCACGGCGTGCCCGATGGGGTGATCGCCGATGCCCGCGCCGCCCAGGAGGCTTTCTTCGCCCGCCCGGACGACGAGAAGCGCCGCCTGACCCGGCGCGAGGGGGTCTATCGCGGCTACATCCCGGTCACCCCCTTCGGCGCCAACCGGAAGGATGCGCCGCCGGCGCTCTACGAGGCCTTCATCGTCGGCGAGGATCCGGCACCCACCGATCCCGAGGTCGCCGCGACCTCCGGCCTCTACGGCCCCAACGTCTGGCCGGAGGAACCCGCGGGGTTCCGCGCGGCGATCGAGGCCTACCGCCTTGCCGTGGATGCCGTCTCGCGCCGCCTGATCGGCGCCTTCGCCCTGGCCCTGGGCCAGGAGGAGGCGGTGCTGGCCGGGCTCTTTGCCCACCAGCTCACCAACATCTCCCTGCTCCACTATCTCTCGCGTCCCGGCACCGGGCAGGCGCCGGCCGACGACCTCGTCAGCCATCGCGACACCAACGCCATCACCATTCTGCTGCCCAGCCCCGTGGGCGGGCTGGAGGTCCAGCGTCCGGACGGCGGTTATGTCCCGGTGCCGCCCGAACCCGGCTGTTTCGTCGTCAACATCGGCAACATGATGGAATGCTGGTCGGGCGGGCGCTTCCGCTCGACCATGCACCGCGTCCACCCGCCCCGCGACCGCGAGCGTTATTCCATCGGCTACTTCGCCGTGCCCGACTTCGACACCGTGGTCCAACCCCTGCCCGGCCTGCCCGTCACCCGCAAGGCGGACGACATGGCGCCGCGCCATGCCGGCCACGACCTTGCCGGTTTCATCGCCAACTTCGACCGCCACATGCGCGAACACGCGGCGGTCTGAGCCCGCGCGGCGTTACTTCACGTCGGCGGCGGCGCGATAGGCCTTCTTCAGCTTGGCCAGCGTGAAGTTCTTGTCCTTGCAGGCGTCGAGAATCACCTTCTCCTTGCGCGCCTGCATGGCCGCCGTCTCGGGGATCCTGTGGGCGATGGCGCGCGGGATGACGACGGCGCCATGGCCGTCGGCGTGGATCAGGTCGCCGTCCTTGACCCACATGCCCAGGACCTGCACGTCGCGGCCGAAGTCGACGTAGTGGACATGGGCGTGGCTCGGGCCGATCAGCCCGGCGATCGCCTGGAAACCCGGCGCCCACATGTCGATGTCGCGGATCGAACCGTTGGTCACCAGCCCCAGGCAGCCCAGCGCCTTGTGCAGATTGGAATTGACCTCGCCCCACATCGCCCCGAAGCCGGCGCGTTCGCCGTCGAGGTCCTGCATGACGCAGATCGAGGGCGCGGGTTTGGAAGCCATGTAGTCCCAGTACGCCTCGCGCAGCTTCGTCTCTTCCGCGCGCGACAGCGACGAGGGCTCGACCGCCCGGCAGGTCGCCGTCTTGGCAAAGCCCACGATCGACTTGGCCCGCGGATCGACGCAGACGAAGGACTGGGTGATGAAACCCCTGCCCGCCTGCTCGATATCGAGCACGTCCATCGTGTTGCAGATCGTCGGCGTATCGATCTTCGCAAGCTGCTTCAGCAGCTTCGGCGTGATCTCGTCGGACATGGTGTTTCCTTCCTGGCGGCGGTGGCGAGAACGGCGAGAGCTTGTGCCCGCACACCCATGGCGTCCAGGGATCTTCGAACGAAGGCGTCCCGGGAACCACTTCGCTCTGGAACACGGCGATCGTCGCGATACGATGACCGTGCCAGCGAGGACAAGCCAACGATGATGCCAGGAGTCCAGGACGTGCCGCAGGATCGCGTCAGCGCTCTTGTCGAGGCAGAACGAACCCTGTTTGCCGAACGCAACCCCACGTCCAGGGCCATGGCCGAGCATGCCGGCCGACACTGGTTCCACGGCGTTCCCATGGTCTGGATGAAGGACTGGGGGACGCCCTTCCCGCTGTTCGTTCGTGAGGCAAGGGGCGCCTCGCTCCTCGATGTCGACGGCAACGCCTACAACGACTTCTGTCTTGGCGACACGGGCGCCATGTTCGGCCACTCTCCCGAGTCGGTCGCGCGTGCGGTGATCCGCCAGGCAGAGCGCGGGCTGACGACCATGCTGCCCGCGGAGGACGCCGTCGTGGTGGGAGATCTCCTGACGCGCAGGTTCGGCCTCACGCGCTGGCAGGTGACCGCACGGCCAGCGATGCCAACCGATCGGTCATCCGCTGGGCAAGGCAGGCAACGGGGCGCGCCAAGATCCTCGTGTTCAACGGCTGCTACCACGGCGCCGTCGACGACACCTTCGTGGTCATCGAGAACGGCCGGCCCAGGAACCGCCCCGGTCTTTTGGGAGAGGTCCGCGATTTCACGGCGATGACGAAGGTCATCGAATGGAACCACGTCGAGGCGCTCGACCAGGCACTGGCGCCGGGCGATGTCGCCCTCGTGCTCGCCGAGCCGGTCATGACCAACTGCGGCATGGTCGCCCCCTTGCCCGGCTACCACGCGATGCTGCGGGCTCTGACGAGGAAACACGGCACCCTGCTTGCGATCGACGAGACCCACACGATCTCGATGGACCCCAGCGGCTGCACGCGCGCCCTTGGGCTGGAGCCCGACTTCTTCGTCCTGGGCAAGCACATAGCGGGAGGCATGCCGGCGGCAGTCTATGGCCTGACGGAAGCGGTCGAGGCGAGGATCCAGGATGGCATGGGTGATGCCGCCTCGGTCTTCAGCGACATCGGCACGACCCTGTCGGGCAACGCCCTCCAGCTCGCAGCCATGCGCGCCGTTCTCGAAGAGGTGCTGACCGACGAGGTCTATGCCCGGGCGATGCCGCTCGCCGAAAGGCTTGAGGGCGAAATCTCCCGTCTCATAGCCCATCACGGCTTGCCCTGGCACGCGTCACGCCTGGGCCTGCGCGTCGAGTTCGTGTGCGCGCCCGATCGGCCGCGCAACGGGTCCGAGGCGCTGCTTGCCGCACAGAACGATATCGAGCGGGCCCTGGTCCTGTTCTGCCTCAACCGGGGCGTCGTGATCACGCCCTACTACAACATGATGCTCGTGTGCCCCACGACACGCAGCGAGGATGTCGACCGCTTGGTTCGCGTCCTGGACGAAGGCCTGGCGGCGCTGACGGGACGTCCGGCGATCTAGCTATGATCCCGCGCCACCCTCCGGTTCCACGAACGCGCGAAGATGCGCTCGCCGTTCTCGAAGGCGTCGAGGTCGGCGTGCAGGAGGTAGTCCTCCTTCGTCAGTTTCATGGTGCAGCGGGCGTCGTGGCGGGTGACCCAGGCACCGCGCTTGCGCTCGAAGCCGTAGTCGATGGCGCCGGTGGCGCTGGTCGGATCGTCGGGATGGATCGTCCACAGCTCGCGCCGCCAGGAGGCGATCTCCAGGTCGATCTCCTCGATGCGCTGGCGGCCGTCGTCGAACACCACCTCCAGGGACCACAGGCCGCTCTCGGCGTCGATCGAGAGGGTCTGGCGCCTGGCGCCCGGCGCCAGCGGCGTCACCACGCCCGAGGGCGCCTCGCGCGGCAGGTCGAAGGAGACCTCGGCGTCCAGCGGACGTGGCTTGCGCAGGGGCAGGCGCAAGCTGCTGGTGCCGGGCATGAGTGTCAGCGTGGCGGCCTCCGGCGCGGGCCAGACCATGGGGAAGCAGCTGGTCGAGACCGCGACCCGCAGGCGATGCCCGGGCTGCACGCGGTAGGCCGTATCGTTGAGCTTGAAGCTGGCCGTGTAGGTGCGGCCGGGCTCCAGCGCGACCGGGTTTTCCTGGTCGTGGAGGTGGCAGAGGTTCTTCACCCCCCAGGTGATGCGGCTGACCGCGCCGTCGGGATGGATGTCGTTCAACCTCACCACGGCCTGTGCAACCGGCTTGTCGACGCTGAAGGAGAGGGTCACCTCGGGCGCGCCGAGGAATTCCAGCGGTTCGGCCAGCACCTCGCCATCGAAGCAGAGCGAGCCGGCATCCTCCATGCGCTGGTCGGTCTCCAGCGCGGGCACGCCGGCGACGGCGAAGCCCACGGTAAGCGGTGAGCGCACCGTCATCGGCGTGTTGCCGCGTTCGGGGGTATCGGAGAGCGTACCGCGGTCGTTGAGCGCCAGGGTCTTCCAGGCGATGCCGCCGTCGCTGACGGGCCAGGCCGGCTCGCCGATCCAGCGGCCGGGCCAGTCGACCACCCGCGCCATCGGCTTCTGCGAGTCCAGCATGTAGGCGCGCAGCATCGGCTCCTCCATGATCCCGGTGTCGATGCCCTTCAGCCAGTGGTCCCACCAGCGCACGTATTCCGACAGCACGTCGGCCATGGGGCCGGGGCCGCCGCGGAAGCCGTAGGTGTGCGACCACGGCCCGACGACACCGATGCGCGGCACCGTGAGGCCCTCCAGCAGGCGGGGGATCGCGTTCTGGTAGCCGTCGTTCCAGCCGCCGATGGCAAACACGGGGCAGGCGATGGCACTGTAATCCTCGTTGACCGAGCCGTGTTTCCAGTAGGCGTCGCGCCGCTGGTGCTGCAACCAGGTTTCCAGCAGCAGGGGGGTCGCCTCCAGCCGCTCCAGCCACGTCGCGCGCCAGGCCTCGCCGACGACGTCGGGATCGGGCGGCGGCGGGCTGACGCGGCCGAAGAAGGTCGAGGCCCAGGAGAAGTTGTCGCCCAGGACGCAGCCGCCCATGTAGTGGATGTCGTCGTTGTAGCGGTCGTCGGTCGAACAGGCCGTGATGATCGCCTTGAGTGCCGGAGGCCGGCGCGCGGCGACCTGCAGGCCGTTGAAGCCGCCCCAGGAGATGCCGATCATGCCTACCTTGCCGTCGCACCAGGGCTGGGCCGCGATCCAGGCGATGACCTCCAGGGCGTCGTCCTGCTCCTGTTTGAGGTATTCGTCATGGAGCAGGCCGTCACTGTCGCCCGCGCCGCGCAGGTCGACCCGCAGGCAGGCGTAGCCGCAGCCGGCGAACCAGGCCTACATGGGTTCGTCGCGCACCCGCGTGCCGTCGCGCCGCCGGTAGGGGATGTATTCCAGGATGGCGGGCACGGGGCTCTTCTCCGCCCCCACCGGCAGCCACATCCGCGCGGCCAGCCGCGTGCCGTCGGCGAGCGGAATCCACACGGTCTCGTGGACCTCGACCTGGTGCGGGAAGTCGGTGCGGATGCGGGATTCGGGAGAGGTCATGGGGTTCCTTCGTGGCAATCAGAACTCTGTCGTGGCCGGCACCCCCTCTCCCCTCGTGGGAGAGGGTTGCGCAGCCTTGGCGCGGCCATGGGCCGTGCCTGGGCGAAGCTGGGTGAGGGGGCAGCAACGGCGATGCAGGCGCATCGACTCATGTCCGCGCTGCCGCGCGCAAGACCCCTTGTATCTGGATTTTGGCATCGCGTTGTGATGGAAGCGA
>JAQCLG010000053.1 GCA_027592745.1 Pseudomonadota bacterium | reverse complement strand
GTCGGTGATCAGCAGGGGGCGATCGGCCGCGACCAGGGCAGCCACGGCCTCCAGGTTGTGCAATGCAGATTCTTTTGCAGTTTTTCGGTGTTCCGTCATGGTACTTTCGCTGCATAAGCAATGTACGCGGTCGGTCGAAACATATGCTAACAGGCCACAGGTGCAAGCTGCTGACGCGTCCTGGGGATCGGGTGCGCGCACGGGCGGCACGGATCAAGCGCAGAGCTTCGCAGACGCACGAGGAGCCTCCATGGCCAAGACTGTTCTCATCGTCGAGGACAACGAGCTCAACATGAAGCTCTTCAACGACCTTCTCGACGCCAACGGGTTCGCCGTGCTGCAGGCCTTCAACGGCGAGGAAGCGTTCCGCATCGCCAAGGAAAAGCTGCCCGACCTCATCATCATGGATGTCCAGCTTCCGGAAGCCTCGGGCCTGGATGTCACGCAGTGGATCAAGGCCGAGGAAACGACCAGGCACATCCCCGTCGTCGCCGTGACGGCTCTTGCCATGAAGGGGGACGAGGAGAAGGTGCTGAACGTCGGTTGTGACGCCTATATCGCCAAGCCCATCTCGGTGAACCAGTTTCTCGAGACGGTGAAGCGCTTCCTGGGATAGTGCGTTCCTTGTCATGACCGGCAGAATCCTCGTCGTCGACGACCAGCCGCTCAATGTGAAGCTTCTCGAAGCCAAGCTGACGAGGGAGTACTACGACGTGCTGACCGCAAGGGGCGGCGCCGAGGCCATATGCATGGCTGTCGAGGAACGCCCCGACCTCATCCTGCTCGACGTCATGATGCCCGACATGGACGGCTACGAGGTCTGCCGCCACCTGCGCGAGCAGCCCGAGACCATGCACATTCCGATCGTGATGGTGACGGCGCTGTCGGACACCGCCGACCGGGTCGTCGGCCTGGAGGCTGGCGCCGACGACTTCCTGACCAAACCCGTCGACGACCTGGCGCTGTTCGCGCGGGTGCGTTCGCTGCTGCGCTTCAAGGTGACCTTCGACGAACTGCGCCTGCGCCTTGGCGTGAACGACGGGGCGGTCCTTGGCAACCAGGCGCTGCGCTGGGGCGAGCTGGTCGAGGGCGCCCGCGTGCTGCTGCTGGAGGATTTCGACTCCCGCGCGCGTTTCATGGCCGAGGCGCTGGCCGACCACCACCACGTCGATGTCGTGGCGACCGAGGCCGATGCCCTGCGCATGGCGGAATCGGGCGATTACGCGGTGATCGTCATCAGCCTGTCGCTGGAGGATATCGACGGCCTGCGGGTCGCCTCGCAGCTGCGCAGCCGGCCGGCGACGCGCATGGTGCCGATCCTGGTGCTGATCGAGGACGGCGACCTGGAGCGCCTGGCCAAGGCGCTGGATCTCGGCGTCACCGACTACGTCATGTCGCCGGTCGACCGCAACGAGCTGATCGCGCGGGTGCGCATGCAGGTGCGGCGCAAGCACTACCAGGACCGCCTGCGTTCCGATATCGAGACCAGCGTCTCCATGGCCACGCTCGACGAACTGACGCGCCTGCACAACCGGCGCTACCTGATGACCTACCTGGCGCGGGAATTCGAGCGCGCCCGGTCCAACAACAAGCCGCTGACGCTGATGGTGCTCGACGTCGATCACTTCAAGGTGGTCAACGACACCTATGGCCATGTCTCGGGCGATATCGTGCTGGTCGAACTGGGCCGGCGCATGCTCCAGGCGACCCGCTCGACCGATCTTTCGGCACGTTACGGCGGCGAGGAGTTCGTCGTGGTGATGCCCGAGACACCCATCGCCATCGCCTGCGCGGTCGCCGAGCGGTTGCGCCAGATGATCGCCGAGAAGCCGTTCGCCGCGGGGGCGGGAAACCCGGAGCTGCCGATCACGATCAGCATCGGCGTGGCCGCGCTCAATCCCGGCTGCGCCAACCCCGAGGCGCTGTTCCAGGCCGCCGACCAGGCGCTCTACCGGGCCAAGGACCTAGGACGCAACCGGGTCGAAACTGCCGCCGGCCCGCAGGACTGAAGTCCGCCGGGGCGACGGGGCAGGCGCCGTCTAGAGCAAATCATCTTTCTGCGGAATCGCTTCGCGATTGCGCAGAAGGATGTGAATCCGTTCTAAACCAAAAGCGGCGCCACTTGCATGACGCCGCCCGATGGTTCGCACGGTCTTTTCGATGACGAGCGCAGGCGCGCCCGGCAGCAGCCTACTTGAGCTTGGTTTCCTTGAACTCGACGTGCTTGCGCGCGACGGGATCGTACTTGCGGAAGACCATCTTCTCGGTCTGCGTGCGCGGGTTCTTCTTGGTCACGTAGTAGTAACCGGTGTCGGCCGTGCTCTCGAGCTTGACCAGAATGGTGGTGGGCTTGGCCATGACACCCTTGTCCTGAGGCTGATTTGGAGGGCGAACATAGCCGCAGCCCGGCGCAAGTCAAGCGCGACGGCGCCAGCCGGTGCGCAGGAACTGGCGATAGGCGGCAAACAGCAGGTAGGCGAGCACGGTGAGGGCAAGTGCTGCGGGATAACCCCGCGAGCCGAAATGCTCCATGGCCGCGCCGACGATGAAGGGGCCGACCAGCCCGCCGACGCCGAACAGCACCGAAAACACGGCATTGGCCGCGACCAGCTCGACGCCCCTGAAGCGCTGGCCCAGCAGGGTGATGCCGACGGTGAAGATCGCGCCCATGGCACCACCCCAGAGCGAGAGCGATGCCCACAGGGCAAAGGCGCCGGGGGTCCACCAGGGGTCGGTGCCGTAACCGATCAGGACCGGCAGCAGGGCGACCATGAGGAACAGGATGGCGACGCAGATCACCAGCAACCAGCCGCGGTCCATCTTGTCGGCGAGCCAGCCGACCGGGAACTGGAAGAAGATGGCGCCGACCGAGGCGACCCAGATCACGGCGTAGCCGATGCTGCGGAACTGCTGGCCCAGAAGATCCATGGTGTAGAGGTGGGCAAAGGACTGAACGCTGCCCTCGACGATGCCGAACATGGCCGACGACAGCAACACGGTGGGCGCGATGATGAACACCGCCAGCAGTTTGCCGCGTCCCGGATCGTGGTCGGCCTGGGCGCTGAGCTTGATGTCGATCCGGCGGGTCGGCAGCAGCACGACGGTGGCGATGGCGATGGCGATCAGCCCGGCGGCGAAAGGCCAGAAGCTCTCCGGATCCATCATCGAGCCCATGATCGGGCCGACGGCCCAGCCAGCCATGCCCACGGTGCTGTAGATCCCCAGCCAGCGGCCGCGGACGCGATCCTCGACGATCGAGTTGACCCAGGTGTCGCCGGCGGTGAAGAGCAGGGAGATGCCCATGCCCATCAGGAAGCGCAGGACGAACCATGCCCAGTAGTCGCGCAGCAGCGGCAGCAGGGCCAGCATCACCGCTGCCACCGTCAGGCCCGTGAGAATCGTGCGGTAGAAGCCGAGCAGGGGGATGATGCGCGTCACCAGCAGGGCGACGACGACGATGCCGCCGAACTGGGCCGCGGCGTTTACCCCGATCATGGTCTCGTCCCAGCCGCGGTTGCGCAGGGCCTCCGATAGGATCGGCCACATCAGGGAACTCAGGGTCGAGACGACGGCCAGGGCGCCGATCAGCGCGATCAGGCAACGGCGCCGGTCGCGCGGCGAAAGATCGAGCTCAGCCATGTTCGATGCGCTGGCGCCCTCCCAGGTAACGCAGGAAGGGCACGCTTTCCTGGCGCTGGCCGGCGGCATGGTCGGCCCAGCGGCGGCGCGCCTGGTTCAGCACGAATTCGGTGACGTCGACGATCGGCAGGCGGTGGGCCCTGTCGAGCGCGATCCAGTGGAGATCCTCCAGTTCGCCCTCGTCGATCAGGGCGCCGCGCGCCTCGTTGGCGTCGACCATGAAGAACCGCGTGTTGAAGCGCTTGTGCGACATGGTGGGGGTGAGCGCGCGGGCGATGTAGTGCATGCGCGCCAGGTCGGGCAGGGCGTTCTCGGCGCGGAAGGCCTCCCAGAAGGGCGTCGCGGGCAGTCCGTCCAGCGCGCCGGCCGGGGCGTCGCGCGCGATCAGGTAGCCGGTCTCCTCGAAGGTTTCGCGCAGCGCCGCGATCGCCAGCGGCAGCGGCGCGGTGGCCGGGGCGTGTTTGCGGATCAGGTGCTCGGCATGGGGGTGGAAGGCCAGCTCGCGCGGCGCATGGCGGTCGCTTGCATCGACCCGCCCGCCCGGGAAGACGTAGATGTTGGGCAGAAAACTGGCGCGCTTGCGGCGCCGGCCCATCAGCACCTCGGCCTTGTCGGCACTGCCGCGGATCAGCACGACGCTGGCAGCATCGCGCGGCTTCACGGGGCGGGCTTTTTCCTCGCTCATGGGAACGTCCGATAGGCTGGGATTGTGACGGGAGCCGCATGCTCCGGCCTGGGCCGCCATTTGTCCAGACTTGTACGCCTTGCGGCACGGGCATGGCGGAATATTTCACCACACGACTGTACGGCATGCCACGGCTGCGGCAGACTATGCGTAAGTGGCGGAAAAGACGTGTGAAATCGCCGTCACATTGCGGGGTTCAGGCCATGGCGCTGTCGATCATCGGACCCGGTTTCGGGCGCACCGGAACGCTCTCGTTGAAGACGGCGCTGGAGCAGCTCGGCTTCGGGCCTTGCCATCACATGGAGGAACCGTTCGGACACCCCGAGCAGGTCGCCCATTGGCAGGCCATCGCGGCCGGCAGGCCGGTCGACTGGAACGCCGTCTTCGCGGGCTACGTGGCGCAGGTCGACTGGCCGGGCGCCCATGTCTGGCGCGAGCTGGCGGAAGCTTTCCCGCATGCCAAGGTCGTGCTCAGCATGCGGCCTGAGGAATCGTGGTGGAAGAGCTACTCCCAGACGATCGGCAAGTTCTTCGCGCACCGCCACGCGTTGCCGATGCCGCCCCACGTGGCCGCCATGGCCGCGGCCGCGGCCGAGTTGATCGTCGAGCAGACCTTTTCGGGCCATGCGCTGGACCGCGAGGTGGCGCTGGCGGCCTACCGCAAGCGTGAACAGGACGTCCGTGCTGCCATCGCGCCCGAGCGGCTTCTGGTGTTCGACGTGGCGCAGAGATGGGAGCCGCTGTGCGCATTCCTCGGCGTGCCGGTGCCCGAGGGGCCGTTTCCGCACCGCAACGCCACGGCGGAGTTCTGGGAACACTTCGGCGGGGAGATTCCGCCGGACTGAGCGGGGAAGGCGGGCGACTACTCGCGCTCCAGCATCTCGCGCCCCGCCGCCGTCAGGCGGCAGACCAGCCAGTCGGGCTTGATCGGATTGGCGATCCAGGGTTCGGCCCAGCCCTGGCGGATGCAGGTCTTGATCGTGCGCGGGTCGATGTCTCGGCCGTCCTCGTCGAACAAGGGGAGCTTGCCGCCGGCCTGGTCACGGCCGCGCTCCAGCCAGCGCCGCTGGACCGGCGTCGGCCGTGCCGCTTCGTTACGTCGCTCCTGTGCGAGCGCGGCTTGTGCCGTCATGAGGTGCCCCCTGATCGTCGAGGGCCGGACGGCCCACTTATCCACAGGATAACCCGATTTGTCGCGGCGGCCAATCGGCTGGGCTCAGCGCCGCTTGCTGCCCCGGCGCGGCGGGTTGGGATCGCGCCCGGGCGGCGTGCGCGGGCCGCGGGACTTCGGCGCGTCGGTGCCACCCTCGACCAGGTCGAAGCCGACGGAGGCCTGCACGGGATCGGCCTCCACCAGCTTGACGGTCACGGCATCGCCCAGGCTGTAGACGACACCGTTGCCTTCCAGGCGCTGGCGGCCCTCGACGGTGTGGAAGGGACCGCCGGGCAGGCGGCGGGCGGGCAGCAGGCCGTCGGCCATGGTCTCGTCGAGGCGCACGAAGACGCCGAAACGGCCGACCGAGGTGATGCGCCCGGTCATGGTCTGGCCCAGGCGCTCGGCGAGATAGGCGGTGAGGTAGCGGTCCATGGCGTCGCGCTCGGCGCGCATGGCGCGCCGTTCGGTCGCGGTGACGTGGACGCCGACCTTGTCGAACTCGGCGCCGGCATCGTCGGGCAGGGCGCCGTCGCCCAGGTGGAAGGCGCGGATCAGGGCGCGGTGCACCAGGACATCGGCGTAGCGCCGGATCGGCGAGGTGAAGTGGCAGTAGCGCGGCAGGGCCAGACCGAAGTGGCCGATGTTCTCGGGCGCGTATTCGGCCTGGGACTGGCTCCTTAGCACGGTCTCGTTGATCGCGTCCTTGAACTCGCTCTCGGCGGCGCGCTCGAGCACCTGGGCGAAGTCCTTGGGGCGCAACTGGGGCGACTTGCGCAGCGACATGCCGATGCTGGCGAGATACTCGCGCAGGCCCTCGGCCTTCTCGGCACTGGGCTGGTCGTGGATGCGGTACATCACCGGGTGGCGGCGGTCCTCCAGCGCGCTGGCCGCGGCGACATTGGCCGCGATCATCAGCTCCTCGATCATCTTGTGGCTGTCGTGGCGATGGCGCAGGCCGATCTCGGCAATCCTGCCTTCCTCCATCCGCACCTTGCGCTCGGGCCGGTCGATGTCGAGCGCGCCACGCTCGTCGCGGGCGCCGCGAAGGGCGGCATAGACGCCGTAGAGGTTGGCGATCTGGTCGGCGCCCAGGTCGCGCGTCAGTTCGCCGGGGTTGCCGTCGGCATGGGCCTGGACGGCATCGTACGTCAGCCGGGCCGCCGATCGCATGAGCCCGCACACAAACTTCCAGCGGATCAGATTGCCGTCGGCGCCCAGCCAAAGGTGCACAGCCAAACAGGCGCGATCCTCGCCGGGACGCAGCGAGCAGAGATCGTTGGACAGCCGCTCGGGCAGCATCGGCACCACGCGGTCGGGGAAGTAGCAGGAATTGCCGCGCCGATAGGCGGCGCGGTCGAGGGCGCTGCCGGGCGTGACGTAATGGGCGACATCGGCGATGGCGACGATGGCATGCCAGGCCGCGCCGTGTTCCCTGGTCGGCTCGGCCCAGACCGCATCGTCGAAGTCGCGCGCATCGATGTCGTCGACCGTGACCAGCGGGATGTCGCGCAGGTCCTCGCGCTTGCCCAGGCCCTTCACTGGCTGCGCATCCGCTGCCTGGCGCAGCGCTTCCTCGGGAAAGTGCGTGGGAATGCCGGCGCTGGCGATGGCGATCAGGCTGACCGCATCGGTGTCCTCCCACGAGCCCAGCACACGCACGACGCGCGCCTCGATGGGACCGAAGCGGCGCGACTGCAGCGGTTCGGCAAGCACGAGGTCGCCGTGTTCGGGCGCGATGCCGGGCATGAGCTGGGCATGGAAGTTGTGGCCCTTGCGCCGGTCGGTGGGGATGATGCGATCGCCCGCGGAGGTGTTGCGGAAGACCCCGACGATCTGCTCGGCCTCGCCCTCCATCATCCGGCGCACGCGGCCTTCCCAGTGCTCGCCGTCGCGGCGGACCTGGACGAAGGCGCGGTCGCCGATGCCCGGCGCGGGGCCGCCGCGCTTGCGGCTGCCGGGCAGCAGGGGAATGCGGGGAGGGGGCGTGTCGCCATGCCACATCAGGGGTTCGGCGATGGCGCGGCCATCGTCATCGATGTCGATGATCTCGACCGCCATCTCGGAGGGCAGGTCGCCAGCGATCTCCAGGCGGCGGCCTGCGGTGCGGCCGATCTGGCCCTCCTCCTTCATCGTGCGGAGGAGTTCCTTCAGCTTGGTGCGGACGTGGCTGCCGGTGATGCCGAAGGCCTTTGCGATGTCGCGCTTGGAGACGCGTCCCGGGTTCTCGGCAATGAACGCCAGGATCTCGTCGCGCGTCGGCAGTTGCCCGCGTTCAGGCCTCTTCTGGGGCATCGGCGTCGGCCGGGTTTCCTTTCGCGTCCGCCTTCTTGGGCGCGGGCGCCTTCTTGGCTGGTTTCTTCGCCGTCTTCTTCTTGGCCGCCTTCTTCTTTGCCGGCGCCTTCTTCGCAGTCGCCTTCCTGGCCGGGGCCTTCTCGGCAGCGGCCTTCTTCGCGGGCGCCTTCTTGCCGGACTTCTTGGCCAGAAGCTCCAGCGCCTGCTCCATGGTCAGGTCCTCGGGCTCGACGCCCTTGGGCAGCGAGGCATAGGTGCGGCCATGGGCGACATAGGGGCCGTAGCGGCCCTTGCGGATGTCGACCGTCTTCTTGTCTGCGGGATGTTCGCCCAGCACCTTGAGCGGCTCGGAACCGCCACGGCCGCCGCCCTTGGCGGCATTCTCGGCGATCACGACCACGGCACGGTTGAGGCCGATGGTCAGCACGTCGTCGTCCTTGGGCAGGGAGACGTACTTCGGGCCGATCTTCAGGTAGGGGCCGAAGCGCCCGATGCCGGCCAGGATCGTCTCGCCGTCCTCGGGATGGACGCCGATCTCGCGGGGCAGGGACAGCAGGCGCAGCGCGGTGTCGAGGTCGATGCTGTCGGGCGGCGTGCCCTTGGGCACAGTGACGCGCTGGGGCTTGACCTTCTTGTCCTCGCCGGCCTCGCCCTTCTGCAGGTAGGTGCCGTAGGGGCCGCGGCGCAGCGTGACGGGCAGACCGTTTTCCGGATCCTGCCCGATCAGGCGCGGCCCCTCGTCGACGCCATCGTCGTCGCCCGCGATGAGCTGGCGGGTGTAGCGGCACTCGGGATAGTTCGAGCAGCCGATGAAGGCGCCGAACTTGCCGAGCTTGAGGGAGAGACGGCCGGCAGCGCAGGTCGGGCACTTGCGCACGTCGACGCCGTCCTTGCCCTTGGGGAAGATGTGGTCCGACAGGGTCTTCTCGATCGCCTCGAGGACCTGCGGGCGTTCCAGGACGCCAGCCTTCTCGACCGCCTGGTGGAAGGCCTTCCAGAAGGCGCGCAGCACCTCCTTCCAGTCGACATCGCCGTTGGAGACGCGGTCGAGTTCCTCTTCCAGCCCGGCGGTGAAGGTGTATTCGACGTAACGCGGGAAGAAGGCCTCGAGGAAGGCGATGACCAGGCGGCCACGCTCCTGGGGCACGAAACGCTTCTTGTCAAGCACGACATAGTCGCGGTCCTGCAGCACGCCGATGATCGCGGCATAGGTCGAGGGCCGGCCGATGCCGAGCTCCTCCATGCGCTTGACCAGGCTGGCCTCGGTGTAGCGCGGCGGCGGTTCGGTGAAGTGCTGGTCGGGGCGGACCTCGCCGACCTTGAGCGGTTCACCTTCCTTCACGTCGGGCAGGCGGCGGTCGCTGGCATCGTCCTCGTCGGAGGGTTCGTCGAAGTCCTCGCGGTAGAGGCGCATGAAACCGTCGAAGGCGACAACCGAGCCGGTCGCGCGCAGCACCACGTCGGAACGCTGGGTGGCGATGTCGACGCCGACCTGGTCGAGCAGGGCCTGTTCCATCTGGCTGGCCAGGGCGCGCTTCCAGATCAGCTCGTAGAGCCGGGCCGAATCGCTGTCGAGGTGCCTGGCCATCTCGTTGGGCGTGCGCTCGAAGCCGGTCGGACGGATCGCCTCGTGGGCTTCCTGGGCGTTGCGCGTCGAGGAGCGGAAGCTGCGCGGCTTCTCGGGCAGGTAGCGGTCGCCGAAACGTTCCCGGATCAACGACCGCGCGCTATCGAGTGCGGTCTGGCTGAGGTTGACGCTGTCGGTACGCATGTAGGTGATGAGGCCGGTGGTCTCGCCGCCGATGTCGATGCCCTCGTAGAGCTTCTGGGCGATCTGCATGGTGCGCCGCGCGGCAAAGCCCAGCTTGCGCGAGGCTTCCTGCTGCAGCGTCGAGGTGATGAATGGCGGCTGGGGGTTGCGCTTGACCTGCTTGCGCTCGACCGACTTGACGGTGAAGGCACCCTCGCGCACGCGCCGGGCGGCGGCGTGGGCCGTGTCGCCCTTGCCCAGCGCGAACTTGTCGAGCTTGGTGCCGTCGAGCTGGGTCAGGCGGGCGACCAGCTTGGCTCCCTCGACCTTGAGGAAATCGGCCTCGACGGTCCAGTATTCCTGGGGGTTGAAGGCCTCGATTTCGGTCTCGCGGGCGCAGATCAGGCGCAGGGCGACAGACTGGACTCGCCCGGCCGAACGGCTGCCCGGCAGCTTGCGCCAGAGCACCGGTGACAGGTTGAAGCCGACCAGGTAGTCGAGCGCACGGCGGGCCTGCTGGGCGTTGACCAGGTCCATGTCGATGTCGCGGGGATGGGCCATGGCGTCGCGCACGGCATCGCGCGTGATCTCGTGGAAGACGACGCGCTGGACCGAGCGGCCATCGAGCTTGCCGCCTTCCTTCAACCAGTTCAGGACGTGCCAGGAGATCGCCTCGCCCTCGCGGTCCGGGTCGGTGGCCAGCACCAGGTTGCCGCCCCCCTTGAGCGCCTGGGCGATGGCCTTGAGCGGCTTGTGGGCCTTTTCGCTGGTCTCGTAGATCATCTCGAAGTCGCGATCGGGCAGAACCGAGCCGTCCTTGGGCGGCAGGTCGCTGACATGACCGTAGCTCGCCAGGACGGTGAAATCGTCCCCGAGGTACTTTTCGATCGTCTTTGCCTTGGCAGGCGACTCGACGACAACGACGGGCATCAGGCGCCTCTGGTGCGACGTTCGAGGGATGGAAAAGCAGGTTTCGTCATGCCGGCACCAAGGAAACCTTGTTGCCCGGATGCCGTTCGACACGCCCCGCAAGTTGGAGTTCCAGAAGCATGATCTGGGCCTCAGCGGCAGTTACTTGGCATCGGCGTACCAGTTCGTCAACCTCGACCGGGACCGGCCCCAGTGCCGCAACGAGCCGCTCGTGGCTGTCTTCGGGCAGCTCGGCGAGGGCGATTTCGCCCTCCTCGAAGGGCAATCCGGCGGGTTCGGAAGGCGCGCCGCGGGGGATGGCACGGATCTCCAGGGCAAGTGCCTCGAGAATGTCGGAGGCGCTCTCCACCAGCATGGCGCCGTCGCGGATCAGGCGGTTGCAGCCGCGCGAGCGGGGTTCCAGGGGCGAACCCGGCACGGCAAAGACATCGCGTCCGTTCTCGGCCGCCAGGCGCGCCGTGATCAGGGCGCCCGAGGTCTCGGTGGCCTCGATCACCAGGGTCGCCTGGGCAAGGCCGGCGACGATGCGGTTGCGCCGGGGAAAGTGACCGGCACGCGGCACCAGACCCATCGGCTGGTCCGACAGCAGCAGGCCGTGGCGCGCGATCTCGGCCTGCAGGTCGATATGTTCGGGGGGGGTAGACGTGGTCGATGCCGCCGGCGACGACGGCGATGGTGCCGTGTTCGAGCGATCCGCGGTGGGCGGCGGCGTCGATGCCACGGGCCAGGCCCGAGACGATGACGAAACCGGCCTGTCCCAGTTCCCCGACGAACCGCTCGGTCAGCCGCCTGCCGGCCGCCGAGGCGTTGCGCGAACCCACAACCGCGATGGCCGGGCGTTGCAGCAGGACGGCATCGCCGCAGGCGGCGAGGGCGACCGGCGGGTCGTGGATCTCCGCCAGCAGGGGGGAGGAGGCGGGATCATTGGCAAGGACGAAACGCCCGCCAAGGCGGGCCAGGGCGGCGATCTCCGCCGCAACCGCCTCGGCCGGGGGCGGTACCCGTTCGCGGCCGCCGCGGCGCGACAGCCACGGCAGGGCATCGAGGGCGGCCTCGGCACTGCCGAAACGGGCGATCAGCTCGCGGTAACTGCGCGGGCCGACATGGGGCGTGCGGGCAAGACGCAGGCGTGCGGCAAGGTCCGTGTCCGGGGCCTGCCGGGCAGGGGTCACGGGCCCTTGCGTCCGATGCGGGGCTCCTGCCCCTTGAGCAGGCGGGCGATGTTGGCGTGGTGGCGCAGCACGATGAGGATGGCGATCAACCCGGTCGCCTGGACGTACTGCATGTCGTGCAGGACAAACCACATGGCGATCGGCGCGGCGACGGCGCTCGCCATGCCGGCAACCGAGGAGATCCGGGTCAGCAGCACCACGAGCAGCCAGACGCCGCAGCAGATCAGGAAGGGCAGCCATGCCAGTCCGAGCAAAACGCCGGCGCCCGTCGCCACGCCCTTGCCGCCGCGGAACTTCAGCCAGACGGGGAACATGTGGCCCAGGACGACGGCAACGGCGGCCACGACGGCGAAATCCGGACCGCCGACCTGCCAGGCAAAGAAGGTCGCGGCCCAGCCCTTGCCGGCGTCGAGCAGCACGGTCACGGCGGCCAGCATCTTGTTGCCGGTGCGCAGCACGTTCGTCGCGCCGATGCTGCCCGAACCCTGCTTGCGGATGTCGCCGTAACCCGCCATGGCGGTCAGCAGCAGGCCCCAGGGCACCGATCCCATCAGGTAGCAGACCACGGCAGTCAGGTAGATCGGCCAAGTGTATTCGAAACCGCCCATCAGGTCGGGCATGGTCAGTCCTCGTCGCTGAAGGCCATCACCGTGCGGCCTGAAACGACGGTGCGCAAGGCGCGGCCCATCACGGGGCGTTCGTCGAAGGGCGAATTCTTCGACTTGCTCTGGAAGGCCTTGCGGTCGATGCGCCAGGCGAGGTCCGGGTCGAAGAGCACCAGATCGGCGGGAAAACCCTTCTGCAGACGGCCGGCCCTGAGCTTGAGCAGGTCGGCCGGGCGGCAGGTGACGGTCGCCAGCGCCTCGAGCAGGGAGAGGTGGCGGTTGTGCACGGTCTCCAGCAGCAGCGGCAACATGGTCTCCAGGCCGACGATGCCGAAGGCGGCCTGGACGAAGGGCTGGCGCTTGCTGTCCTGGTCGTGGGGCGCGTGGTCGGAGACGACGGCATCGATCGTGCCGTCCTTGAGACCGGCGACCACGGCCTGCCGGTCGGACTCGCTGCGCAGGGGCGGGCGGACCTTGGCGAAGGTCAGGTAGTCGCCGACGGCATTTTCGTTGAGCGCGAAGTACTGCGGCGCGGTGTCGCAGGTGATCTTCAGGCCGCGTATCTTGGCGCGGCGCACCAGTTCGATAGTCTCGGCGGTGGTGACGTGGGCGATGTGCAGGCGTCCGCCGACCATCTCGGCAATGCGGATGTCGCGGGCGGCCATCAGCGCCTCGCTCTCGGCCGGGATGCCGGGCAGGCCCAGGCGCGTGGAGAGTTCGCTGGAGTTCATCACGCCCGAACCCGACAGGGCGATGTCCTCGGGGTGCTGGATCAGCAGTACGTCGAAGATGGTGCCGTAGGAGAGGGCGCGGCGCAGGACGTTGGCATTGGCGATCGGGTTGAGGCCGTCGGAAAAGGCGACAGCGCCGGCATCCGACAGCAGGCCCAGTTCGGTGAGCTGTTCGCCCTTGCGCTCCTTGGTAACGGCGGCGATCGGGTGGACCTTGACCAGCGAGGTCTCGCGCGCACGCCGTTCGATGAAGTGGACCAGGGAGACGTCGTCGATCGTCGGGTTGGTGCTGGGCATGCAGGCGATGGTGGCGATGCCGCCCGCCGCGGCCGAACGGGAGCCGGTGTGGATCGTCTCCTTGTGCTCGTAGCCCGGCTCGCGCAGGTGGGCGCGCATGTCGACCAGGCCGGGCGCCAGGCAGAGCCCCTCGGCATCGACGACGGTGTAGTCCTCGGCCAGGCCCTCGCCGGTGACATGGGGGCCCAGGTCGAAGATGAACTCGCCCTCGGTCAGCAGGCCGCCCCGGACATCGAGCCCGGTCTCGGGATCGAGCAGGCGGGCATTGTGGTAGGCGACCCGGCCGGGCCGCGTCTTCTTGATCGAAAGATCAGCCAGACGCGGGCTCACTGGTTGTGGTCCGACTTGTCGAGGTTGTGGGCGAGCACCTCGAGGCAGGCCTGGCGTACTGCCACGCCCATCTCGACCTGGTCGAGGATGACGCTGCGGTTGATGTCGTCGGCGACCTCGCTGTCGATCTCGACGCCGCGGTTCATCGGGCCGGGATGCATGATGAGGGCATCGGGCTTGGCCATCGCCAGCTTGTCGTAGTCGAGGCCGTAGTAGTGGAAGTACTCGCGCTCGCTGGGCACGAAGCTGCCCTGCATGCGCTCGAGCTGCAGGCGCAGCATCATCACGATGTCGACGTCTTTCAGGCCTTCGCGCATGTCGTGGTGGACCTCGACGCCGTAACGCTCGACCGCGGTGGGGAGCAGTGTGGGCGGCGCGACCAGGCGGACGCGCACGCCAAGGGTGTTGAAGAGCAGGATGTTGGAGCGGGCAACCCGGCTGTGGGCGATGTCGCCACAGATGGCGACGGTCAGACCCGAGAGGGTGCCCAGGCGTCGTCGGATGGTCAGCGCGTCGAGCAGGGCCTGCGTGGGGTGTTCGTGGCTGCCGTCGCCGGCGTTGATCACCGCGGCGTTGACCGCGTTGGCGAGCAGCTTGACCGCGCCGCTGTCGGGATGGCGCACGACCAGCACGTCGGGGTGCATGGCGTTGAGCGTCGCTGCCGTGTCGATCAGCGTCTCGCCCTTCTTGATGGCCGATGTCGTGGGCGTCATGTTGATGACATCGGCCCCGAGTCGCTTGCCCGCCAGCTCGAAGGACGTGCGCGTCCGGGTCGAGGCTTCGAAGAACATGTTGATCTGGGTGCGCCCGCGCAGGGTGTCCTGCTTCTTCTCGGCCCTGCGGTTGAGCGCGACATAACTGTCGGCCAGGTCGAGCAGGTGGAGGATGTCCGGGGCGGACAGCTCCTCGATGCCGAGCAGGTGGCGGTGCGGGAAATAGTGGGATTTGTGTTCAGCGGTCATGCTGAAGCCGGGTCTATATCGAAGGGTGGTGGTTTCGTCACCCGAAAAGCGCCAGCACCAGCGGAATGGCGATCATCGCGGCAGGGGTGGAGACCGTGATGATGCCCGCCATCATCGGCGCATTGCCGCCCATCTGGCGCGCCAGGACATAGGCCGCGGGCGAGGAAGGCAGGGCCGCAAACAGCACGACGACGCCGCGTTCCAGGTCGCCGACGCCGAAGAGATGGCAGAAAGCCGCCGCCAGCGCCGGCAGGGCCAGAAGCTTGACTGCGGTGGCGATGGCGATGCCGCGCCGGTCGGCGACCAGGCTGTCGATGCGCAGGGCGGCGCCGACCGAGACGAGGCCGGCGCCCAGCGCCGCGTTGCCCAGGATCGCCAGGGTACGCTCGGCGAAGGCGGGAACCGGCACATGGGAAAGGTTGATGACGATGCCGATGGCGCAGGCCACCACCAGCGGGTTGGTCACGACGGCACGCAGCAGGGCGCGCGGCGAGGCGGCGCTGGCCTGGGCGAAACGCCCCAGCAGCAGGGCGCTGATGATGTTGACCAACGGGATGTAGCCCGCCAGCAGCAGGGCGAAGACCGCCAGCCCTTCCTGGCCGTAGAGCGCCACCGCACCCGCCAGCCCCGCATAGGTGTTGAAGCGGATCGCGCCCATGGTGCCGGTGGCGAAGTCGGCGCCGTTCATGTTGAGCGGCCGGCGCAGCGCCATGCCGATGCCCGTGACGACCAGCGAGGGCAACAGCAACGCCGCCATGGCCGCGACCAGCCCGCTTTCGGGAAGTGCCGTGGTGCCCAGGCGATGGATCAGCAGGGCAGGGAAGAGGATGAAGTAGGTGAGCTTCTCCAGCAGCCGCCAGAAGCCGTCGTCGGCCTTCAGCCAGCGACGGATCCAGACGCCCAGCCCGATGACGAGGAAGATGGGGGCGAGCGCGGCGAAGGTCGAGGCCATGGTTCAGGCGCCGTGGCGCAGGTGAGCGCGCCTTACAAACCCTGTCATCCCGGCTCGGCGGCGCTGCGCTGCTCGGCCGGGATGATGGTTTGAGAAGGCGCTCACGCCAGCTTCGCCAGCGCTGCCATGGCCGCTTCCAGGATCAGGGCGGCGGCGGCGCGGTCGATGCGTTCGCGGCGGCGGGCGGCGCTGATTCCGGCCTCCATCATGGCTTCCTCGGCGGCAAAACTCGACAGGCGTTCGTCCCAGAGCAGCACGGGCAGGTGCAGGCCGCGGATCAGGTTGCGGCCCATCTGGCGGCAGGCCTGGGCACGCGGGCCTTCGCTGTCGTCCATGTTGAGGGGGTAGCCGAGCACGATGCCCACGGCCTGCCGCTCGCGCGCGATGGCCGCCAGCCGGGCCAGATCGGCGGCCCACTTCGTGCGCCGGATGGTCTCGACCGGGCTTGCCAGGCGGCGCGTGGCATCGCAGGCGGCCACGCCGATGGTCTTGGTGCCGGGATCGAGGCCGAGCAGCACACCGGCGGGCGCCAGGCGCGCGAACGTCTCCGCATCCCGCAGCGGCTTGTCGCTCTCTGGGGCCGGTGATAGGTTCGCGCGCTCCGGGTCAGTCTCGGTCACGTTTTTCCAAGCCGTTTCAATGACTTCGCGGCAGGGACCATGTCATATGTCGTTCGATAAGACCACCGTTGCGCGCATCTCCCGGCTGGCCCGGATCGCGACCACGCCTGCCGAGCAGGAACGCCTTGCCGGCGAACTGGGCGGTATCCTGGCCTGGGTCGAGCAACTCGACGAGGTCGACGTCGCGGGCGTCGCGCCCATGACCAGCGTGGTCGAGATGAACCTGAAGGCGCGCGAGGACGTGGTGAGCGACGGCGGCGATGCCGAAGCCATCCTGAAGAACGCGCCAAGCTCCGCACACGGTTTCTTCGTCGTGCCCAAGGTGGTGGAATGAACCCGACCGATCTCACCATCGCGCAGGCGCGCGACCTGCTGGCCAAGGGCGAACTGTCCTCCATGGAACTGGTCGAGGCGCATATCGACGCCATGGAGACCAGCCGCGAACTCAACGCCTACATCACCGAGACGCCGGAGATGGCGCTCGCCATGGCCCAGGACAGCGATGCGCGCCGGGCCAGGGGCGAGGGCAACGGCCTGCTCGAAGGCATCCCCGTGGCGATCAAGGACCTGTTCTGCACCAAGGGCACGCTGACCACGGCCGGTTCGCACATCCTGGACGGCTTCCATCCTGTTTATGAGTCGACCGTGACGGCCAACATGTGGCGCCAGGGCGCGGTGATGCTGGGCAAGACCAACCTCGACGAGTTCGCCATGGGCTCCTCGAACCTGACGAGCTACCACGGCCCCGCGATCAATCCCTGGAAGGCCCGCGGTGACCATCGCGCGCGTGTCCCGGGCGGCAGTTCCGGCGGTTCGGCCGCGGCCGTCGCCGGACGCCTGGCGCTGGGCGCGACGGGAACCGACACCGGCGGTTCGATCCGCCAGCCTGCGGCCTTCACCGGCACCGTCGGCATCAAGCCGACCTACGGGCGCTGCTCGCGCTGGGGCATCGTCGCCTTTGCCTCCTCCCTCGACCAGGCCGGGCCGATGACGCGCAGCGTGCGCGACGCCGCGATCATGCTGCGCGCGATGGCAGGCCATGACGGCAAGGACTCGACCTCGGCCGATGTCGCGGTGCCCGACTTCGAGGCCGACCTCGACAAGGGCGTCAAGGGCATGACCATCGGCATCCCGAAGGAGTACCGCTCGGAGGCCATGGCGGGCGAGATCGAGGCGCTGTGGCAGCAGGGCAGTGCGTGGCTCGAGGAGCAGGGCGCCAGGATGGTCGAGATCAGCCTGCCGCACACGAAGTATGCGCTGCCGGCCTATTACATCGTGGCGCCGGCCGAGGCCTCCTCGAACCTGTCGCGCTACGACGGCGTGAAGTACGGCCTGCGTGTGGAAGCCGACGACCTGCTTTCGATGTACGAGAAGACGCGAGCCGCCGGTTTCAGCAAGGAGGTCAAGCGGCGCATCCTGATCGGCACCTACGTGCTGTCGGCAGGTTATTACGATGCCTACTACCTGAAGGCGCAGAAGGTGAGGACGCGCATCGCCGAGGATTTCCGCGACGCCTTCGGCCATGTCGATGCGATCCTGACGCCCGCGACCCCGTCGGCCGCGTTCCCGGCCGACGAGCCGCCCTCCGATCCTGTCGCCATGTACCTCAACGACATCTTCACGGTGCCGGTGAACCTTGCCGGACTGCCCGGCATGTCGGTGCCCGCGGGTCTTTCGGGTGAGGGCCTGCCGCTCGGCCTGCAGATCATCGGCAAGGCGTTCGACGAGGCCACCGTGCTGCGCGTCGGCCGCGCCATCGAGCACGCTGCGGGCTTCGACACCCGTCCGGAGGGGTTCTGACCATGGCGAGCACCATCGAAGGGGCGACGGGCACCTGGGAATACGTCATCGGCCTGGAAGTCCACGCCCAGATCGTCTCGAAGTCGAAGCTGTTCTCGGGCGCCTCGACGGAGTTCGGCTCGGAGCCCAACAGCCAGGTCTCGACGATCGATGCCGGCATGCCGGGCATGCTTCCGGTGATCAACATGACCTGCATCGAACAGGCGGTGAAGACCGGCCTTGCGATCGAGGGCACGGTCAACCGCTACTCCGTGTTCGACCGGAAGAACTACTTCTATCCCGACCTGCCGCAGGGCTATCAGATCTCGCAGTTCAAGCAGCCCATCGTCTCCGAGGGTCGCCTGGTGATCGAGATGGAGGACGGCAGCGAGAAGGTCATCGGCATCGAGCGCCTGCATGTCGAGCAGGATGCCGGCAAGAGCCTGCACGACCAGGACCCCGGCCATTCCTACGTCGACCTCAACCGTTCCGGCGTCGGCCTGATGGAGATCGTCTCCAAGCCCGACCTGCGCTCGCCCGAGGAGGCGGCGGCCTACGTGCGCAAGCTGCGCTCGATCCTGCGTTACGTCGGCACCTGCGACGGCAACATGCAGGAAGGCTCGATGCGCGTGGACGCCAACGTCTCGATGCGGCGTCCCGGGGAGGCCTACGGCACGCGCTGCGAGATCAAGAACCTCAACTCCGTGCGTTTCATGTCGCGAGCGCTGGAATACGAGGCGCTGCGCCAGGTCGACATCCTGGAAGCCGGCGGCACGGTTGCCCAAGAGACGCGCCTGTTCGACGTCGGGCGCGGCGAGACGCGCAGCATGCGCAGCAAGGAGGAGGCGCACGACTACCGCTACTTCCCCGATCCCGACCTGCTGCCGCTGCGTCTGGAGCAGGAACTGATCAACGCCGTCGCCGCCTCGATGCCCGAACTGCCCGATGCCAAGCGCCACCGCTTCATGGCCGAGTTCGGCCTGTCGCCCTACGACGCCTCCGTCCTGGTCGCCGAGAAGGAGAATGCCGACTTCTACGAGGCCGTCGCCGAGGGGCGCGACAAGAAACTCGCGGCCAACTGGATGATCTCCGAGCTCTTCGGCCTGCTCAACAAGGCGGGCAAGGAGATCGGCGAAAGTCCGGTTTCTGCCGACGCGCTGGGTGAACTGCTCGACCTGATATCGGACGACACGATCTCCGGGCGTACCGCCAAGGAGGTCTTTGCCGAGATGTTCGAGACCGGCAAGGCCGCGGGGCAGATCGTCGAGGAGAAGGGGCTGAGGCAGGTCACCGACACCGGCGCGATCGAGGCGGTGATCGACGAGGTCATGGCGCGCGAGACGCAGAAGGTCGCCGAGTACCGCTCCGGCAAGGACAAGCTCTTCGGCTTTTTCGTTGGCCAGGTGATGAAGGCCTCGGGCGGCAAGGCCAACCCGAAGATGGTCAACGAGGTTCTCAAGAAGAAGCTCGATGGTTGACTGCGCGCTCTGGCTCCTTACCCCTCTCCCCGACGTGGGAGAGAGTCGGGGTGAGGGGGCGACGCGCGGAGCGCGGCGTGAATTCTTCTCCGTCTCAGGGCTCCCCCTCACCCAGCTACGACTAGGCGCGACGTTGTCGCACCAAGTCTCCGCAACCCTCTCCCACGCTGGGGAGAGGGAATTGCCTTCTGCGAGTTCGGCCTTTCATGGCTGACCTTCCCGACAACGCCCATACCGACACGCTGCTCGCCCAGGCGCTGGGCTGGCTGGAGCCGATGTCGGGCGGGGTCGTGCCGGCCATCGAGATGGCCACGACCTACAAGCGCAACTCGGCCTTCGCGAGGGACGAGGGCATCTGGTACAGCCGCCCAGAGAACCCGACCTACTGGCAGGTCGAGGCGCTGCTCGCCCGGCTTGAGGGGGCCGAGGCCGCGCTGGTGACCGGTTCGGGCACGGCCTCCACGGCCATGGTCGTCGAGGCGCTCAAGACCGGCGATTACGTGCTGCTGCCGCAAGTCGGCTACGGCGGCCTGCACTTCATGGCGACCGACATGGCCAACCACTGGGGCATCGTCTTCGAGAGTTATCCCGCGGGCGATCTCGATGCCATGCGGGCGATGATCCGGCCCGGACAGACGAAGATCCTGTGGGTCGAGGCGCCCTCGAACCCAGAGCTGATCGTGCCCGACATCGCGGCCTGCGCAGGCATCGCGCACGAGGCCGGGGCGCGCCTGGTGGTCGATGCCACCTTCATGCCGCCGCCCCTGTTCCAGCCGCTGAAGCTGGGCGCCGACATCGTGCTGCACTCGGCGACCAAGTATCTCAACGGCCACAGCGACGTCGTCGCCGGCACCATCGCCACTGCCAGGGCCGACGACTGGTGGCGCCATGTCGAACACATGCGCTTTCGCTCCGGCGCGGTGCTGGGGCCCTTCGAGACCTGGCTGCTGCTGCGCGGCATGCGCACACTCCACCTGCGCATGGAAAGGGCCCAGGCCAGCGCCATGGCGGTTGCCCGGTTTCTGGAAGGCCATGGCCGGGTGCGCCGCGTGCTGTATCCGGGGCTGGAAAGCCATCCCAGCCACGCTCTGGCGCGCCGGCAGATGGACGGTTTCGGCGCCATGATCGCCTTCGAGATCGACGGCGGCGTCGAGGATGCCGCGGCGGTCTGGGGCGCAACGAAGCTGATCAAGAACGCGACCTCGCTGGGCGGACCCGAGACGCTGATCGAACATCGTCACGTATCGGACGGCTACGACAGTCCGGTGCCGCCGGCCATGCTGCGCCTCTCGATCGGGCTGGAGGATGCCGCCGACCTCTGCGACGACCTGGACCGCGCCATGGGCGGGCCGGGAAGCAACCGCGGCCGCGGCATCGGCACGAAGCTGGCCCAGGGGCTGGGCTGGGAGAGCCGGCCTCACGCCGGGGTCGTGCTGCCGCTCCACATGGCCTCGACCTACGCCACCGATCCGGCCGCCTACGGCAAGCCCTATGCCTATGGCCGCGACCAGAACCCCACGGGCGAGCAGCCCGAGGCGGTGATCGCCGAACTCGAAGGGGCGGCCGAGGCGAAACTCTTCGGCTCGGGCATGGCCGCGGCCGCGGCGGTGTTCCAGGCCCTGGCGAGCGGCGACCGGGTGGCGATCCAGGATTCGCTCTACTGGGGCGTGCGCGGCATGGTCAAGACCCTGCCTGCGGCCTGGGGCATCGCGGCCGACTGGTTCCCGACCGGCGATCTCGACGCCTTGCGCGCGGCGATCCGCCCGGGGGAGACCAAGGTGGTCTGGCTGGAAAGCCCGGCCAATCCCGGCATGGCGATCACCGACCTTGCGGCGGCCTGTGCGGTGGCGCGCGAGGCCGGCGCGGTCAGCGTCGTCGACAACACCTTTGCCACGCCGCTGCTCACCCGGCCGCTCGATCTCGGCGCCGATTTCGTCATGCATTCGGCGACCAAGTACCTCAATGGCCACAGCGACATCATCGCCGGGGTGCTGGCCTGCCGCGAGGCGGGCCCGTTCTGGCAGCGCATGGCGGCGATCCGCCACCAGGCCGGCGCGATCCTGGGGCCGCTGGAGGCCTGGCTGCTGATGCGGGGCTTGCGCACGCTGGACCTGCGCGTCGCGCGGGCCTGCCGCAGCGCCATCGCGATCGCGCGTCACCTGGAGGGCCATGCCGGCGTCGCTGCCTTGCTGTATCCCGGCCTGGAGAGCTTTCCCGGCCATGCCGTCGCCGCACGCCAGATGACCGGCGGCTTCGGCGGCATGCTCTCGATCCGCGTCAAGGGCGGGGAGGCCGCAGCCATGCGGGTCTGGTCGCGCTTCCGCGTCTTCAAGATCGCCACCTCGCTGGGCGGGGTCGAAAGCCTGGTCGAACACCGCGCCACGGTCGAGGGACCCGACAGCCCCGTTCCTGTGGACCTGCTGCGCCTTTCGGTCGGCATCGAACACATCGGCGACCTGATCGCCGACCTCGAACAGGCGCTCGTGGGGGCGTAACGATGGTCCCGGCCGATGCTGCGGCCAGTCCGATGCGATAGATGAACAAGCGGAGGTAACCCCATGATCGAACTGTATACCTGGGGCACGCCCAACGGCCGCAAGATCTCGATCATGCTGGAGGAGGTGGGATTGCCCTACACCGTCCACGCCATCGACATCGGCAAGGACGAGCAGTTCGCGCCGGACTTCCTGAAGATCTCGCCCAACAACCGCATCCCCGCCATCGTCGACACCGAAGGGCCGGACGGGGCGCCGATCAGCGTTTTCGAATCCGGCGCCATCCTGATCTACCTCGCCGAAAAGACCGGCAGGCTGCTGCCCGCCGAGCCGCACGCCAGGATCGCCGTGCTGGAATGGCTGATGTTCCAGATGGGCGGGGTCGGGCCGATGTTCGGCCAGGCCAACCACTTCATCAAATTCGCCAAGGAAGACGTGCCCTACGGCAAGAAGCGCTATCGCGACGAGGCGATGCGCCTGCTGGGCGTCATGGACCGGCGCCTGGCAGAGATCGACCATCTGGCCGGCGACTACTCCATCGCCGACATCGCGACCTGTCCCTGGGTGATGCGCGCGGAATGGTACGACGTGGACTGGGCGCAGTTCCCCAGGGTGAAGCAGTGGTGCGACACGATCGGCGCCCGTCCGGCGGTACAGCGCGGCTGAGCGGTGCCTTGACCGGGTGCGCCTGCACCTGCCGCAGCACGGCACAGTGTGCCTCGGTCCAGACGAATCAGGCGGCCATCCGCCGGATTGCAGCGCTTCGAGGCGCCCTTTCCCCGAGACCGGAACGAAAGTGGGCCATCAGGGCAACCCTTCGTTGACGGCAGGGGATGCGTTCTCTAAAAGCGCCGGCGGAGGGGTGGCCGAGTGGTCGAAGGCGCTCGCCTGCTAAGTGAGTATGGGGTGTTGAGCCCCATCGAGGGTTCGAATCCCTTCCCCTCCGCCAACCTAGCCTCCGGCACAGTCCGGCAGGGTCCGTGTAACCCGCA
>JAQCLG010000227.1 GCA_027592745.1 Pseudomonadota bacterium | reverse complement strand
CCTGGCGCGCATCGCCTGGCGCGAGGAAGGCCGCCCGCCTTACCTGCTGGCCGACCGCCGCACGCCCTGCCTGAACGCCGGCGCCGTCGAGGTCGCCCTGCCCGCCGGCGCCTTCGTCCAGCCCACGGGTTGGGGCGAAGCCGCCATCGGCGCACGCCTGGACGCCATCCTGCCGGCCGCCGGCGCGGTCGCCGACCTGTTCGCCGGCTGCGGCCTGCTGGGGTTCGCGCTCGGCCCGCAGCGGCGCGTCGAGGCCTTCGAAAGCGTCGCCGCCATGGTTTCCACCGCGCGCCAGGCCGCCATGGCCGCCCAGCGGAAGACCTTCCGCGCGACCCAGCGCGATCTCGAGCGTTCCCCGCTCGATGCCGCCGAACTCGCCCGCTTCGATGCCGTGGTGCTCGACCCGCCGCGCGCCGGAGCCCGTGCCCAGGCCGAGGCGCTGGCGGCGTCCGCCGTGCCGACGATCGCCTATGTCTCCTGCCATCCCGGCAGCTTTGCCCGCGATGCCCGCACGCTGGCCGACGGCGGCTACGAACTCGTTTCCCTTGCCCCCCTTGACCAGTTCCTCTGGTCCCATCATCTGGAATTGGTCGGCCATTTCGCCCGCCGTTGACGCATCGCCGCCCGGATGCCAATACGGGCGCACAGACGGAATCATCATCGCTGCACGAGCAGGAGAACAGACGTGCCTTCGCCCATCACGCCGGAAGGCTACGAGCGACTCCAGGAGGAGTTGAAGCGGCTCAAGAACGAGGAGCGGCCCGCGATCGGGCGCGCGCTCGAGGAAGCGCGCGGCCATGGCGACCTCAAGGAGAACGCCGAGTACCACGCAGCCAAGGAACGCCAGGGCATGACCGAGGCGCGCATCCGCCAGCTCGAGGGCATCCTGGGCGATTCCCAGCTCATCGACATCCGCCGCCAGCCCACCGACCGCATCGCCTTCGGCGCCCAGGTCACGGTGGTCGACCTGGAGACCGAGAAGGAAGCGAGCTACCAGATCGTCGGCGAGTTCGAATCCGACCTCGATCAGGGCCGCATCTCGATCGTCAGCCCCCTGGCGCGCGCCCTGATGGGCAAGTCGGTGGGCGACGACGTCGTCTTCACCACGCCCAAGGGCGAACGCGAGCTCGAGATCACCGCCATCAGCTACTGAAGGCTGCCGGCCCGCCTACAGCCGCATGTCCGCCGCCGTGGTGCCGTTGGCCGAGGCGTCCGCATACTTGGCGTAGGCGGCGATGTGGTAGGCGTCGTCCTTCCGCGTCGCACGCACGCTGGGGCGCTCCTGCATGGCCGCGAGCCACTCCCGCAGGCGCCCGCACGCGGGCGGCAGCGTGATGCCGCGGTATTCCTCCAGCACCGCCAGGCGTTCCATGTGCGGATAGATCGCAAGGTCGGCCAGGGTGAGCTGTTCGCCCAGCCACCACGGCCCCGATGCCCGCCTTCCCAGGGCCTCGCGCTCCATGAAGGCAAAGGCATCGAGGATGGTCTCGCGATGGAGCTTCTGGCGCTCCGGATCGTCGCGCGCCAGCAGCACCTTGTAGGTCGCCGGCACGAACTTGACGTCGTCGTGGGCGATCCAGATGCGCATGGCGGCACGCCCCGCCGCCGTATCGGGCGTCAGGCGCGGCTCGGGAAAGATCTCCTCGAGGTACTCGTTGATGATCGCCGATTCCCAGATGCGCGCCCCATCGTGCAGCAGGACCGGGACCTTGCCGTAGGGTGAGACCTCGGCGAACCAGCCGGGCTTGTTGCGCAGGTCGATCTCGACCGTCTCGGCCTCCAGCCCCTTTTCCAGCAGCACTAGGCGCGTGCGCTGGGCATAGGGGCAGACTTCCGCGCTGACCAGCTTCAGATCCGACGCCATCCTGTGCTCTCCCGCGGTTGCCGTGGTCGCAGTCTAGGGCGGTCCGGGGCGCAGTCCTACTGGCGCACGGGCGGCTGCGGTTCGGGTCCCGGCGGCGGCACCGGTCGCGGACGGCCGCGCCGCATCGTCTCGCGGTGCAGGATGTAGAGCCCCGCGCCCACGATCAGCAGGATGCCGGCCGCCGCCATCGCGTCGGGCAGCGTGCCGAAGACGACGAAGGCCATGAAGGTCGTGAAGACGACATGGATGTAGGAGAGCGGGGCCAGCAGCGAGGCCTCGCCCTCGGCATAGGCGCGGATGTGGCTGAAGTGGGCCATCAGGCCGAAGACGCTGATGCCCAGCAGCAGCAGCCACTGGTCGAAGTTCGGCGTCTGCCACAGCCAGATCATGGGAATGCCGAACAGCGTGGCCATGCCGAGCACGCTGTAGAACAGGCTGGTGCTGGTCGAATCGGCCATGCCGATGCGCCGCGTCAGGATGGCATAGACCGCCGAGAAAAGGGCATCGCCCAGGGGCAGCAGGTACATCCAGTGGCGCACGCCCATGCCCGGCTGGATAATCAGCAGGGCGCCGACAAAGCCGATGACGCAGGCCATCCAGCGCCGCCAGCCGACCATCTCCTTGAGGAAGAAGAAGGCGATGGCGGTCATGAACAGGGGCGAGACGAAGACGATCGCCACGGCATCGCCCAGCGGCACTTCCTGGAGCGAGAAGAAGAAACACAGGCCCGCGACCATCAGCAGGGCCGAGCGCGTCAGCTGCATCTTCAGGTGGTTGGTCCGCGCGATCGTGATGGGCGAGCGGCGCACCAGGAAGGGCATTGCAAACACCGTGAACAGCGCGCGCAGCCACAGCACCTGGATCGGATTCATCGCCTCGTCGTCGACCAGCTGCTTGCCGAAGACCTCGACGCCGACAAACAGCACGTTCGCCGCCATCAACCAGGCAGCGGCGCGCAGGTTTGCGGTCCACACGATGGGCGCCATGGCGGCCTAGTCCCGAAACGACCCTCCCGCCGTCACGGGCGGTCGGGGCCGGCAGCAGATGGAATCAGGAGGAGGACGCAGAGCCCGCGGAAGACGAGGACGAGCCATGCGAGCTCGCATGCGAACGGTCGCGCGAGCTCGACTTGGTCACATAGGCGACCGCGCAATGCTCCGGGCAATAGGGCTTGCTCGGGGTCACCTGGCGGCCACAGAAGTGGAAATCCTCATCGCCCGGGTCGTTGAACGGCCAGCGGCACATCTGCGGCCCAAGGTCGATGATGTCGCCGATCCTGGCGACTTCCTTGGGCTTGGCCGGCTTGGCCGCCTTGGGCTTGGCGGGAGCGGCCGCGGGGGCGGCGCCCGGCGCGGCCGGCTCGGCGGTCTTGCCCGCGATCGGCGAGGGACGGGGCTTGAGGCCCAGGCGATGGGACTTGCCCACCACCGCATTCTTGGAGACGCCGAGTTCGCGACCGATCTCGGCCGTCGACAGGCCCTTGGCCCACAGCTTCTTCAAATCATCGATCTTTTCTTCGGTCCAGCTCATGACCGCACTCCGTCCGGTTGTGTTGTGGGTGTTCTGTGGCCTTGGGCGCGGCACCATCGCGGGTGGAGGCCTTCACGTCAATATGGGGTCGCCCTCGCGCGGATCAATCCGGCCTTGCCCGGGCCGGGCCGGGCCGCCGTTGCCGGACAGGTTCTCCCGGCCTAAACAGGGGGTTCCATTCCCACGGCCCCGAGGCTCTCGTGACCCGACCCCAGACCATCGACACCCTGCTCGCCACCGGCGCTGCCGACGCACCCGCCATCGGTGCCCCCGGCCGGGCGTCCCTCAGCTACGGCGCCCTGCGCGACCATGTCGGCGCCACTGTTTCCGCACTCAACGCCATGGGCATCGGCCGCGGCGACCGCGTCGCCATCGTGCTCGACAACGGCCCGGAGATGGCCAGCGCCTTTGTCGCCATCGCCGCGGGAGCGACCACCGCGCC
>JAQCLG010000226.1 GCA_027592745.1 Pseudomonadota bacterium | reverse complement strand
TCCACCGCGAGAAGGTCCGTCACGAGAAGGTCCGCCGCGAGAAGGTCCGCCGCGAGAAGGTCCGCCGCGTGAAGGTCCGCCGCGTGAAGGTCCGCCGCGTGACGGTCCGCCGCGTGACGGTCCGCCGCCCCGAGACGGTGCCTCCCCGGGCGAGCGCAGGAGGCCTCCGGAAGGTAGACCTTCACCCGAGCGGTTCGTCGAGCGCGCCATGACGTTCGATACTGATGGCGACGGCAAGCTCGACCGCACGGAGCTCGAGAAATTCGCCGGCGAGTTCATGCAGCGCCTGCAGGGCGGCATGCCCGGTCGTGGTCCACGGCCTGGCCCGCGGCCCGGTGCCGGTTCCGGACCCGAGGGCGGCCCGGGATTCAGCGAGGGCGGGCCACGCCCCGAGCGCCCACGCCGCCCTGAATAGCCGCGCCGCCCTGTATAGCCGACGCAGAATAGCCGCCGCGGGAAAGCCGACGCTGCGCCAGTGCCAGCGGCGCAGCCAGCCACGGCGCCAGAAAAACAACACCATGCCGAGCGTTGTGGCCAGCATGAACCCGGCGGCGACGAACGCCCCGTAACGAAACCGCAAAAGCGGCATGTTCCAGGGTGAGTCGGTGTGGAAGTTCATGCCGTAGTACCCGGTGATGAACATCAGCGGCATGAACACGGTGGCGATCACCGTGAGCACCTTCATCACGTCGTTCATGCGGTTGTTGATGCTCGCGAGATAGATGTCGCGCAGGTCGCTGCCGATCTCACGGTAGCTCTCCATGAGGTCGAGCAGTTCCATCGTGTGATCGTAGGAGTGGCGAAAGTGGCTCCGGGCATGGTCGCCGACGTAGGCGGTCGACTCACGGCCCAGGGCGTGGAGCACGTCGCGCGTCGGCCAGAGGGCGCGCCTGAGCGTCATGAGATCGTTCCGCACGTCGTGGATGCGGGCGAGCGTCTGGCGGGTCGGCGACTCGAGGGCCTCCTCCTCGAGTTCCTCGAGCCGGTCGCCAAACCGTTCGAGGACCGGGAAATACCCGTCGATCACCGCATCGAGCAAAAGCGCGCAGAGGTGGTCGGCGCCGAGTTCGCCGATCCGCGTGCGGTGCTGCCGGATCCGCTGGCGCACGCCCTCGAAGCCGTCGTGGCTCGACCGGTCGTAGAACGTGATCACGTGCCGATCACCGAGAAAGATCGCCATCGGATCGGTGACGACCGAGTCGCCGTCGTAGCGGGCCATGCGGACGGCGATGAGCACCTGGTGGCCGAAGACCTCGACCTTGGGCCGCTCGTCGGGCGTGACCGCATCCTCGAGCGCGAGGTCGCCAATCCCGAAGATCTGGCCGATCTCCCGGATCGTCGCGAGGTCGTCGAGGCCCTCGACGTCGATCCAGAGCACGGGCCATTGATCGCGCTCGCGCGCAAGCGTCTCCAGTCGCTGCACGACGGATTCGTGGGTGGTCGTGCCGTCGCAGGCGACGAGTCGCAGGGTGGCCGGCGAGGCGGAAGGCTGTGTGGCCGCGGCGATCGAGGCCGCGAGGTCGCGATGACGCGGACGACGTCGACGGCGCTCACGGTGTGGCACGCGGGGTTTCCGGGAACGGCAGGAGGGGCACTCTGCGGCTCGGTGGTGTTCAGCCCACGACGGGGGCGACCACGGTGCCGGCCACGTCGGTGAGGCGGAAGTCCCGGCCGTTGAACCGGTAGGTGAGCCGCTTGTGATCCATGCCGAGCAGGTGGAGGATCGTGGCGTGCAGGTCGTTGACGCTCACGCGATCCTCGGCGGCCTTGAAGCCGAATTCGTCGGTGGCGCCGTGCGTCACGCCGCCCCGCGCGCCGCCGCCGGCCATCCAGACGGTGAAGGCGTGCGGGTTGTGGTCTCGGCCGGGCTTGTCCCCCTTCTGCGCGATCGGCAGGCGGCCGAACTCGCCGCCCCAGATGACGAGCGTTTCGTCGAGCAGCCCGCGGCGGGCGAGATCCTCGAGCAGGGCGGCGATCGGCCGGTCGGTCTCGGCGGCGAAGCCCGAGTGATTGCCGAGGATGTCGGAATGACCGTCCCAGCTGCGCTGGTTCTCCTCGCCGCCGGAGTAGATCTGGATGAAGCGCACGCCGCGTTCCACGAGCCGACGGGCGATGAGGCACTGCTTCGCGAAGTGGCCGCAGGTGGAGTCGTCGAGGCCGTAGAGGTCGTGCGTCTCCTTCGTCTCGCTCGCAAGATCGAGCGCCTCGGGTGCCGCCATCTGCATGCGATACGCGAGTTCGAAGCTCTCGATGCGGGCCTGCAGCGCCGCGTCGTCGCCGGTCGTCGCCCGATGGCGGCCGTTGAGTCGGGCGGCGAGCGAGAACTGGGCACGCTGCTGGGCGTCGGTGAGCGAAGCGTCGCGGGCGAGATTCGGGATCGGTGTGCCAGCGGTGTCGATGCCCGTGCCCTGGAAGACTCCCGGCAGGAAGCCCGCCGACCAGTTCGTGGCGTAGCCCTTGGGCAGGCCGCGCCCCTTCGTGTCGTACATGACGACGAATCCGGGCAGGTCGCGGTTCTCGCTGCCGAGGCCGTAGGTCACCCAGGAGCCCGTGCACGGGTAGCCCATCCGCGCGATGCCGGTGTTGATCTTGAGGAGCGCGGGGGCATGGTTGTTGGAGTCTGTCCAGCAGCTCTTGATGAATGCCATCTTGTCGACGTGCCTGGCGAGCCGCGGAAAGAGACTCGACACCCACGCCCCGCTCGCGCCGTGCCTCTGAAACGCGAAGGGACTCGGCATGAGCCCGCCGACCGCACCGGCGAAGAAGCCGGTGTTCTTGTCGAAGCCCGGCAGCGGCTCCCCGGCGTGGGCGGCGAGCGCGGGCTTGTGATCGAATGTGTCGACATGGCTCGGGCCGCCGTTGATGAAGAGCCAGATCACGTGCTTCGCCCTCGCCGGCATGTGGCTCGGGCGGGGCGCGAGCGGCGCGTCGGCGAAGTCGGCCGCACGTCCCTCGTCCTGCAGAAGCCCGGCGAGCCCGAGCATGCCGAAGCCCGCCCCAGCGGAGCGCAGCAACTCCCGGCGCGGCAGCCAGGCCGGCGGCAGATCACGATCGTTCGCGGACCGGCTCATGAGAAGTCCCTTCACTCGATGTGCAGCGTCTCGTTGAGTCCGAGGAGCACCTGACAGAAGTCGATGCGTGCGGCCGATGCGGCATCCTGCCGACCGGCCGCCGCATGGGCCGCCGTCTGGCTGTCGATGAACGAGCGGGCGTCCTGCAACTCCACCGCACTCGGGCCACGCCCCACCGCCACGCTGTAGGCGGCTGCGATCATTCCTGCGACGTCAGCGGAGTCGGGAGTCGTGGGCGCCGCGAGCGTGGTCGGATGCCCGCCCGGCGCCGGAGGCAGCAGCGGCTCGTGGGTGGACAGCCGCGCCGCGAATCGCTTCGCCCACTCACGCACCGAAGGGGAGTTCATCATCACGAGCGCCTGCGGCGCGGTCGTGGTGACCGCCCGCTTCGCGAGCCCCGACACGTAGTCCGGTGAGTCGAACGTGCGGAGGAAGGCCGGGAGCCGGCTGCGTTTCATCTCGAGGTAGAGGCTGCGCCGCGGGGTCGTCTCGTCACGCCCCGCGCGTCCATAGAGCGTCGGGTCGAGGGCGCCGGAAAGCGACAGGAGCGTGTCGCGGATCGCCTCCCCTTCGAGCCGGCGGCGGTTGAATCGCCAGACGAGACGGTTGTGGGGGTCGATGGCCGACCGCGCGGAGTCGACCGCGCTCGACTGCCGGTAGGCGGCGCTCGTCACCATGAGCCGATGGATCGGCTTGAGCCGCCATTGATTGCGAATCAATTGACGGGCCAACCAATCAAGCAGATCTGGATGCGTGGGAGGCTGGCCGCGAATA
>JAQCLG010000225.1 GCA_027592745.1 Pseudomonadota bacterium | reverse complement strand
GCCGTCGCCGAACTTCTCGGTCAGCCGTTTGGGCGAGGCGTTCGAGCCGTAGCCGACCACCGGCGTGCGCTTCTCCTCGCCGCCTGACGGCGCACCCAGACGGCGCAGGGCCTCGGCGGTTTCCATGCGCTCACCATCGAGCTCGACCAGCGCATCGCCCAGCGGCGCCTTGCCGTCAGCAACGATCCGCAGGCCCTGCCCGGCGACAAAGACAAAACCATGGCGCGGCGGATCGAAGGGATAGGCCAGCGCACGGACGACCTCGGGCGGCAGATCGTCGGTCATGAGCCCTCGCCCGCGGTCGCCAGCGCCGCGGCAACGAGGTCGCGGACGTATTCCAGCGCGGCGCGGGGCATGTTGGCGCCGGTCTGGAAACTGCCGGCGTCGGTGTCGAACCACAGCACCGTGCCGCCAAGGGGGCCGCGCGCCAGGCGGATGGCCTCGATCGCGTCGTGGTCCATGGTGTGATCGACCTTGCTCTGGCCGCTGCTTTTGGCCAGCGTGGCCAGCACCACATGGTCGCGCGTGACGACGATCTGGCGGGTCGTGCGCATTCCGGAAAGGACGAGCCGCAGGATCCCGCCCAGCACCAGCAGGCCGACGCCACCGCCCAGGATCTGGGCACCGGGGTCGGCGCCAAAGCCGATGAAGACAAAGGCGACGGCCGCACCGATGCCGGCGATCAGGGCGGCAAGCCAGAGCGGCATCGGTCCCCGCAGCAGGCTGACGACGATGCTGTCGGCGCCCTGCTCGATCCTGACCTGGGCCGGCACCGGACCGCCGGGCCGGTAGCCGCTCGTGGCGCTGCCCGCCGCGATGCGCCGGGCAAGCGGCGTGTCGAGTTCGCCATGACCGCGGGCATCGAAACCGTCGACGCTTTCCTCCAGCGCCGGGACAGAAAGCCAGCGGGCATAGTCCTCGACCAGGCGGCGGCCTTCGGTCTCGTCGCGGGTGGCGGCGAGCACGACACGCAGGGCGCGCTCCTTGTGCGGCAGCACGGCCAGCCAGGCGACATGGCTCTTCTTGTTGCGGGTGTAGCTGACCCGGGCGCGCAAGACGCCGGGATAGTCGGCCAGCGCCATGGCGTGGTGCGTCGTGGCAAACCAGCTCCTCTCGTCGATCCTCACCCTGTCGGCCTCGAAGGTCACCGCCAGGCGCATCAGCAGGGAGCGCAGCCCGACGACAAAAAGCCCCGCCGCCGGGATGAGGAAGACAAGGGGCAAGAGGTTGACCGGAAAGGGTTCGGCAAAGATCGCCGAGGCGATCAGCATCACCACCGCGAACCAGAAGACCGAAAAGACCATGAGGAAGACACCTGCGGCCGGGTTGCCGCGGTAGGTCAGGGTCACCGGCAGGGCGCCGGGTTCGACGCGCCGGTCGTAGTCGAAGGTGTAGCCGCCTGCCGTTGTCGTCATGTCCGTTGCACCACGGTTGCCTTGTCCGATGCTGCCGGAGCCTTCCACGGCAATGCCTTCACCTTAGGCAGGTCGAGCCAGCCGGCATATCCCTCCTGCCAGCGCTCGACGTCGCGCGACATCATCTGGCTCCACAACACGATGCGCCGGTCGGCCTGTTCGTGGTCGAGCACGACGACCTTCAGCCGCCCGAGCATGGACTCCCTCTCGCGCTCGACCTCGACCACCGCAAGACCGCGGTAACGCGAAAGCGGCTCGCTCCAGCCGCGCCCGCCCGTGCTGTCCCACTCCTCGACGCTGACCTGGTCGGTGCCGATCGTCTCGCGGCGGCGCCAGAGCGCGGCGCGGATGCCGAACAGGAACAGCGATGCGCCGATCAACAGGAATACCGCCGGCATCAGCAGGCCCTAGGTTTCGCCGTGGGTCATCATGTCCCAGGCCAGGAACAGGCTCATCGTCATCCAGAAGATCGCGATCAGCGGCCACAGCAGGCACTCGCCCGCGCCATGGCGCAGGCTCCAGGCGACGGGGCGCTGCGCCAGCGGCGTCTGGCGGCCCACCTTCAGCACGAGCCCGGCGTTCTTCACGATCATGGCGCCATCGTCGCCCGGCCGGGTCTTGACCGCAACGGCGCGCGGATCGTCCTATGACGGTCGACCTTGCCCGACAGGTGCCCATGGACGACGACCTTCTGTTTCTGCCTGCCGCGGCAGTGGCCGCCCGCATCGCCGGGGGTTCGCTTTCGGCGCGCGAGCATGTCGGCGCGGTACTCGATGCCATCGAGGCGAGCCAGGACGGCCTCAACGCCTTCGTCACGGTTGACCGCGAGGGCGCGCTGGCCGCCGCCCAGGCCGCCGACCGCGCGCTTGCTGCCGGCGCGCCGCTGGGTCCTCTCCACGGCGTTGCGGTTTCGGTCAAGGACATGGTTGCCGTGAAGGGCCTGCCCAACACCAACGGTTCCTTCACCTGCGAGCACGACATCCCCGGGGCGGACGCCCCGGCCGTGGCGCGCCTGCGCGCCGCCGGCGCCATCGTCGTGGGCAAGACGACGACGCCGGAGTTCGGCCACAAGGGCCTCACCGACTCGCTGCTCTCGGGCATCACGCGCAACCCCTGGAACCTGGAGCGCACGCCCGGCGGCAGTTCGGGCGGCGCCTCGGCGGCGGTCGCCGCAGGCCTGGCGCCGCTTGCCGTGGGCACCGACGGCGCCGGTTCGGTGCGCGGCCCCTCGGCGACCACCGGCATCGTCGGGCTGAAGCCGACCCGCGGCATGATCGCCCACCCGGCCCGCTCGGATCCCTTCGGTAACCAGAGTTTCGTCGGCCCCATGGCGCGGACCGTCAGCGATGCCGCCCTGATGACCGAGGTCATGGCCGGACCCGCCGGCGGCGATCCCTGGTCGCTGGGCCGGGGCGAGGCAGGCGCCCTGCCCGGCCTTGCCGGCAACGACCTGTCGGGCCTGCGGGTTCTCTACGCCGAGAAGATGGCCAATCCCGAGGTCGCCCCCGATGTCGTGGCCAACACACGGGCCTGCCTCGATGTCTTCGAGAAACTGGGCGCGCGGATCACGCCCATGCCCGAGGGCTTCGACTGGATCGAGGAGGCCGGACGCGTGCTCTACCAGTCCGCCATCCACCATCTCGTCGCCGGGCTGCTGCCGCAATGGGAAGGCAGGTTGAGCCCCTCCCTGCTGCGCTTTGCCGAATGGGGCGCGGCCTGGAGCGCGCTGGACCTGTGGGACGCCATCGCCGCCCGCGGCGATCTCTACAACCGCGTCCAGGCGCTCTTTGCCAACCATGACGTGCTGGTTTCGCCGACCACGGCACGCACCGCCCTGATGGCCGAGTTCGACGCCACCGCGCCGGTCGTCATCAACGGCCGGGAATGCGGCATCACGCGCCAGAGCTGGACCGCCTACCAGTACCCCTTCAACCTGACCGGCAATCCCGCCCTGACCGTGCCCTCCGGCTTCAGCGACGACGGCCTGCCCACGGGATTGCAGCTCATCGGCCCGTGGTGGTCCGACCGCAACCTGCTGCGCCTGGGCGGCGTCATCGAGACGCACCGGCCCTGGGCGCACAAGCGGCCGGAGCGGGCGAACCGGGGATTGGGGTAGGACACACGCGGCAACACGGAGCAGCGCCCTGCCCGGCATGCTCTCCAACGACTTGTCATGGTCTGGCTTGACCAGACCTTCCATGCTGTGACCGGCCCAGAAGTGCCACGGTGCACCCGGGCTGGATCGGTCGCGTCACAGCATGGGTCCTCCGGTCAAGCCCTACGGCATTCGCACATCTCGCGCGGCTCGTGAATTGCTCTCCCTCTCCCCTTGTGGGAGAGGGTTGCGCAGCCTTGGCGCGGCCGCAGGCCGTGCCTAGAGCGGATCACGATCACCCGGAACCGTTCCACGGTTCCGGGTGATCGTGTGAATCCGCTCTA
>JAQCLG010000052.1 GCA_027592745.1 Pseudomonadota bacterium | reverse complement strand
CCCGCCGCGAAGCGGTGGGAGGGTGAGGGCGCTTGTGGTTACTGGTCCTGCTGTTCCTTGTCGAAGTCCTCGAAGGTCTTGCCTTCCTTGGCCAGCCGCGCGAGCAGCGCCGACGGCTTCCAGTGCCCGGACTCCAGCGTCTGACCGTAGCGCACGATGGCGTCGTGCACCTTGTCGAGGCCGACGCTGCCGGCCCAGTGCATCGGACCGCCGCGCCAGGCCGGGAAGCCGTAGCCGTTGAGATAGACGAGATCGATGTCGCTGGCGCGCAGGGCGAAGCCTTCTTCCAGGATCTTCGCGCCGATGTTGACCAGCGGATAGAGGCTGCGCTCCAGGATCTCCTGCTCAGAAAGATCGCGCGGCTGCAGGCCGAAATGGGCACGCGCGTCTGCGGCAAGCGCCATGATCTCGGGATCGTGCACCGGCTTGCGGCTGCCTTCCTCGTAGATGTAGTAGCCGCGCTGGGTCTTCTGGCCGTAGCGCCCCATCTCGCAGATGCGGTTGGCGATGAAGCCGCCGCGCACCTCGATGGGCACGCCGCCGCCGGCATCCTTGCGCTTTCTCCAGCCGATGTCGTTGCCGGCGAGATCCATCACCGCCAGCGGTCCCATGGCCATGCCGTAGTCGAGCATCACCTTGTCGACCTGGCGCGGTTCGGCGCCTTCCTCGACCATCATGCTGGCCTCGCCGAAGTAACCCTCCAGCATGCGGTTGCCGATGAAGCCGTGGCAGACGCCGGCCACGACCGGCAGCTTCCTCATGCGCCGGCCCAGGTCGAGCACGGTCATCAGGTTGCTGTCGGAAACGTTCTTCGTCCGCACCACCTCGAGCAGGCGCATGACATTGGCCGGGCTGAAGAAATGGGTGCCCAGGACGTTGCCGTGGCGGTCCGGCACCGTGTCGGCGATGGCGTCGATGTCGAGATAGCTGGTGTTGGAGGTCAGGATCGCGCTGGCTTTGGCGACCTTGTCGAGCCTGGCGAAGACCTCCTTTTTCACCGCCATCTCCTCGAACACCGCCTCGATGATGATGTCGGCATCGGCAAGGTCGTCGTAGCTGACCGAAGGCGTGATCAGGGCCATCGCCTTGTCCATCGCCTCCTGGCTCAAACGACCCTTGGCGACCGTGGCGGCGTAGTTCTTCGAAATGATACCCATGCCGCGGTCGAGCGCCTCCTGGCTCTGCTCGACGATCGTGACGGGGATGCCGGCGGCCACGAAGTTCATGGCGATGCCGCCGCCCATGGTGCCTGCGCCCAGGACGCCGGCCTTCTTCAACTCCTTGAGCGGGGTGTCCTTGCCCACGCCCGGCACCTTGCCGGCGGCGCGTTCGGCGAAAAAGACATGGCGCAGGGCCTTGGATTCATCGGACTTCACGCAGACCTCGAAGATCTCGCGCTCGCGTTTCACGCCCTCGTCGAAGGGCAGGTCGACGGCCGCCTCGACGCATTCGATGCAGGCCTGGGGCGCACGCATGCCCCGCGCGCTGCGCGCGATCTCCTTCTTCTTGTCCTCGAACACGGAGCGATCGTCGAGCTCCAGCACGATGTCGCGCGTGCGGCGGTGCTTGCTCCCCTCCTTGCCCTTCTCGGTCGCAAAGGCGAGGGCGCCCTCCAGCAGGTCACCCTCGATCACCTTGTCGACGATGCCCAGTTCCAGCGCCTTCTGCGCCTTCACCGGGTTGCCCGAGACGATCATGTCGAGCGCGGCCTTGATGCCCGCCAGGCGGGGCAGGCGCTGGGTGCCGCCGGCGCCCGGCGGGAAGCCGAGCTTGACCTCGGGCTGGCCGACCTGGGCGCCGGGCACGATGACGCGGTAGTGGCAGGCCATCGCCGTCTCCAGGCCGCCGCCCAGGGCATGGCCGTGGATTGCGGCGACAACCGGCTTGGGGCTGGCCTCGAAGGCGGCGATGATGTCGGCGAAACGCTCCTCGCCCTGCGGCCAGGGCAGGGAGAAGTAGCGGATGTCGGCGCCGGCGATGAAGCCGCGCCCGGCGCCGATCAGCACGATCGCCTTGACGGCGTCGTCGGCGTTGGCCCTGGCCACGCCCTGGCAGATGCCCTTGGGCACGCCCGGGCTCATCGCGTTGACCGGCGGGTTGTTGACGGTCAGGACCGCGACGGTCCCGTGTTTGGCATAGTCGACCAGAGACATCGGCTCTCCTTGGCTTCGCGTTTGCGATGGTTCCTTCGGCGCTGCGCAACGCTAGTCAGGGCGGGGCGGGCTGGCAATGTCGAAGAGGCCGCCACCGTCCGCACGGCGGAAACGCGGGGAGGGCGCGCTTAAGCCCGGCCGCATGACATGGAGCATGATTCAGGTTCCGGATCGACCCGATCCGAAACGATCTCGTCCTACCGGGCGAAGAAACCGCTCCGGATGCCGTGGAGGCAGGCTTCGACCTGCCGGTGATGGTTGCCGAAATCCCGGCCGCACTAGTCGGATCATGACGAGTGCGCGATGCGCACGAAGCATGACCGTGCGCGGGCTTTCAGACGAGGAAGAGGCCCTCGCTCAGGTCCTCGGCCTGGATGCCCAGCAGGACCAGCGGGTCGCCGCCGCCGAAGTCGAACTCGACACCGGTGTTGAAGTTCACGGCCAGGGCCAGGACATCGGCAGCCGAGGTCAGCCCGGAAACGCCGGTGAGGTCGATCAGGTCGGCATCGGGGCCGGCAAGGGTCAGGTCGAAGATGCTGTCGTGACCGTCGCCGTCGCCGAAGACGAAGCGGTCGGCACCGCCTTCGCCGAGCAGCATGTCGTTGCCCGCGCCGCCCGAAAGAACGTCGTTGCCCGCGCCGCCACGCAGCAGGTCGTTGCCTTGATCGCCGCTGATGATGTCGTTGCCGTCGCCGCCGTTGATGCCGTCGTCGCCGATGCCGCCCAGCACGAGATCGTGGCCGTCGTCGCCTTCGCCGCCGTTGATGCCGTCGTCGCCGGCGCCGCCCGAAAGGGTGTCGTTGCCGGTCTCGCCCAGCACCAGGTCCGTGCCGTCGCCGCCGTCGAGGATATCGTCGCCCGCGCCGCCGTTCATGGCGTCCTCGCCGGCGTCGCCCGCGATCTGGTCGTCGCCGTCACCGCCCATCAGCAGGTCCGCGCCGTCGCCACCCGAGAGGCTGTCGTTGCCCGCGCCGCCGGCAAGGCCGTCGTCGTCGCCGCCGCCCAGCAGGGTGTCGTCGCCGCCTTCGCCGACCAGCAGGTCCTGGCCCGCGCCGCCCTCGAGGGTGTCGTTGCCTGTGCCGCCGTTGAGGCCGTCGTTGCCGGCATCGCCCAGCAGATGGTCGTCGCCGGCCGCGCCGATCAGCAGGTCGGTGCCGTCGCCGCCGTGAATCGTGTCATCGCCGTCGCCGCCGTTGAGGCCGTCATCGCCTTCGTCGCCGAACAGCGTGTCGTTGCCCGCCTCGCCGACCAGCAGGTCTGCGCCCGCGCCGCCGTGAAGGGTGTCGTCGCCGTCGGCACCGTTGAGGCCGTCGTTGTCGCCGTCGCCGAAAAGCGTGTCGTTGCCGGCCGCGCCGACCAGCAGGTCGACGCCGTCGCCGCCATGGAGCGTGTCGTCGCCGTCGCCGCCGTTGACGCCGTCGTCGCCCGCGCCGGCGGAGAGCTGGTCATTGCCCAGGCCGCCGACCAGGAAGTCGTTGCCGGCGCCGCCGTCGGCGATGTCGTAGTCTTCGCCGCCGTTGATGCCGTCGTTGCCGTCGCCGCCCTCGAGGATGTCGTCGCCTTCGGCGCCGCCCACCAGGTCGTCGCGCTCGCCGCCGTCGATGACGTCGACGCCGGCGCCGCCGAAGACGGTGTCGTTGCCGGTCTCGCCCATCAGGGTGTCGTCCAGGCCGCCGCCCATCAGGGTGTCGTCGCCTTCGCCGCCGAGCATGGTGAAGTCGGCATCGAGCCCCGCGGCCACGCGTTCGGTCTCGTTCGACGGCATCTCCACCGTGTCGTTGCCGCCCATGGCATCGATCTGGTGGGGATCGACCGGGGCGTCATAGGACCCGGCGGTGACGTCGTCGAAGAAGATGACGTCGTTGTTCTCGGAAAAGAGCGGCCCCGACATGATTCACATCCCAAGCATGCTGCGGTCTTGCGACCGCATGGTCTCCGGGGAACCGCCAAGCGGGGCTGCGCCTCGGCCTGACCCGGTCGCGCAACTGGGCAGGACCCCGTCAAACGGCTCCCTCCAGGCACGATCATCGGCGGAAAAGCCCCTCGACGCCAGCAAAAACCGTATCATTTTGGATCGGTTTGGGTGGGGCTCTCGAGGTGGCGGATCGTCTCGCCAGTCCGGACGCGCATGGCGCGTCCGGACTGCGGCGGAACGGTGCAGCGGCGCGGCGCGCTCATGCCTCGGCGTGTTTCTTCAACTCCTCTTTCGAGATGACACCGCGGTGGACCTCGTCGGGGCCGTCGGCGAAGCGGATGGTGCGGGCGTACATCCAGGCCTGGGCCAGGAACGTGTCCTGGCTGATGCCCATGGCGCCATGGGCCTGGATCGCCCGGTCGATCACGGTCTGGGCCATGTTGGGCGCGACCACCTTGATCATCGAGATCTCGGCGCGGGCGGCCTTGTTGCCGACCTTGTCCATCATGTCGGCGGCCTTGAGCACCAGCAGGCGGGCCTGCTCGATCTCGATGCGGCTGTTGGCGATGTCGGCGCGGATGGTGTCGCGCGTGCTGAGCTTGCGCCCGAACGCCACGCGGCTCTCGACCCGCCGGCACATCGTCTCCAGCGCGCGCTCTGCCAGGCCGATCAGGCGCATGCAGTGATGGATGCGGCCCGGGCCGAGGCGGCCCTGGGCGATCTCGAAACCGCGCCCTTCGCCCAGCAGCAGGTTGTCGGCCGGCACCTTCACGTCGTCGAAGACGATCTCCATGTGGCCCTCGGGCGCATGGTCGTTGCCGAAGACGTGCATCGGGCGGATCACCTTGACGCCCGGGGTGTCGATCGGCACCAGGATCTGCGACTGCTGCTTGTGGCGCTCGGCTTCCGGGTCGGTCTTGCCCATCACGATCAGGATCTTGCAGCGCGGGTCGCCCGCCCCCGAGATGTAGAACTTGCGCCCGTTGATCCGGTAGCCGTTGCCGTCGCGCTCGATCCTGGTGCGGATGTTGGTCGCGTCCGAGGAGGCGACGTCGGGTTCGGTCATGGCAAAGGCCGAGCGGATCTTTCCCGCCAGCAGGGGCTCCAGCCACTGCTTCTTGTGTTCCTCGCTGCCGTAGCGCTCCAGCACCTCCATGTTGCCGGTGTCGGGGGCCGAGCAGTTGAAGCTCTCCGCACCGATGAAGCTGCGCCCCATGATCTCGCAGAGCGGCGCATATTCCAGATTCGACAGGCCAAAGCCGCGCGTGCTGTCGGGCAGGAACATGTTCCACAGGCCCGCCGACCTGGCCTTTTCCTTCAGTTCCTCGATCACCGGCGGCGCCTGCGTCCAGCCGAACTCCTTCACCTGCTCCTCGTAGAGGTGCTCGTTGGGATAGACGTTCTCCTCCATGAAGGCGCGCACACGCGCCGACAGTTCCTTGACCTTGTCGGGATAGTCGAAGTCCATGGCCGGGTTCCTTTTCGTATTCCTGTCGTCCTCCGGCTTGTCCGGAGGACCCATGCCGTGACCGCACGGCGTGCTCGCGCGAGAGGTTACAGCATGGACAACATGGTCAAGCCATGGCGCGACACGGTGGTTGTCGTTGTCGGGTTCAGTTGGTCGGCAGCTTGTGGTCCCTGAAACGCTGGCGCAGCGTCAGCTTGGACACCTTGCCGGTGGCGGTGTGGGGGATGTCCTCGACGATGACGATGTCGTCGGGCATCCACCAGGAGGCGATCCTGCCGTCGAGATAGCCGCGGATGTCGTCGGGCGAGGGCTGCCTGCCCTCATGGGGCAGGATCACCAGCATCGGCCGTTCGACCCATTTCTCGTGGGGCATGGCGATGGCGGCGGCCTCCAGCACGTCGGGGTGGCCCATGGCGGCACTTTCCAGGTCGATCGAGCTGATCCACTCGCCGCCCGACTTGATCAGGTCCTTGGTCCGGTCGGTGATCTGCAGCAGGCCCTCGCGGTCCAGGGTGGCGACATCGCCGGTGCGGAACCAGCCGTCGGCGGTCATGGCCGCAGCCGTGGCCTTGGCATCGTTGTAGTAGCCGTCGCCGACCCAGGGGCCGCGCACCTGCAACTCGCCCTGGCTCTCGCCGTCCCAGGGCATTTCCCTGCCGTCGTCGTCCATCAGGCGCATGTCGACGCCGAAGAACTTGCGCTGGCGCAGCTTGCGTTGGTAGAGCGCGTCCTCTTCGAGGTTCTCGATGCCGAGGCTGTAGGAGCCGCCCGAACAGACCGGGCTGGTCTCGGTCATGCCCCAGCCCTGCAGCACGTTGACGCCGTATTCCTTCTCGTAGGCCTTGAGCATGGCGATCGGTGCGGCCGATCCGCCACTGACCAGGTTCCTGAGATGGTCGAGCCGCTTGCCCGACTGGCGCAGGTAGGCGAGCAGGTTGAGCCAGATCGTCGGCACGCCCAGGGTCACCGTCACCTTCTCGCTGTCCAACAGCTCGTGCAGGCTTTCGCCGTCGAGCCTGGCGCCGGGCAGCACCAGGCGGGCGCCGCAGATCGGCGTCACATAGGGCTGGCCCCAGGCCTGGACGTGGAACATCGGCACCACCGGCATCACCGTCGAGCGCACGTTGATCTCCATGCAGCCCGCCGCCAGCAGGCCCATGGCGTGCAGCACGGTGGAGCGGTGGCTGTAGAGCGTGCCCTTTGGGTTGCCCGTGGTGCCCGAGGTGTAGCACATGGCCGCCGCGGCGTTCTCGTCGAGCTGGGGCCAGGGGAAGGGGGCCTCGGATGCCTGCGCCAGAAGCTCCTCGTAGCACAGGACGTTCTTCAGGCTGGTCTGGGGCATGTGCGCCCGGTTGGTCATGATGACGTAACCCTCGACCGACGGCAGGCGGTCGGCGAGTTTTTCCAGCATCGGCACGATGTTGAGGTCTAGAAAGACGAAGCGGTCGGCGGCGTGGCCGACGATGTAGGCGATCTGGTCCTCGAACAGGCGCGGGTTCATCGTGTGGCAGACTGCGCCCATGCCCGAGATCGCGTAGTAGAGCTCGAAATGGCGGTAGCCGTTCCAGGCGAAGGTGGCGATGCGGTCGCCCTCCTGCACGCCCAGGCTGGCCAGGGCATGGGCCAGGCGGTTGCTGCGCGCCCAGGCATCGGCATAGCTGTAGCGGTGGATCGGTCCCTCGACCGTGCGGCTGACGATCTCCTGGTCGGGAAAGCACAGCGCGGCATGTCTCAGGATGCCCGAGATCAGCAGCGGTGCATTCATCATCTGTCCGGCCAGCATGTTGGCATCCCCCGTCCGCCCGGGCGCGATACTAACAAGGCTGGGCCGCCGGTCCATGGTTCTTGGCCGTCGCGCGCAACGGGAAAATGGGCGTAACATTCCGCCGATCTGGCGGGAGGCGACGATGGCAAGCGGTGTTCTGGCCGAAGGTTTCAAGACCACGCCCTACTGGTGGGACCTGGCGCCCCGCCCGGAGGTCGCCGACGAGGCACCGCCGGCCAGGGCCGAGGTCGTCATCGTCGGCTCGGGCAATGTCGGGCTGTCCTCGGCGCTGACCCTGACGCGGGCCGGGCGCGAGGTGGTCATCCTCGACGCCGAGGCGGCAGGCCACGGCGCCAGCACGCGCAACGCCGGCTATCTCGGCCGCAACGTCTGGTACAAGTACGGCGACATGGTCGAGAAGATCGGGCGCGAGCAGGCCGGCATCGTCAGCCGCGAGTCGATCGCGGCCCACGACTTTGCCGCCTCGCTGATCCAGAAGGAACAGATCGCCTGCTTCTACCGCGACAGCGGCCGGTTCATCGCCGCGCCCTCGCAGAAGATGTTCGACAAGATGTCGAAGGACCTCGACCTGATGAGGAAGGACGGCATCCCGGTCGATGCCGAGATGATCGGTCCCGACCGGCAGCCGGCCGCCTACACGCAGGGACGTTACTTCGGCGGCCAGATCCTGCGCGGCAACGGCGTCATCCACGCCGGGCTCTACCACAAGGGCCTGCTCGACCGCGCGACGAGCCAGGGTGCCCGGATCTTCGGCAACTGCCCGGCCGAAAGCATCGAGCGCGACGGGACGGGTTTCCGCATCGTCACGCCGCGCGGCACGATCCAGGCCGGCCATGTCATCGTCGCGACCAACGGCTACACGCCCAAGGCAGCCGGCTGGCTGCGCCGCCGCATCGTGCCGGTCGATGCCTTCATGCTCGCGACCGAACCGCTCGCCCCGGACCTGATCGAACACGTCATGCCCGGCGGCCGGCCGATGATCGAGAACCGCTACACGCCCTGCTGGATGCGCACCAACGAGGACGGCACCCGCATCCTGTTCGGCGGCACCAGCGCCGAGCAGCCCTACCACCTGCCCGACAAGGCCGCGCACCTGCACCGCGTGATGTCGGAAATCGCCCCGGCGCTCAGGGACGTCAAGGTCAGCCACTGCTGGACCGGCAAGACCGCCTTCACCTTCGACATGCTGCCCCACACCGGCTCCCACGACGGCGTCGAATACGCCCTGGGCTGGTGCGGTGCGGGCGTGCCCATGGGCACCTACCTGGGCCACAAGACGGCGCTGCGCGTGATGGGCGATCCCGCCGCAGCCTCGGCCTTCGACGGCCGGCCGTTCCCGACCAAACCCTTCTACACCGGCGCCCCCTGGATGCTGCCGATCGTGGTGCAGTGGTACAAGCACAAGGACAGGAAACTCTTCCGGGGGCGTTGAGGCGGGAGCGGGCCTGAACAAACGCCCTCATGCCCGCGCAGGCGGGCATGAGGAAGGATAGAGGGATGCGGCTTCCCGCGTCGTCCTACCCCCGCCGCCCGCGTTCGGCCGCCTCGATCTCCGCGCGGGCCTTGGCGCTGGCGCCGGTGGCAAGCCGTTCCATGGCGTCGTGGGCCGCCAGGTGCAGGTGTTCGGAGAGGTCGATCTCCACCGTCAGGTCCTCCATCGTGCCGCCGTGAAAGTGGCCGCCGATGCGGCCGCCGTCGGCGATCAGGTGCAGGTGGTAACCCGGCACTTCGATCGGCGCCGAATCGCCGGGAAAGCGGAAGCCGACCAGTTCGCCCTCCAGTTCCTCCATGTCCTGTTCGGACTGCTGTTTTGCCGCCTGGGCGAGCGTCGAGGGTTCGTCCTGGCGCAGCACGACGCGGAAATGGGCGCTGCGGAAGCGGCCCTTCGCGCGCACGGCGCAGAGCTGGTCCTTCACGGGCAGGTGCTTGTCCACGGCGGCTTCAAGCTCCTCCATGGTGCAGCGCCCGTCGATGCGGAAGGTGATGTCGGGCCGGAAGAACTTCACCACGGCAAACGGCGTCTGGGTCTCGGGCGAGACCGGGGTGCCGTGGCCGCCCGGCCCGAAATGCCAGAACCGGCCGTCGGCCGCGGCCATCTCGCCGTCCAGGTCGACGAAGGTGCCCAGGCCGAAGTCGCCATGTTTCATGACCTCGCCATAGGACATCGAGCCGGAGAAATCGCCGTCGACCAGGCGGCCGATGGTCTCGACCTGGAAGACCTCGTCGGGGCTGCAGCGGCCCGCGATGTAGTCGCGGATGTGACCGGCGAGTTTCTTCATCGCATCCTCCTCGTGCCTCGCCCGCTCAGGAAAAGTGGAGCGGGGCGAAACCGTCGTTCCAGCCGCTCATCGGGGCGAGCGCCTCGGGCGCGCAGCGTACGTCGAGCACGAAGGGGCTGCCGCGATGGCCATAGGCCTTCGTCACGGCGGCATCGAGATCGGTGCTGCCGTCGACCGTCATGCCGTCGCAGCCGTAGGCGCGGGCGAGTGCCACGAAGTCGGGATTCTGAAGCGCCACCGAATAGGGTTCGTTCTCCTGCGCACGGATGCGCCCCAGGATGCCGTTGTTGAGGATCACCAGCACCAGGGTCACACCGGCCTGGGCTGCCGCACCCAGTTCGCCGATGGTCATCTGCACGCCGCCGTCGCCGGCGATGCCGACCACGGTGGCCTGCGGATGGGTTGCTGCCGCGGCGATCAGCGCGGGCAGGCAGAACCCCATCACCCCCAGGTTCTCGCTGACCAGCGCGGCATGTTCGCCCGAGAGATGCAGGAACTGCGCAGCCCAGACCGCATTGTCGCCGATGTCGAGCGCCAGCACGCCGTCATGGGGCAGGTGGGCCGAAAGCGCGCGCATCACCTTGACCGGGTGGGCGTGGCGTTTGTCCTGCGGCAGCCGTTCCTCGACCCATTCGGCCAGGAACCCGGCTATCGCCGCGCCGGCGCCTTCCAGGCAATCGGCATGACCGCCTTCGGGCAGCCGTTCGGCCAGGCGGTCGGCGATGGCATCGAGCCTGCCGATCATCGTCGCCCTGGCGCGGAAGCCGCCGGGCACATGGCGTGGCGAGGGGGCGCAACGTACCAGCTCGCGCACCTGCCGGCCCGAACGCCCGGCAACGAAGGGCCCCAGGTTGGCGATGCCGAAGGAGAGGATCAGCTCGGCATGGCCCAGCACGTCGCGCGCGACCTGTTCGCCGGGCGCCCCGAAGATGCCGAGCACGCCGGCGACATTGGGGTGGCGCTCGTCGACGATGCCCTTGTCGCCCAGCGAGGTGACCACCGGGGCCTTCAGCTTCTCGGCCAGGCGCAGGATCGCCGCGCCGCAGCCGCGCGCCGCCGAACCCACCGCGATCGCGACATGGCCGGCCTCGGCAATCGCGGCGACGGCGGCATCGAAGGCGGCGTCCGTGGGAAACAGAGGGGTCGGCGGCGGCGGCGCGACCGGCGTGAACATCGCCCTGTGTTCCTCGTCGAGCGCCAGGGCCTGGATGTCGGTGGGGATCGCCAGGTGCGTGACGCAGCGCTGTTCGAGCGCCACCGCCATGGCCTCGCGCAGCATCGGCGGCAGTTCGTTGGGATGGGCGCAATGGGCGCTGCGCCCGATGTGGGGAGCGAGCATGGCGGCGGTGTCGACGTCCTGGAACTCCAGGCGGCCCTGGCGCCAGGTCGGCAGCATGCCGGTCAGCGCCAGCACCGGGGCGCCGTCGAGCTGGGCGTCGATCAGGCCGGTGATCAGGTTGGTCGCGCCGGGGCCGGAGGTCGCCAGGCAGGCCGAGAGCCGGCCGGTCAGCTTGGCCTGGGCGGAGGCGGCGAGCGAGGCCGCGGCCTCGTTGCGCATCAGCACCCATTCCAGGCGGGGGTGCTCCACCACGGCCTGCAGCAGCGGCAGGATCGATGCGCCGGGATAACCGAAGACATGGGTGGCGCCATGCTCGACGAGGTCCTGCGCGATGTAGTCGGCAATGTTGCCCATCGTCTTTCTATTCCTTCCTGACCGGAGGGGCCCTGGCCCGGCCCGTGTTTACTGCACCACCACCCGGTCGCGCCTGACGACATCCTCGCCGTCGAGCGTGCGGCCGTAGAGATGGCCGGCGTGGATCGCCGAGGCGATGATGTGGGGCGCCTCGCAGTCGCCGATGCGCTTCAGGCTGGTGATGCCGGCCGCCTTCAGCCGGTCGGGGTCGCCGGCCAGTTCGGCGTAGAGCGCCTCGGCCGGTTCGCGCGAGGTGACCGTGACGACGCTGTCGCAGGAGAGGATGCGCTGGCGCCCGGAATAGGAGCAGGCCACGGTGGCGTTGTCGTCGTAGAAGGCGACAAGGCCGTGGGCGGTCACCAGGTCGACGCCCAGTTCGATCAGGCGCGCCTGGATGCGGCCCTGGTCGAGCGTGCCGTGGCACAAGGGCGAGACATTGTCGGCGGTGGTCACCAGCACGACCTCGTTGCCGCGCGCGACCAGCGCCTCGGCGATCACGCCGCCCATGTAGAAGTGGTCGTCGTCGAAGACCACGACGCGGCCCTCGATCGCCTTGCCGTCCATCACGTCGTCGGGGGTGAAGACGTTGTCGTGCTCCCAGCCGGCAAATCCGGCAAAGCTGGAGCGGCCGGTGCCGTTGCGCCGCCAGCGCGAGCCGGTGGCGATGCAGACGTGTTCGAAGCCGAACTCCATGACCTGCTCGGCCGTCAGGGCGCTGTCGCGGTAGATCGCGACATTGGGGTACTTGTGAAGCTGGCCGATGCGCCAGTCCTTGACGCGCGCCCAGGTCGCAAGGCCGGGCAGGGTCGCCTCGCGGGTCGCCCGTCCGCCCAGATCGGTGCCCGCCTCGGCCAGCGCCACCTCGTAGCCGCGCTGGCCGGCGGCGCGTGCGGCCTCCAGGCCGGCGGGGCCGGCGCCCACGATCAGCACCTTGCCGTTGCCCCCCTTGGGCGCGATCGTCTCGGGGTGCCAGCCGCGGCGCCATTCCTCGCCCATGGTCGGGTTCTGCGTGCAGCGCAGCGGCGAGCCGTGGCTGTTGGTCATGATGCAGACGTTGCAGCCGATGCACTCGCGGATGTCCTCGATGCGCCCTTCCCTGATCTTGTTGGGCAGGAACGGATCGGCGATCGAGGGCCGGGCCGAGCCGATCATGTCGACCAGGCCCTTGTTGATGATCGAGACCATGCGGTCGGCGCTGGTATAGCGCCCCACCGTGAGAACCGGCTTGGTTGTCACCTGCTTGACGAAGGCGATGTAGTCCTCCTGCGCACCCTCCTCGGCGAACCGCGCGGTGCGCGCATCGGCCGGAAAGTTGGCGATGTTGACGTCCCACAGGTCGGGCACCTCGGCCAGGTATTCGACCAGGTCGCGGCCCTCGCCGTCGAAGGTGATGCCGGTGTTTGCGTCAAGATTGTCGACGGCAAAGCGGATGGCGACGCCGCAGGTATCGCCCACCGCGTCCTTGGTGTCCTCCAGCAGCTCCCTGATGAGGCGCGCCCGGTTCTCGAAGCTGCCGCCGTACTCGTCCGTGCGCTGGTTCTGCACCGGCGAGAGGAACTGCGCCGGCATATAGCCGTGTGCGGCATAGACATAGACGATGTCGAAGCCGGCCTCCCTGGCCCGCAGCGCCGAGGCGCGATGGTTGGCGCGGAATTCGCGGATGTCGCTCCTGTCCATGGCGCGCGTCTGGGTCGTGCCGTGGCGCACCGGCATCGACATCGGCGCGCCGGGCACCGCGCGTGTCAGGTAGTTGCCGCTGGAAAAACCGCCGTACCAGAGTTCGACGCCGGCCAGCGCACCGTGCCGGTGGCAGGCCTCGACCATGGCGGCGTGGTTGCGGATATCGTCCTCGTCCCACAGCGTGCAGTAGGGGGCGGGATGGTCGTCGGCGCCGGGATCGATCGAACAGTATTCGGTGCAGACCACGCCCCATCCGCCCTCGGCCTTGGCCCCGCGCATCGCGTTCACCGTGGCCGGCATGGCAAAGCCCATGCCGCTGCAATGGGGCACCTGATAGAAGCGGTTGGGTGCCGTGACGGGTCCGATCTTGATCGGTTCGAACAGGATGTCGTAGCGCGGATCGCGTGCCATGGTGCCCTCGCCTGGATGCCGGGTGCACCATAGCGCTGCGCGAGAGTTCCCGGAACAGTCATGCAGGGCTAACGTGGCCCCCATCACAGGAGGACGCCTTGACCGATACCGCCGAACTGCTTGCCGCGCTGGTGCGGATCGATTCCTGCGTGCCCCCCGGGGACGAGATCGAGATCGCCCGTTTTGTCCACGCTCGCCTGGAGTCGGCAGGCATCGCTGCCCAACTCGACGAGTTCGAACCCGGCCGGGCCAACGTGCTCGCCCGCATCGGGGGCGACGGCAACCGCCCGGCACTGGTCTTTTCGGCCCATTTCGACACCATGCCGCCCGGCGCCCAGCCCTGGAAACACGGCCCCTTTGCCGCCACCGTCGAGGACGGCCGCCTCTACGGGCGCGGCGCGGCCGACATGAAGAGTGGCATGACCGCCATGATCGTGGCCGCCGAACGTCTGGTCGCCTCGGGCGCCCGCCTCAGCGGCGACCTCGTGCTCGCCTTCAGCGCGGGCGAGAGTTCCAACTGTCTTGGCGCGCGCCGTTTCGTCGAGACCCATGCGCTGGCCGGCTGCGGCGCGTTGCTGGTTTCCGAGCCTTCGTCGATGGAAGTCCTGCTGGCCGAGAAGGGCGCGCTCTGGCTGCGCCTGGTCGCCCACGGCAAGGCCGGCCACACCTCCGGCAACGAAGGCATCACGGGTGGTGGCGCCAACGCCGTCGACCGCATGACCGATGCCCTGGTCGCGCTGCGCAGCTTTCGTTTTGCCGAGGCCGAACACCCGCTGCTGGGCAGGCCCTCGCTTTCGGTCGGCACGATCCGGGGCGGTAGCGTCGTCAACCTGACGCCCGACCACTGCGAGGCCGAGATCGACCTGCGCATCCTGCCCGGCATGGCGCCCGAGGCGGTCGAGGCCGCCATCGCCCGGCATCTGGGCAACGACATCGCGGTCGAACGGATCGACTTCAAGCCGCCGGTCGAAACCGCGGCCGATCACCCCTTCGCCGCCGCCTGTCTCAAGGCCATGGGCGAGGGCGCCATACCGCGCGGGGCTTCCTACTACAGCGACGCCACGGTGCTCACGCCCGCCTTCGACCTGCCCATGGTCATCATCGGCCCGGGCGAGATGGGCATGAGCGGCCAGACCGACGAATACTGCGATCTCGCCCGCCTGGAGCGCGCCGCCGAGACCTTCGAGGCGATCGCGCGCGACTGGCTGGGCGCGCCATGATCGATTTCGAGGCCAAGGTCGTGCTGGTCACGGGCGCGGCCGGCGGTATCGGGCGGGCGACCTGCCGGATGTTCCACGGCGCCGGCGCCTGCGTCGTCCTGGCCGATCTCGACGGCGAGGGCGCCCGGCGTGCTGCGGCCGAACTCGACTCCTCGGGCGATACCGCCTGGAGCATCGCCCACGATACCACCAGTTCGGCCGACACCGACCGGGTCGTCGCCGAGGTCGTTGCCCGTCACGGCCGGATCGACTGCCTGGTGACGGCGGCGGGCGTCTTTCCGCCGCGTCCGATCCTGGAGATGGACGATGCGTCCTGGCGCACGGTGATGGCGGTCAATCTGGACGGCGTCCTCTACGCTTCCCGCGCGGCGATCCCGTTCATGGAGCCCGGATCGTCCATGGGCCACATCGCCTCGGTTGCAGGCCATCGCGGCTCGCCGATGCATGCGCACTATGCCGCGGCCAAGGGGGCGGTGCTCTCGCTCAGCCGCTCGCTGGCTTCGGAACTGGCACCGCTCGGCATCCGGGTCAATGCGGTCTCGCCCGGCATCATCGCCACCACCATGACCGATGGCCTGATGGCGCGGAAGGGCGACATGATCCTGGCCTCCACGCCCATGGGCCGCATGGGCACGGCCGAGGAGGTCGGCGGCGTGATCTGTTTCCTGGCCAGCGAACTTGCCTCCTTCGTCACCGGCGAGACCGTCCACGTCAACGGCGGCTGGTACATCGCCTCCTGAACCGGCGGACTCGTTCCCGGGACGACTGGACAGGAGCCTCTTGCTCTCATAGATTAGAATAAGTTTAAGAGGCAGTTGCATATGTGATGTCCACGCTCGTCGCCACCGTTCGAACCCTGGGCCGCCCGGCATCGGCCGGTGGCCTGCCGCGCCCCGGCGTGCGGGCACGCATCGTCGCGCTCGTCGTCCTGGCCTGCGCCGGCCTCTTCCTGCTGCGCCCGGACCTCATGGAGGTCGCGCTCGCCAGCCTTGCCGATGCCTATCTCCAGGTCTCGGTCTTCGTTGCCGGCACACTGCTGCTGATCGCCTGGAGCGAACGGGCGAGCGGCATCGACGTGGCCGCATGGCTGGCCCCGGAATCGCCCTGGCGACTGCTCGCCGCGGCCGCCCTGGGAGTGTGCTGCCCGGCTGCGGCGGCGCCGTGGTCGTGGTGACGCAATACGTCGCCGGGCGCACCAGTTTCGGCGCCTTCGTTGCCGTGCTGACCGCGACCATGGGCGATGCCGCCTTCCTGCTGCTCGCGCGCGAGCCTCTCACGGGGCTTGCCATGATGCTGCTTGGCCTTTCCACCGGCGTTCTCACGGGCGCGGCGACCGAAGGTCTGCTGCCCGACTGGCGCTCGCGCAGCGCCCTGCCGGCCGATGCCGATCCGGTCCCAGCCGCGCCGCACACCCCGCTGCTGCATCGCCTCTGGACCGTCCTGCTGTTGCCCGGCGCCGTCTTCGCGCTGCTGGAGGCCCTGCAGGTCGACCTCGGCGCCTCGTCCCTGCTGAAGGGTGCGGTGCTGGCGACCGGTGTGGTCGGCGCCCTCATGGGCGTGGCGATCTGGATTGCCGACGATCCGGCGGGCAGGGAGGCCGGCAAGGGCGGCGGCGATGCCGGCAACCCGGTCAGCGACACGGCCATGGTCACGGTCTGGGTGATCGCCGCGTTCCTTGCCTTCGAACTCGGCCGGGCCGACTTCGGCCTCGACCTTGCCGAACTCGTCGACGGCGCCTGGATGGCCCTGCCGCTGCTCGGCGTGCTGATCGGTTTCCTGCCCGGCTGCGGACCCCCGATCCCGGCTGCCTTGCGGTCTGGAGTTTTGCCGATTACGAACCCCTCGAGCCGTTCCAGCGCGCCGATCTCGACAATGACCCGTTCCGGCCGGTCGAGACGGGCATCTACCGCTGGTTCGGCAGGGACATTCTCTAGGGGAAACACGATGGCGGATCAGGGCACCTGGACACTGGGCATCGTCGGCGGCACCGGCTGGCTGGGCGGGGCCATCGCCACGCGCCTGCTGACCAGGCGGTTCCTGACGCCCCAGCGCCTGTGGCTGTCGAACCGCTCGGGCGCCCACGGCGCCTTTGCCGCCTGGCGCGGCACCACGGTCACCACCGACAATGCCGCCCTGGTCGAAGCCAGCGACGTGGTGATGCTGGCGGTGCGCCCGGGCGATTTCGCGGCGGTGAGGATCGACGCTTCCGACAAGCTGGTCGTCTCGGTCATGGCCAGCGTGCCGGTCGCACGTATCGCCGAACTGACCGGGGCCAGCCGCATCGTGCGCGCCATGCCCAACCCCTCGGTCGAGTTCGGCGAGGGGTTCACCCCCTGGTATGCCACCCGCGAAACGAGCCTGCGTGACCGCGCCCTGGTTTCGGCCATCTTCGACACCTGCGGCCCGACCGAGGTACTCGCGAGCGAGGACCACATCGACTATTTCACCGGCCTCACCGGTCCGGTGCCGGGTTTCCTGGGTTATGTCGCCGACGCCATGATCCAGGCCGCGGTCGACCACGGCATCGAACGGGGCCTGGCCGAACGTGCGGTGCGCCACCACTGCGTCGCCGCCGCCCACGAGATCGACCGCGCCCCCTACGATCCCGCCCAGATGGTCAAGATGACCCTGGACTATGGCGGCACCACCGCCGCGGGGTTCCGCGCCGCCGATGCCGCCGGCGCCCGCAAGGCCATCGCCGCCGGGCTCAGGGCCGCCTGGGAGGTCGCCCGCAAGGATCGCTCGAAGGATTAACTCGGGCAGAAAATCTACGTTAGATCAGAATCTTGCAAGAGATTTCTGATCTTTCGCTTTGACGTTCATCGATTGCCCTGACGCCTCTCAGGTGCCGCTCAGGACCAGTTCCGCCAGGGCGTCGACATCGGCGCCATTGCCCAGGTTCATCGTCAGTTCCTCGATCCGCCGGGCGCGGTCGTCGCCGACCACGGGGCCGGCATAGGCATGGAATTTCTCGATCATGGTCTTCGTGTCGAAGGGATCGTCGGGTTCGCCGCGCGGCCGGGTCGGGGCGGAGGTCAGTTCCCGCCCGTCCTTCAGGCGCACCGTGACATGGGCCCAGCGCTCGCGGGGGAAACGCTCGTCGTAGGGCTTGTGGTCGATCAGGCGCACGCAGTCGGCGATGCGGGCGATCTCGGGATCGCTGAGCGCCGCGCCGGTGATCTCGGTGACGGTCAATGCTCCCTTCACCAGGGCCGCGGCGACCGGATAGGGCAGGCTGTACTGGGCCTGCTCGGTATCGATGGGATGGCGCGTGGCCAGGCGCGTCGCCTCGTAGAAGGTCGAGACGGCGATCTCCTCGATCTCGCTGGAATCGACGCCGTGGGCGCGCACCACCGACAGGGTCGCCTCGACCGAGGGCTGGGCCCAGCGGCACACCGGATAGGGCTTCACGTACTGCTTCTCGATCTGCCAGTCCTGCGCCAGGCCGGCCCAGAGATGGGCGACCTCGGGCTGCTCCACGGTCACCGCCGGCGCCCCGGTGAAACCGTCGGCGGCCAGATAGGCCGCGCTGACACCGGCCATGGCGCCCCAGCCCGAACCGTCCTTCAGCATCGTGGGATGGTCGATGCAGCGCATCATCTGGCTGCGCGGGCCGTGGTATTCGGCGATGCCCACGGCATGGCGCAGCTTCTCGCGATCGAGTCCCATCAGGCGCGCGCCCATGGCCGCGGCACCCAGGCAGTTCCAGGCGCCCGAGGTGTGGTAGTCGGGCACCGTGGCGTGCAGGGCGATGCCGGCGCGCCCGGAGACCTCGTAGCCTAGGATGAAGTTGTAGAGGAACTCGGCGCCGTCGCTCTTCAGGCCGACATCGTGGTAGGCGAGCAGGGCGGGCAGCACCGTGACGCCGATATGGCCCTTGGTCGGGGCAAAGCCGTCATGGGCGTCGACCGCGTCGATCGACATGCCGCCGGCCATCGCCGCGCCGGCCGGGCTGACGCCACGCCCGTCGAACAGGATGCGCGCCTGACGGTTGCCCGCGCCGAACATGGCGACGGCGTGGTCGCGGATGATGCGCGACAGCGGCGTCTGGATCGAACTCGCCGCGACGCCGATCAGGTCGAGAAGCTGGAGGCGGGCCCGGTGCAGCACGGCCTCGGGCACGTCGCCGTAACCGCCGTCCAGCACGAAGCTGCAGAAACGGTCGGCGCTCTCCTGGGAAAGCTCAAGATAGGGCGACTGGACGGCCATGGACGATCTCCGGGCAGGGCGTTGAGGCGGCGAGTCAAGAGCAAGCCCGCCGCCCTGTCCATGACGATCTGCGGCCGCCGGTCAATAACCCCGCACCGGATCGTTGACGTTGATCAGCGGCTCGCCGGCCAGGTACCGGGCCATGTTGTCGAGAAACAGTTCGGTGCCGCGGGTGTCGTAGTCCTCGAAGGTGATCATGCCGCCCATGTGGGGCGTGATGAACAGGTTGGGCTCGTCCCACAGCGGGCTGTCGGCGGGCAGGGGCTCCTCGGCGAAGACGTCGAGCGAGGCTGCCCGGACGTGGCCCGAGCGCAGGGCCGCGACCAGGGCATCCTCGTCCATGACGTGGCCGCGGGCGAAGTTGTGCAGGATCACGCCGGGTTTCATGGCGACAAAGGCCGCGCCGTCGACCAGGCCGCGGGTCTGCTCGGTCAGCGGCGTCACGATCACCACCCAGTCGCTCAGGCCCAGGACCTCGTGCATGGCCTCGGGTGCGACGACACGCTCGACGCCCTCGCAGGGCTCCGGCCTCGCGCGCACGCCATAGACCGTCATGCCCATGTTGCACCCCAGGCGGGCGCAGGCCTGGCCGATCTTGCCCAGGCCGATCACGGTCAGCACGCCGCCTGCGGTGCGCAGGGCGTCATGCACCTTCCACAGGTGCTGCTTCTGCTGGTCGTGGTAGGTGAAGAAGTTGCAGGCCATGGCAACCAGCCGGGCCATGGCGAACTGCGCCATGCCCTCGTCCTGGATGCCGCCGACGTTGCTTACCGTGATGCGCTTGTCGTCCCAGGGGGCCAGATGGTTGACGCCCGCGCCGGAGACATGGATCCAGCGCAGCCGGGGCGCGGCCAGCAGCGCCTCGCGCGGGAACTCCCGCCGTTCGAAGACCATGGTGTAGGCGATTTCGGGGTCGGCCGCCTTCACCGCCTCGGGTGCCTCGTCGTAGCTGGTGCAGACGGTGATCCTGGCGTCGGGATGACGCGCGCGGATCATGCCGGGCACGCGCTCGGGTTCGTCGACGAGGCAGAAGATGCTGAGCGGCTGCGCCATGGGGTTGGTCTCCGTGGGTCTGGTCGCCGAACCCTAGGCCATGTCGACGGCGGGCAGAAGGCTACAGCAGGTACCAGCCCGCCAGGGCCAGGGCGCCGACGCAGAGTCCGAGACCGACCAGCGTCATCACCCCGTCCCGCGCGGTCAGGGCGATGCCCAGCACGGTGATGGCCCTGCCCGGCGCCGCCGCGGCGAAGGGCACCAGTTCCAGCGGCGGCATGGTCAGGGCCATCACAATGCAGACGCTGGCGACCAGCGGCTCCATCGCCTTGCCCGAAAGCGCGGTCAGGCGGCGGCCGAACCAGCGGTCGATCCGGTGTGTCACGGGCTCGGCCTTTTCGACCGCCTTCCTGAGCCTGGCATGGGGAATGCTGATGCGGCGCAGGGGGGCGGGCAGCCAGGGATGCCGGCGCGGCAGGAAGATCTGTACCGAGAGCAGCAGGATGATGACCGCGCAGGTGCTGGGCACCCCCGGTATGGCGCCGGTCGGTGCGACCGCGATGAAACCGACCGTGGCGACCATGGGCCCGAAGCCGCGGCTGCCGATCGCCTCGAGCACCTGATCGAGGCTCACCTGCCCGTCGGTCTTGCGCACCAGGGTGTCCAGGACGTCTCCCAGCGCGTGCTGCTGTGTCATGCCGAAGGCTCCTCGGCGAAAAAACGCGGCAGCAGCGGACATGTTGCGCCGTGGCGGTGCTAGCATCCTCGTCACCACCGTCCCCGGCGCAGCGAGAATCCATGGCCAAGGTCGAATTCCTCTTCCTCAACCGCCACGAGGTCGAGGCCCTGGTGCCCGACATGGCGACCGTCGTCGACATCGTCGAGCAGGGCCTTGCCGCCCACGGCCGGCGCGACGTCGTGCTGCCGCCCAAGTCGCACATCCACCTCGACGACCGCTACAATGGCCATTTCAACGTCCTGCCGGGGTACGCCGGGCACATCGACCGGGCCGGGGTGAAGGTCGTGGGCGACTATGTCGACAACTGGAAACACGGACTGCCCAGCGAGGTCGCGCTGCTCACGGTCTACGATCCCGCGACCGGCGTGCCGCTCTGCCTGATGGATGCCACCGCCTCGACCTGGCTGCGCACCGGCGCGGTGACGGGGGTCGGCGCACGCCACCTGGCGGCCAGCGACGCCAGTGTCGTCGGCCACATCGGCGCGCGCGGCACGGCCTTTGCCAACATCGCCGCGATCGCCTGTTCGCGCCCCATCGCGGAGGTCCGCATCGCCAGCGCGCGCAGGGAAACCCGCGAGGCCCTGGCCGCCCGCATCGAGAAGGAGCTGGAGATCCGTGCCGTGCCGGTCGCCACTGCGCTGGAGGCCGCCGAGGGCGCCGACATCGTGGTCGAAGCCACGCGCCTGGAGAAGCCGAAGGTGCTGCTGCCCGAGTCCGCGCTCAAGCCCGGCGCCCTGCTGGTGCCCTATGGCTGGGTCATGGCGGTCGATCCGGCCTTCCCCCGGGCGGTGCAGAAGTTCGTCGTTGACGACTGGCAGCAGTGCACCAAGGGCGGCACCTTCCACAGCCTGATCGAGGCGGGCGAACTCACCCGCGACCATCTCCATGCCGAGATCGGCGAGATCTGCGCCGGGTTGAGGCCGGGGCGCGAGAATGCCGCCGAGCGCATCGTCTTCTGGCACCGCGGCTTTGCCATCTCCGACATCGTGCTCGGCCACTGGATCCACCAGCGGGCCGTGCGCGAGGGCGCCGGCCAGACCTTGCTGCTGTGGGACGGTCCCGACGAATGAGTGGGCGGGGACAAGGCAGAGGCCATCGCGTCGCCATCACCTAATGCACCGGCTGCAGCTGGATGCTGCGCGCGGCCTGGACCGCCCAGGAGCTGCTCACCACCTTCGAGGAGGACCTGGCCGAGGTCGCGCTGCGTCCCGGGCAGGGCGGCGTCTTCGACGTCCATGTCGGCGATGCCCTGGTCTGGTCGCGCCAGGATGAGGGGCGTTTTCCCGAATTGCGCGAACTCAAGCAGAAGGTGCGCGATATCGTGGCGCCCGGCCGCGCTCTGGGTCATTCTGACCGGGCCGCCGCGGCAACGGAGTGACAATCATGAACGATGCAGGTTATGCCGGTGACGTGATGCCCGCCGAGGCCTGGAAGCGGCTCCAGGACGATCCCCGTGCGGTGCTCGTCGACGTCCGCACCGATGCCGAATGGCGCTTCGTCGGCATTCCCGATCTTGCGCCCATCGGCAAGCAGGTCCGCCTCGTTGAATGGCAGACCTTTCCCGACGGCCACCCCAACGCCGGCTTTTCCGGCGAGGTCGCGGGTTTGCTGGAGAAGGACCAGCCGGTCTATTTCCTCTGCCGTTCGGGCGCCCGCTCCAGGGCCGCGGCCATCGCCCTGACCGCCATGGGTTTTGGCCCCTGCTACAACGTCGCCCAGGGCTTCGAGGGCGACAAGGACGGCCAGAGCCACCGTGGCAGCGTCGGCGGCTGGAAACACGCCGGCCTGCCCTGGCGCCAGGACTGAGTGGCGACACGGTAAAGCCGTCATCCTCGGGGCGCTGCCGCTGCGCGGTTGTGCCCGAGAGGACGGACCCCTGCAAATAACCGCCTCTTTTCCTGCCCTTAACGCGCTTTTCAAGGGTCTTGAACGGGCTTTTTCCACCCCTATATCCCTCCTTGTGACGGGCGCCTGCCGATGACGGAGGCGCTGACCGCCACGAGGCCTCGCCCGTCGTGGGAGGCCTGTCCCAGCATGTTGCTCAATGGAGAATGTGCCCATGACTCGACTTTCCCCCCTGTTCCGTTCCACCGTCGGCTTCGACCGGATGATGAATCTGCTCGAATCGACCGCCAGTGTCGGTGAGGAGGGTTATCCGCCCTACAACATCGAGAAGGTCTCCGACGACGACTACCGCATCACCATGGCGGTGGCCGGCTTCGGCGAGGATGACCTGGAGATCGAGGCCAAGGCGAACGCGCTCGTGGTCTCCGGCAAGGTCACCCAGACGACCGACGAGGGACGCAGCTTCCTCTACCGCGGCATCGCCGGCCGCAGCTTCCGCCGCAGCTTCCAGCTCGCCGACCACGTCAAGGTCAAGGGCGCGCACCTGGAGAACGGCCTCCTCCACATCGATCTCGTGCGCGAGATCCCCGAGGAGATGAAGCCGCGCACGATCGCGATCCGCTCGGGCGGCGAGCCCCGGCAGATCGAGGCCGACAAGCAGGCCGCGTAAGCCCGCGAGGAACGCCTGTTCAGGGGAGC
>JAQCLG010000051.1 GCA_027592745.1 Pseudomonadota bacterium | reverse complement strand
GGGGGCGGTCCGAAGCCCGCCCCCTCCCGATCGCGATGTTGCGGAGCTTAGAAGCTCAGCATCATGCCCGTACCCACGAAGAGCGTGTCGTACGTCTGGTTCGCGGCGCCATCGTCGAACTGATCGTAACCGACAGTGCCGGTCACGGCGATGCCCGGACCCAGGTCGTACTGGGTCTGCAGACGGAAGGCATCGAAGTCGTCGGTCACTGCACCACCGCCAGCGGCAACCGGACCAGCCGCGGCACCCAGGGCACCGGCAGCGTAGTCGGTCTCGGAATGCAGCCAGTAGATACCAGCCGACCAGGCACCGTCCGAATAATAGGCAATGCCCAGGTCGTAGGCCGACTGATCCGTGCCCTCGAAGCCGCGCATGTCTTGGACGTTCATGTACGAACCACCGAAGCCCCAGTTGCCGTAGTACAGCACCAGGCCGATATCCATGGCCTGCATGTCGGCAGCCAGGCGACCAGCGGCCTCGTTGCCCGTCGACCGGCCCTTGGCTTCCATGAAGCCCATGGCAACGGTGACGCCGAGATCGCCGATCGCGCCGTCATAACGACCGGCAATCGAGTACTCTTCGGCCAGGGCCGCACCGGCACCGGAACGCGTGCCGAGACCGTAACCACCACCCTGCCGCGCTTCGCCCTGGTCCGGCGCATAGCTGACGCCGAACTGGAAGCCGTTGAAGACCGGGGTGAAGTACATCAGCTGGGCATCGTCGCCCGTCATGCCCGCGAAGGTCGCGAAGGTGGCATAACCGGCACCCGCGGCGGTCCGGCCGGTGGCCGTGTAGAACTGCGACAGACCGTTGGTGAAGACGGTCGGCGAGTTCGCACCGAACACGTAGTTCAGGTAGGGAGCGGCGGTCGCCATCGAAACGCTCACGGGATCGTCGTTGCCGACGCGGAAGGTACCGAACGAGCCCTCGATGTAGGCGAAGGTCTCGTCCAACTGGTCGCCGCCATCCTGCTCGCCCTCGAGCTCGAAGCGAACGCCGACTTCGAGACCGTTGTCGAGGACAGTCTTGCCCTTGAACTGGATCTCGCCGTCGAAGACGACGCGGTTGTCATAACGGTTGAAACCGGGCTGGGCCGGCAACGTGGCCGAGCCGGCACCGTTGTCGTTGTTGACCAGATACGTGGCCCAGTTCTGATAGCCACCAACGCTCAACTCGATCGGGTCGGCCGCCTGCGCCTGATGCGCGACGAAAACCGCCGAGACGAGCGCCGTGGTTCCAAGAAGAACCTTCTTCATTTGCGCAAACCTCCTAGGACTGCTCATTTGCCAAGCGTCTTTCCGGGATTGGAAAGAAGACCGATTTCCGACCGCTTCGATTCCCTGCCCTGTTGCCCCGTTGCCGGGAACCCCAGGGACCGGGGCCTCAATACCGAAGAGACCATCTGCCGGTTTCGCGAGGACAAGCTAACAAGACGATCGCGGTTGCTCCACAGCTAAAGCGGCGTGGTTGTGTTCTTTGTGGCGCACTGTTGCAATTTTGCACCAAGGGACCCGCCCGCAAAGCGCCCCGATCGTCGGGCGATATGGCGCTTGCCCGCACGGCGCTCCTGCGCCAAGGTGCCGTCACAACAGCCTAGGGCCTTCGTTGACCTTGTCCAGCACCGTGTTTCCTCATGATTCGTCGCGCCGCCTGTTCGGGCGCAGCGGTCTTGCCCTGTCGCTTGCCGCTGCCGGTCTGCTGCTGATTCTGTCTGCCTGCAGCACGGCGACCTATGACGGCATCGAGGACACAACCTCGTGCCCGCAGGGGCGTTGTCCCGACGTCGACGATCCCAACCGCCAGACGGTGTTCGGCGAGGGCGGCCTGAAGAACCTGTTCAGCGAAGGCGACTCCGCCGATCAGGGCGGGGGCGGCGGCATCGGTGTCAACGCCTTCCTGTGGCGCGCCTCGCTCGACACCTTCTCCTTCCTGCCGCCGTTCTCGGCCGACCCGCTGGGCGGCGTCATCATCTACGACTGGTACGCCCCGCCCGAGACGCCGAACGAGCGCCTGAAGGTGACGGTCTACATCCTCGACACCCGGCTGCGCGCCGACGCGGTGCAGGTCCGCGTCTTCCGCCAGCTGCGCGGCGCCGACAACAACTGGACCGAGGCCCCCGTCGAGGAAGGCACCAATGCCGCCCTTGAGGACGCGATCCTGACCAGGGCGCGCCAGCTCCGCATCGCCCAGCTCGGCCAGTAGGCTTTCTGCCGCCGGAGCGCCCGGCGGCGGCCTGCCATCGCCTGTTGGCGTTGGCCTGCGGCATGGTTTAGCTTGCGCCGCCCCGCAACAGCCCAAGGCCGCACCGCACCGTCATGGCACGTGAACGCTACAATTTCCGCGAGGCCGAGCCCCGCTGGCAGAAGGTGTGGGACGAGGCCGGCAGCTTCGAGGCCGCCGACCTCGCATCGGCATCCGACCGGCCCAAGGCCTATGTCCTGGAGATGTTCCCCTATCCCAGCGGGCGTATCCACATGGGCCATGTGCGCAACTACGCCATGGGCGACCTGGTGGCCCGCTACAAGCGGGCGCGTGGTTTCAACGTGCTGCATCCGATGGGCTGGGACGCCTTCGGCCTGCCGGCCGAGAACGCCGCCATGGCCAAGAAGGTCCATCCCGGCCAGTGGACCTACGACAACATCGCAACCATGCGCCGCCAGCTCAAGTCCATGGGACTGTCGCTGGACTGGTCGCGCGAGATCGCGACCTGCCATCCCGGATACTACCGCCACCAGCAGAAGCTGTTCACCGACTTCATGAAGGCCGGGCTGGTCGACCGCAGGGAAGCCTGGGTCAACTGGGATCCCGTCGACATGACGGTGCTGGCCAACGAACAGGTGGTCGACGGCAAGGGCTGGCGTTCGGGCGCCCCGGTCGAGAAGCGCAAGCTTTCCCAGTGGGTCCTGCGCATCACCGAATTCGCCGACGAGCTGACCGATGCGCTGGACGGCCTGGAGCGCTGGCCCGACAAGGTCCGCCTGATGCAGAAGAACTGGATCGGGCGTTCGGAGGGCATGCGCATGCGTTTTGCCCTGGCCGGGCGGCAGGACGAGCTCGAGGTCTTCACGACCCGCCACGACACCATCTTCGGCGCCAGCTTCATGGCGATCAGCCCCGAGCATCCCCTGGCTGCGGAACTGGCGACCGACGATGGCGAGCTTGCCGCGTTCATCGCCCGGTGCCAGAGCATGGGCACCAGCGAGGAGGTCATCGAGCGCGCCGAGAAGCTGGGCTACGACACCGGCCTTTGCGCCATCCACCCCTTCGACGGGCGCAAGCTGCGCATCTACGTCGCCAACTTCGTGTTGATGGAATACGGCTCGGGCGCGATCTTCGGCTGCCCGGCCCACGATCAGCGCGACCTCGACTTCGCCCGCAAGTACGGTCTTGCCGTCTTCCCGGTGGTGATTCCCGAGGACACCGAGGCCGGCAGCTTCAAGGTCGCCGATGAGGCCTACAAGGGCGAGGGCCGCCTGGGCAATTCCGATTTCCTCGACGGCATGAGCGTGGAGCAGGCCAAGAACGAGGTTGCCGACCGCCTGGAGGCGATGGGCAGGGGCACGCGCACGATCAACTACCGCCTGCGCGACTGGGGCGTCTCGCGCCAGCGCTACTGGGGTTGCCCGATCCCGGTGATCCACTGCCAGGCCTGCGGCATCGTGCCCGTGCCCGACGACCAGCTTCCCGTGGAACTGCCCCAGGATGTGACCTTCGACCGTCCGGGCAACCCGCTCGACCACCATCCGAGCTGGAAACATGTGCCCTGCCCGGCCTGTGGCGGTGCGGCCCTGCGCGACACCGACACGCTCGACACCTTCGTCGATTCATCGTGGTACTTCCTGCGCTTCTGCTCGCCGCGCGCCGAGGAATCCATGGACCGCGCCGCGGTCGCCTACTGGATGCCGGTCGACCAGTACATCGGCGGCGTCGAACACGCCGTGCTCCACCTGCTCTATTCCCGCTTCTTCACGCGCGCACTCCGCCGCTGCGGCTATCTCGAGTTCGACGAACCCTTCGGTGGCCTCTTCACCCAGGGCATGGTGACCCACGAGACCTACCGCGCGGCCGATGGCGCCTGGCTGGAGCCTTCGGAGGTGGCGCGCGATGCCGAAGGCGCCGTGACGGCGCTGGCCGACGGCAAGCCTGTCGTCACGGGCCGTTCGGAGAAGATGTCGAAGTCGAAGAAGAACGTCGTCGATCCCGAACACATCATCGCCGAATACGGCGCCGACACCGCACGCTGGTTCATGCTCTCGGATTCGCCGCCCGAGCGCGACCTGGAGTGGACCGATGCCGGCGCCGCCGGTGCCCATCGTTTCGTCCAGCGCCTGGCGCGCCTGGTCGGCGATGCGGCCGACAACCTGCCGGCCCCCGGCAGCGCCCGTCCCGAAGCGTTCGGGGAACCGGCAGTGGCGCTGCGCGCGGCCGTGCACAAGGCGATCGATGGCGTCACCGCCGACATCGAGGCCTTCCACTTCAACCGTGCGGTCGCGCGGCTGCACGAGCTGGCCAACGCCGTGGGCGCCTTCGAACCGGCCGATGCGGCCGACCGCTGGGCCCAGCGCGAGGCGCTGGAATCGCTGATGCTGCTGGTCAATCCGACGATGCCGCACCTGGCCGAGGAGATGTGGCGGGTCCTGGGCCATGCCACCCTGGCAGCCGATGCGTCCTGGCCCGTCGCCGACCCCGCGCTGATCGTCGAGGACGCCGTGACCCTGGGCGTCCAGGTCAACGGCAAGCTGCGCGCCAGACTCGCCATGGCGCGCGATGCCGCAAAGGAGGTTGTCGAGGCGGCCGCGCTGGCCGACGATAACGTCCGTCGGGCGATCGGGGAGATGACGGTGCGCAAGCTGATCGTGGTACCCAACAAGATCGTCAACATCGTGGTCGGCTGATGCAGAAACTCTCGCGCCGCCTGTTCCTTGCCGGCCTGGCACCGGCCGCGGCGGCGCTGGCAGGCTGCGGCTTCCGTCCGATGATGGCCAAACCCGAGAGCGACGATTCGATCTCCCTGCAGCTTGCCTCGATCCGCATCGGCCCGATCGGCGAGGACGAGGAACGTCGCGTCGGCCAGATCCTGCGCAACGAGCTGATCGACCGTTTCACCGCAGGCGTGGGGGAACAGCCCGAGCGCTATGTCCTGGCCATCGAGATCGAGCAGGAGACCTCGGCCCTGCAGATCCAGAACACCGACACGGTGACCCGGTTCAACCTGGTGCTCACCACCCGTCTGCGGCTCTTTCCCAGCGGCTCGAACGAAGCGGCCTATGTCGCCGACGCCAACGCCATCAGCAGCTACGATGTCGTCGATTCCGAATACGCCACCCTGGTGGCCGAGCAGGAGACCGCACGCGACGCGGCCCGCGATCTATCCAACACCATCGCCGCCCTGCTTGCGCTCTACTTCCGCCAGCAGGACGTCTGAGGCGGCGCGGGCATGGTGAAGGTCCAGGCGCGCGAGGCCGACGCTTTCAGCCGGCAGCCGCCCGCCGGGATTGCCGCCGTACTACTCTATGGCCCCGACAACGGACTGGTGCGCGAACGCGCCGATGCGATCGCCGCAGCGGTCGTGCCCGATCTTGCCGATCCCTTTCGCGTCACCGAGCTTCGCCCGGAGGATGCCGCCGGCAACCCCGGCCTGCTGATCGACGAGGTGCTGGCGATCTCGCTGACCGGCGGACGTCGCGTGGTCCGCATCAAGGGTGCCACTGACAAGCTGGTCGATGCCGTGGCCGGACTGCTGGAGGAGCGTCGCGGCGATGCCATGGTGGTGGTCGAGGCCGGCGAACTGCCCGCCCGTTCCAAGCTGCGTTCAGCGTTCGAGAAGGCGCCCCACGCCGCCGCGCTGGCCTGCTATCGCGACGAGAAGCGCGACCTGCCCGGGATCATCGCCGAGGAACTCGACAGCCACGATGTCCGTGCCGACCGCGCCGCGAGCGCCATGCTGGTGAGCTATCTGGGCAGCGACCGCCTGCTGACGCGCAACGAGCTGGCCAAGCTTGCGCTCTATGTCGGGCCGGGCGGCGAGGCGACGGTGGCCGATGTCGAGGCGGTGGTCGCCGACAGCTCCTTCCTCTCCCGCGACCGCATCGCCCATGCCGTCGCCGCGGGCAATCTCGAGGACCTCGACCGCAGCCTCGAACGCGCCCTGGCCGAGCGCGAATCGCCTATTGGCCTGATCGGCGCGGTGCGCCGCCATCTCACGCGCCTCCACCTCTACGTCGGGCTGGGTGCGAACGCCGACGCGCTGAAGGCGATGCACCTGGACGAGCGGCGCAACTTCATGATCGTGGGGCCCTTGAAGAAACATGCCCGGCGCTGGACCGGAGATCTGCTCGATCGCGCGCTGGAACGCCTCGTCGAGGCCGAGATCCAGTGCAAGTCGACCGGCATGCCCGCCGACACGATCTGCCGCCGGGCCTTCTTCGAACTCGCCTACGCTGCACGGCGCACGCGTCGATAGAGAGGATTTACGTCCCAGACAGTTCGCTGGCGCGCAGGCGCAGGGCATTGCCGATGACGCAGACCGAACTCACCGCCATGGCCGCCCCGGCAATCATCGGCGAGAGCAGCAGGCCGAAGAAGGGATAGAGCACTCCGGCCGCGATCGGCACGCCCGCCGCATTGTAGACGAAGGCGAAGAAGAGGTTCTGGCGGATGTTCGTCATGACCTTGCGCGAGAGGCGGCGGGCCGTTGCGATCTTCATCAGGTCGCCTGCCATCAGCGTGATCCCGGCACTTTCGACGGCAACGTCGGCGCCGCTCGCCATGGCGATGCCGACATCGGCAGCAGCCAGCGCCGGTGCGTCGTTGATGCCGTCGCCGGCCATGGCGACACGGTGGCCCTGGCCCTGGAGTCGTGCAATGACCGCGGCCTTGCCTTCGGGCAGGACGCCGGCGACGACCTCGTCGATGCCGAGGCGCGCAGCCACCGCCCCGGCCGTGGTGGCGTTGTCGCCGGTCAGCATGACGATGCGCAGGCCGTCCTTGTGCAGTGCCGCCACCGCGGCCTGGGTCGTCTCCTTGAGCGGGTCGGAGACGGCGACCAGCCCGGCGACCTTGCCCTCGACCACGACGAACATCACCGTGGCACCTTCGCCGCGCATGGCTTCGGCGCGCTCGCCCAGCGGGCCTGCCGCCACGCCCATGTCCTCCAGGAGGGCCCCATTGCCGAGCGCGACCTCGCGACCGTCGACGCGGCCGCGCACACCCTTGCCGGGGATCGCGGCAAAGCCGTCCGCCGCGCCCGGGATGAGGCCACGCCCGCGCGCGCCGGCCACGATGGCCTCGGCGAGCGGATGTTCGCTGCCCGCCTCAAGCGAAGCGGCCAGGGCCAGCAGGGCGTCCTCGCCCATCGCCTCGGCGATGACCGCGGTGAGGGTAGGCCTGCCCTGGGTCAGGGTGCCGGTCTTGTCGACCACCAGGACGTCGATCGACTCCAGGCGCTGCAGGGCCTCGGCGTTGCGGAACAGGATGCCGGCTCGTGCGCCGCGGCCGGTGCCGACCATGATCGACATCGGCGTCGCCAGCCCCAGGGCACAGGGGCAGGCGATGATGAGGACGGAGACCGCGGCGATCAGACCGCGGTCGAGCGCCGGTGCGGGGCCCCACAGCAGCCAGGCGCCCAGGGCCAGCAGGGCGCAGGCGATCACCGCCGGGACGAACCAGCCAGCGACCCGGTCGGCCAGGCCCTGGATCGGCGCCCGGCTGCGCTGTGCCTCGCCGACCAGCTGGACGATGCGGGCGAGCACGGTGTCGCCGCCGACCCGGCCGGCGCGCATCAGGAAGCTGCCGTTGCCGTTGACGGTCGCCCCGGTGACGGCATCTCCCACGGCCTTGTCGACGGGCAGCGGCTCGCCGGTGATCATCGATTCGTCGACATGGCTGGCGCCCTGGGTCAGCACGCCATCGACCGGAACCTTCTCGCCCGGGCGCACACGCAGGATGTCGCCCACCGCGACCGAGTCGAGCGGTACGTCGCGTTCGGCGCCGTCTTCGCCGATGCGACGTGCGGTCGCCGGTGCAAGGTCGAGCAGCGCGCGGATGGCGCTGTTGGTCTGGGCCCGCGCGCGCAGTTCGAGGACCTGGCCGAGCAGGACCAGGGTGATGATGACGCCGGCAGATTCGAAGTAGGCGGGAACGACGCCCATGTGGTGCATGTCGGCGGGGAAGACGCCCGGCGCCAGGACGGCGAGCAGGCTGTAGAGGAAAGCCACCCCCGTACCGATGGCGATCAGGGTGAACATGTTGAGGTTGCCGGTGGCGATCGAACGCCAGCCGCGCACGAAGAAGGGCTGGGCGGCCCACAGCATGATCGGGGCGGCCAGGGCCAGTTCGATCCACTGGCGCAGAGGCGGCGCGATCCAGGTGTTGACCGGGTTGCCCGGCAGGTCGGCGCCCATCGAAAGCACCAGCAGCGGCACGGCCAGCACGGTCGAGACGATCAAGCGAAGGCGCATCGAGTCGTATTCGGGATTGGCCTCCTCCCGGGTCACCGTCTCGGACTCGAGCGCCATGCCGCAGATCGGACAGTCGCCGGGACGGTCCTGACGGATCTCGGGGTGCATCGGGCAGGTGTAGACCGTCGTGCGGCGCGGTGCGGCATGGGCAGCTTCCAGTGCCATGCCGCACCGGGGGCAGCTGTCGGGTTTGGCGGAGGCGACGCCTTCGCACATCGGGCAGTAGTAGGCCGCGCCGGCTTTCGCCTTGGCCTCCCTGGCGGCGGCCTGGATGCGACCGGAGAGATAACCCTGCGGATCGGCGACGAACTTCGCCCGGCAGCCGGCACCGCAGAAGTAACGCGTCGTTCCGGCATGCTCGAAGGTGTGGGCTGCGCCTTCGATCGTCACCGTCATGCCGCAGACCGGATCGACGGCCTTCTCAGGGTCCGACCGGGCCGCGTCGTGCTCATGGCTGCAACCATGGTGATTGTCCCGCCCGGTCATGACACCGCTCCGCCGGCAAGGCCTTCGAGAATCGGGCAGTCGGGCCGGTTGCCGCCATGACAGGTGCGCTCGAGGTGCGCCAGCGTTGCGCGCAGTGCCTGGAGCTGGGCGATCTTGTCGTCGATCAGGGCGATGCGTTCCCGCGTCAGCCGCTTGACGTCGCCGGCGGCCCGGTCCTGGTCCTGCCAGAGGGCAAGGAGCTGGCGGCATTCCTCCACGGTGAAACCCAGGCTGCGGGCGCGGGCGACGAAACGCAGAAGATGGATGTCGCGTTCGCCGTAGTCGCGGAAACCGCTGTCGCGACGCGCGGCCGGCGGCACCAGCCCGATCTCCTCGTAATAGCGGATTGTCTTGGTCGGCAGCCCCGAGGCCGCGGCGGCCTGTCCGATGTTCATGGGCGCATGCTCTCCTCGAGCGGCAGGATGCGAGTCGTCGGGCAGGATGGACCTTCCAGCAACAGGAAGGTCAAACCTCTTTTCGCGCGCCGGACCGAAGGCGTGACAGGGTACCGCCGAGAGCGGCAAGATGCCGCCATGGCCGGTGTTGCCCTCGATCACCTGCAGATCGCCATGCCCGCAGGGGGCGAAGCGGCGGCACGCCGTTTCTTCGGCGGGATTCTGGGCATGACCGAGGTCGCCAAACCCCAGGCCCTTGCCGGACGCGGTGGCCTCTGGTTCACGCTCGATGGCGGCGTCGGCTTTCACCTCGGCGTCGCGGCCGATTTCCGGCCGGCAACCCGGGCCCATGCCGGCCTGAGGCTCGACGGTTTCGATGCGGTGCTCGCGCGGCTGGCCGGGGCGGGACTGGTTGCCGTGCAGGACCGCGACACGTTCGGGCGTCGCCGTGTCTATCTCGACGATCCCTTCGGCAACCGGCTGGAACTGATCGACGGGGCATGACCGCCCCGCTCCGAACGCGGCAAGCACGGGCGAACCAGGAGGAGGAACCGGAATGTTCGACGCCAGCTACGATCTCGTGGACAAGCCGGAGGATCTCGGTGCCGCCGACGAGGCCGGCGTCATCGCCCGCGTACTGCCGCTGGCCGGGCTTCGGGTGGTCGACATCGGCTGCGGCGGCGGGCGGGTCGCGCGCCAGCTCGTGGGCCATGGCGCCACGGTGCTGGGTGTCGAGCCCGATCCGGTCCAGGCCGCACGCAACCGCCAGGCCGAGCCGCTGCCCGGCCTGACTTTCACCAAGGCGCCGGGCGAGCGTCTGCCTCTCGAAACGGGCAGCATGGACCTCGCCGTCTTCAGTTTCTCCCTGCACCACATACCGGCCGACGTCATGCCCGACGCCCTGACCGAGGCGCGCCGCGTCCTGAAGGGCACAGGGGCTCTCTGCGTCCTCGAGCCGCTGCTGTCGGGGTCGCTGGAGGCAGTCTATCGGCCCTTCCACGACGAACGCGCAGTGCGTCGTCTGGCATATGCCGCTCTGGGCGACCATGCCGCGCCGTTTTTCGGTCGGGCACGCGAGCTGATGTGGTCGGACGAGACCGCCTACGATTCCTTCGAGGCTTTCGTCGCCGACAACCTGTCGACCACCCACAACAACTTCACCCGCGAGCGCATCGATACGCCGCAGGTGCGCGCCCGCTTCGAGGAGGGCCGCCAGGGTGACGGCTACCGTTTCACCTCCTACGGCCGGGCCAACATCTACCAGGATCCCGTGCCGGTCTGAGCGGCCTGCTACTGAAGGGTGTCGCTGTCCTGGGGACAGTCGGCGCCGCCCTCGGCCTGGCAGCGGAAACTTTCCTCCAGCACGGCCTGTTCGGCGCGCAGTTCCTCGACCTGCTGCTCAAGGCAGGCGGCATAGTCGTCGACCTGGGCGGCGAAGGTTTCCAGATCCTGGCTGCAGCGATCGCTGGTGCCGGCATCGTCGTAGGTCGCGGCGACCTCGACGCAGAACGGCGCGATGGGCGCGCTGCAGAGGGTCTGTGCAAGGGCGCCGGCTGCAGGTGCGGCGCACAGCAAAGAGATCATCGCAACCGGTGCTGCAAGGCGTCGGAGAAGGGTCATGGAATCAGAAGGCCTCGTTGCATCGTCGGGAGTGGCAGGAACAGGATCGCCCGTCTTGCCCCCGTCGTCCAACCGGCCCGGCCTCGCCGGGCCTGCGCGCCCCCGAAACAGGCTTCAGTTCTGCACCAGCCGGGGGCGGGTCGGGGCTTCCAGTCTGGAGATAACGTCCTCGAGCTGATCGAGGTTGCTGTAGGCGAGCACCAGTTCGCCGCGCTCGCCGCGTGACTTGATGGAGACCTTCAGGCCGGTGCGTTCGGCAAGGCGGCGTTCCAGGTCGCGGATGTCGGCATCGCCCTCGGCCGCAGCCTCAGCCGCCTTCCGGTTGCCGCGCCCTCCCCGGCCCCTGGCGCCGCCGCCGGAGGCGACGAGCCGTTCGGTCTCGCGCACCGAGAGGCCCTTGGCGGTAATCTCGCGGGCCAGTTCGGGTGCATCGGGCGCGCCAAGCAGGGCGCGGGCATGGCCGGCGGTCAGGCTCCCCTGCTCCAGCAGCGCCCTGACCGGCGCGGGAAGTTCGAGCAGGCGCACGGTGTTGGCGACATGAGCACGGCTGCGGCCGACGGCGTTGGCGATCTGCATCTGGTTGAGGCCGAACTCCCCGGCCAGGCGCTGGTAGGCGGCGGCCTCCTCCAGTGCGCCAAGGTCGCTGCGCTGGAGATTCTCGATCAGGGCGATCTCGAGCACCTGGCGGTCGTCGAGTTCGCGCACCAGCACGGGCACCTCGTGGAGCCTCGCCTTCTGTGCGGCGCGCCAGCGGCGTTCGCCCGCGATGATCTCGAGCATCGGTTCCTCACCCGGGATCGGGCGCGCCACCAGCGGCTGCACCAGCCCGTGCTGGCGGATCGAATCGGCCAGGCTGTCGATCTCGGCCTCGTTGAACACGGTGCGCGGCTGCAGGCGGCCCGGACGCAGGTCGCCCACGGGAACCTTGCGCAGGCCGTCGCGCGGACGTGCAGGCGTCTCGCCGATCAGCGAGGAAAGGCCCCGGCCCAGCCCACGGGTTTCGCTCATGTCAGGCCGCTCCCTGCAGTTCGGCCGGACGGACGAGCGCGGCCTCGCGCCGCAGCATCTCGCCGGCCAGGTGGACATAGGCCTGGGCGCCGCTGCTGTCGAAGGCGTGCAGCAGCACCGGTTTGCCATAGGAGGGTGCCTCGGACACCCGCACGTTGCGCGGGATCATGGTGCGGTAGACCTTCTCTCCCATGACCTTGCGGACGTCGGCCACGACTTCGCGCGAGAGCCGGTTGCGCCCGTCGTACATGGTCAGCACGATGCCCGAGACCCGCAGGCGCGGATTGTAGGCCTCGCGCACCCGCTCGATCGTCGAGAGCAGCAGCGAGAGGCCCTCCAGCGCGAAGAACTCGCATTGCAGCGGGACCAGCACCTCGTCGGCCGCGACCAGGGCGTTGAGCGTCAGCATGCCCAGTGCCGGCGGGCAGTCGATCAGCACGAGGTCGAAGTCCCCGGCGATGTCGCCCAGCGCGCGCTTGAGCTTTTCCTGACGGCCCGAGGTCGAGATCAGCTCGATCTCGGCGCCTGCGAGGTCCACCGTGGCCGGAATCAGGAAGAGACCCGGCACCATGGTGGCCATCGGCACCACCGCCGTTTCCGCGGCCAGCAGGTCGTAGCTTGTCTGACGCCTGTCCGACGGTGGTATGCCAAATCCGGTGCTGGCATTGCCCTGGGAATCGATGTCGACGACGAGCACCTTGCGCCCCACGGCAGCCAGCGCTGTCGCCAGGTTGATCGTCGTGGTGGTCTTGCCGACGCCCCCCTTCTGGTTGGCGATGGCGATGATGCGGCTGGTTTTGTCATACCCAAGATGCTGGGTCGACGGACCGGTCTCACACAAGCCGCTACCAGATATCGTGTCAGAGCCTTGGATCATGATACAGCCTGTCGATCACGAGGATGGACCCGCGTGGGTCTGTCATACTTGTGTGACGAGTGTACCACAGGTGCCAGTGCCGTGCTACGGCTTTCAGTTCACCCTCCACCGAACTGCCCTTGGGCAGGATGGCGACACTGCCCTCGGACAGGAACGGCGCGACCATCGGCACCAGCCGGTTGAGCGGGGCAAGCGCCCGGGCCGTCACCGCATCGGCATGTCCTACCGGCAGGTCCTCGGCGCGACAGGCGTGTACTACGGCGTCCGACCCGCTGGCCAGCGCCGCGGCGCGCAGGAAGGCGGCCTTCTTCTGGTCGCTCTCGACCAGTTCGACCCCCTGCACGCCCATGATGGAAAGCACCAGGCCCGGGAAGCCGGCGCCGCTGCCCAGGTCGATCAGGCGACGGCAGCCGCGCGGGACATGGCGCAGGAGCTGCGCGGAATCCTGCATGTGGCGGCGCCAGAGATCCTCCATCGTGCTGCGGCCGACGAGGTTCATCTTCTCCTGCCAGGTCGCGAGGCAGTCGGCATAGGCCTGCAGCCGCTCCAGTGTTTCACGTGAAACACCATGGCGCTCGGCGAAATCCTCCGCGCGCATGGTCGGCGGGGGCGTCGATTCGTTCATGCTGCACGCCTGCGGACATGGGCGAGCAGGGCCTGCAGCGCCGCAGGCGTCACGCCCGGGATGCGGGCGGCCTGCCCCAGCGTGGCCGGCCGGTGCCGGAGGAGCTTTTCCTTCATTTCGGCCGACAGCCCGCCGATGGCGGCAAAGTCGACACCGTCGGGCAGAGCCAGGCCTTCGTCGCGGCGGAAGGCCGCAACATCGGCGTTCATGCGCTCCATGTAGCCGGCATATCGGCCGGCAATCTCGACCTGCTCCCGGACATGGGCGGGCCAGGCCGACCATTCCGGCCAGATCGCCGCGATCTTCCCGTCGTCGACCTCGGGATAGGTGAAGAGCTGCAGCATGGTGCGGCGGCGACCGTCGCGGTTGACCGGGATGCCGTGGCGATGGCCTTCGTCGGGCGTGATGGAAAGATCGGCGGCACGGGCCAGGGCGCCGGCGACCGCCTCGCGGCGGCGCGCGAAGGCTGCGGCGCGGCGGCTGCCGACGCAGCCCGCAGCGATGCCCCGGTCGGTCAGGCGCAGGTCGGCGTTGTCGGCCCGCAGGACCAGGCGGTATTCCGCCCGGCTGGTGAACATGCGGTAGGGTTCGCTGGTGCCACGGGTCACGAGGTCGTCGACCATGACGCCGAGATAGGCCTCGGCCCGGTCGAACACGACCGGCTCGCCCCCGCCGATGCGCCGCGCGGCATTAAGCCCGGCCAGCAGCCCCTGCCCCGCCGCTTCCTCGTAGCCGGTCGTGCCGTTGATCTGGCCGGCCAGATAAAGTCCCGGAATCCGCCGGGTCTGCAGGTCGTGGCCCAGTTCCCGGGGATCGACGAAATCGTATTCGATGGCATAGCCGTGGCGTTCGATCCGGGCGCGTTCCAGCCCCGGGATCGTGGCGATCAGCGCTTCCTGCACCTCGGCCGGCAAGGATGTAGAGATGCCGTTGGGATAAACCGTGTCGGTCGTCAGGCCCTCGGGCTCGAGAAAGATCTGATGACCTTCCTTCTCGGCAAAACGCACCACCTTATCCTCGATCGACGGGCAGTAGCGCGGTCCGGTGCCCGAGATCTGGCCGGAATAGACCGGGGCGCGGTCCAGATTGGCCCGGATGACAGCATGGGTCGCCGGACCGGTATGGGTCAGATGGCAGGCGATCTGGGGAACCTCAATGCGGTCCGTCATGGTCGAGAACGGCACCGGCGGATCGTCGCCCGGCTGCACCTGGGTCACCGACCAGTCGATCGTGCGCCCGTCGAGCCGCGGCGGCGTGCCGGTCTTGAGGCGGCCCAGCGCGAAGCCATGGCGCTCCAGGGTCAGGGCGAGGCCGAGGGCGGGCGCATCGTCCCAGCGCCCGGCGGGCCAGCTCTCCTGCCCCATGTGAATGAGACCGCGCAGGAAGGTGCCGGTGGTGATCACAACGGCGCCGCAGGCCAGGGACCGTCCGTCGGCCAGCACGACGCCGGCGACCGCGCCCGAGTCGTCGAGGATCAGGTCCTCGGCCTCGCCTTCCAGGATCGAGAGCCGGTCCTGTTCGGCCAGCAGATCCTGGATGGCGCGGGCGTACAGCACACGGTCCGCCTGGGCGCGCGGCCCGCGCACCGCCGGACCCTTGCTGGCGTTGAGCATGCGGAACTGGATGCCGCTGCGGTCGATCGCCCGGCCCATGATGCCGTCGAGCGCGTCGATCTCGCGGACCAGATGGCCCTTGCCCAGGCCGCCGATGGCCGGGTTGCACGACATTGCCCCGATCGTCGCGGCCTTGTGCGTGACCAGCAGGGTTGCCGCACCGACGCGCGCCGCCGCCGCCGCGGCCTCGGCCCCGGCATGGCCGCCGCCGATCACCACCACGTCGAAGGCTGTCGATTCGCGCATGGCGCGGAATGTAGGGAGCGGCCGGGGCAAGGTCAAAGGCCATCGCCGGGGTGTTTCACGTGAAACACCGGCAACAACGGCGTCGCCAACCCCGGCGCTTCTCAATCCGTAGGTACCTGGCCTCTTCTTTAGGCGCCGCAGCGCGTTTGTGGTTGTCCTGCGCCCGCGGGCAAACGGATGTCCAGAAGAGCGCCGCTCCCCGCAAAGCGGAAGAAACCTGCCGCCAAGAAGTTGATTTTGCTGGGTGATTACAATGTGAACACTGCTGCACTGCAAAATGAGCGATCTCACGCCGGAGCCTGCAGGCGCCGTTGACAGGCTGGGCGGGTGCCTGGACGCAATGAGAGGCAGGAGGGGGCGAGAAGGTCCATCTTCCAGTCATCGGACGGGGCACGACGCCCCGCCACACCGGACCAACCGTTGCACAACTGCCGCATAGATTTTGGGGACCATCCAATGTTCAAGAAGATCGCGACTGCCGCCACCGTCACCGCCGCCCTGTTCGTTGCGGGCCATGCCCAGGCTGCCGACACCTCCTCGACCCTGAAGATCAACGGCAGCGTGGCTTCGGTCTGCACCGTCTCGATCGAGGACATGAGCCAGACGCTGAACCTGGTGGCCGGCGCCAACAAGACGGTCGTGGGCAAGATCACCGAAACCTGCAACGCCCCCTCGGGCTACACCATCCGCATCGCCTCGGCCAACGCGGGCAAGCTGGTCAACGCCGCCAACGCCAATGCCAAGGTCGACTACACCGTCGACTACGACCAGCGCCAGAATACCGCCCTCAACAGCGAACTGGTCCAGAACTACGGCAACACCCAGGCCTAAGGCACCGTCAAGGACCTCAAGGTCTCGGTCTCCGGCAACGCCAACCGCGTCGCCGGCGCCTATGCCGACACCATCACCGTCACCATCGCCGCAAACTGAGGCTGACGGCCAAGACGACCGGATCGGGAGCCCCCCTCCCGCGCAGGACCTGACTGGTCCCCGGTTCTGCAAGACGCGTCGCTCCCAACAGGGGCGGCGCGTTTTGCCGTTCGGGGGGTGTTTCACGTGAAACACCGGTCGGCGACAACGCTCGAATCTGCGCGTCCGCGCCGCGCGCGTGGCCGTGGATCACTTGCCGATGCAGAAACGGGAGAAGATGGCGTCGAGGATATCCTCGACATCGACCCGGCCGGTCAGACGGCCCAGGGCCGTTGCCGCAAGGCGCAGATCCTCGGCTGCCAAAGCGGCCTCGCCCGCCCCCGCGGCGCGTTGCAGGGCCGACACGGCCTGCTCCAGACCGGCCCGGTGGCGGGCGTGGCTGGGACCGGCCGGGCCCGGCTGCCACATCGCCTCCAGGCGCCGCGCGATCTCCCCGACAAGACGGTCAATGCCCTCACCCGTGCTGCAGGAGACCGCCAGCACACCGTGCCCGGACGGGGTGGCGAGATCAACCTTGTTGGCCACCACCAGGGCCTGCGAATCCATCAGGACGCCGGCGGCCGCCAGGCTTTCGCGCCAGCAGGACGCATCGAGCAGGACCAGGCGCAGGTCCGCCTCCTGCGCCAGCAGCCGGGCGCGGCGCATACCCTCGGCCTCGATCGCGCCCGCCCCTTCCCGCAGACCCGCGGTATCGCAAAGCGTGACGGCAAACCCGGCGATGTCGAGGGTGACCTCGACGATGTCGCGTGTCGTGCCCGCCTCCTCGGCGACGATTGCGGCCTCGCGTCGGGCAAGGCGGTTGAGCAGGCTCGACTTGCCCACGTTGGGTGCACCCAGGATGACGACCCGCAGGCCCCGGCGCAGCCGCTCGGCCCGGCCATCGTCCTCGAGATGACCGCGCATCGCTGCGGCCAGGGCACTCATCTCCTCTTCCATGCCCGACAGCAGCCCCGCGGGCAGATCCTCGTCGGAGAAGTCGATGGCCGCTTCCAGGCGCGCCATCAGGCCGATCAGGGTTTCGCGCCAGGCGTCGTAGCGCCGCGCCGCAGCGCCCCCGGCCTCTGCCAGGGCCTGTTCGTGCTGCCGTTGCGTATCGGCATCGACCAGGTCGCCGATCGCCTCGGCCGCCGTCAGGTCGATCCTGCCGTTGGCCACCGCACGGCGCGTGAACTCGCCCGGCTCGGCCGGACGCAGGCCGGGAAGGCGCGCCAGCGCCGCCAGCACGCCGGCCACCACGGCGCGCCCGCCATGGACCTGGAACTCGGCCATGTCCTCGCCGGTCTCGCTGCGCGGGCCGGCGAACCAGAGCACCAGCGCATCATCAAGCATCCGCCCGTCGGCGGGGTCGACAAGGCGACGCAGGGCAGCCTGGCGCGGCGGCGGCAACGCCCGCGCGGTGAGCGCCTTCAGGGCGTCGCCGGCAGCCGGGCCGGAAACCCGGATCACGGCGACGGCGGCACGGCCCGGGGCCGAGGAAAGGGCAAAGATGGTCATGGCGCCGGCTTCAAGAGCAGAGGTGTTTCACGTGAAACACCCCGGGAGGCGGAACCCGCTCAATCGGGATCGTCCCCGGGCCGCAGCATCAGCCGCTCGACCCGCTCGCCGCCCACGATATGGCGGCGCAGGATCTCCTCGAGGTCCTGTTCGTCCTTGTAGCCGTACCAGACACCCTCCGGGTAGATCACCATGGTCGGCCCGAGCTCGCAGCGGTCGAGGCAACCGGCAGCGTTGATCCGCACGTCCTTGAGACCCAGGGCCTTGGCCCGGTCCTTGAGGTAGCCGCGCAACCGCTCGCCACCCTTTTCGTTGCAGCAGCCGCGGGGATGGCCCGGCGCCCGTGTGTTGGTGCAGCAGAAGACATGCCGCCCGTAGTAGAGCGGCGGATCGCCTGCCGCGCCGTTACCGTCTTCGCTCACGCCTTGTCCTTTCGCTGTCCGGCGGCCATCTGGCCCCAGAACTTCATCATCTGCTCCATGCCCTCGCCCGAGGCGCCCATCCAGGTCTCGAGCACCTGGTCGGGCTCGAATCCCCGCGCGGCTTCCAGCATGCGCTTGCGCATGTCGGCCATGATTTCCTCCTGCAGTGGGCGCACGTCCGGCATGCCCATGAACGCACGCGCCTCCTCGGGCGTGCAGTCGATCTCGATCGTCACCTTCATCGGGGCCTCCTTGTCGTGGGACAACGTCGCGACGGTTGCACCATTGCGGCGGGCGGCCCACGTTACGGGTTCGGGGGCCTGCCGTGCAACGCCGCGCCCCGCCCCAGCCCCGAGAGTTCATGGCCCAGGCACCGACCGACTTCCAGCGCAACAATCTCGACCGCGAGACCAGCCCCTACCTGCACCAGCACCGCGACAATCCGGTCCACTGGCAGCCATGGGGCCCCGAGGTGCTCGCCCACGCACGCGCAACCGACAAGCCGATCCTGCTTTCGGTGGGTTATGCCGCCTGCCACTGGTGCCATGTCATGGCCCACGAAAGTTTCGAGAACCCGGCCATCGCCGCCGAGATGAATCGGCTTTTCGTCAACATCAAGGTCGACCGCGAGGAACGCCCCGACATCGACGCGATCTACCAGACCGCGTTGCATCTGCTGGGCCAACAGGGCGGCTGGCCGCTGACCATGTTCCTCACGCCCGACGGCGAACCCTTCTGGGGCGGCACCTACTTCCCCGGCACGCCACGTTACGGGCGCCCCGGCTTCACCGACGTGCTCGTGGCGATCGAGGATACCTTCCGCAACGGCAAGGAGAAGGTCGAGCAGAACCGCAAGGCGCTGGCCGATGCGCTGGCCCGCCTGTCCAACAAGACGCCCGGTCCGGGCCTGCCGGCCGACGCCGCCGACCAGGCCGCCGATGCCCTGGTGCGCCATGTCGACCTGCGCCACGGCGGCATCGGCGAGGCGCCCAAGTTCCCCCATGTCCCGGGCCTCGACCTGCTCTGGCGTGCCCACCGCAACGGCCGGGGCGAGAGCTTCGCGCGCGCTGTGCTGATCACCGCCGACGCCATGGCCGAGGGCGGCATCTACGACCACCTGGGCGGCGGCTGGGCGCGCTACTCCGTCGACACCTACTGGCTGGCGCCGCATTTCGAGAAGATGCTCTACGACAACAGCCAGCTGATCGAATACTACTCCCGGTTGTGGCTGGCAACCGGCCGGCCGCTTTACCGCCAGCGGGTCGCCGAGACCGTCGCCTGGGTGAAACGCGAGATGACGACAGCGGAGGGCGCCTTCTGCTCCAGCCTCGATGCCGACAGCCTGGACTCCCACGGCCACAGCGAGGAAGGCGCCTTCTACGTCTGGACGCAGGCCGAGATCGAGGCTGTGCTGGCCGGCCATGATGCCGACCTCTTCAAGATGCACTACGGCGTCACGCCAGAGGGCAACTGGGAGGGCAAGACCATCCTCAACCGTCTCGCCATGCCGGCACCCGACGCGGCCATCGAGGAGAAACTGGCGCCGATGCGCGAGGTTCTGTTTGGCGTACGCGCACCGCGCCCGCGCCCCGGTCTCGACGACAAGGTGCTGGCCGACTGGAACGGCCTGATGATCCGGGCGCTCGTTCGCGCCGGCCTGGCAATGGGCGAGAAGTGCTGGGTTTCCGCCGCACAACGGGCCTTTGACCATATCGCTGCAACCATGTCCGACGGCGACCGCCTGCATCACAGCGCACGGGACGGCAAGACCCTGGACGTCGCCATGATCGACGACTATGCCGCCATGGCCGACGCCGCGCTCGCCCTCCACGAGGCCAGCAGCGATGAGACCCTGATCGAGAAGGCGCGTGCCTGGGTCGCCGTCGCCGACCGCCACTACTGGGACGAAAGGGCCGGCGGCTACTTCTTTACCGCCGACGATGCCGAAGCCCTGATCGTGCGCACGAAAACCGCCATCGACAACGCCACCCCGAGCGGCAACGGCACCATGGTCGGGGTCAACGCCCGCCTCTGGCTGCTCACCGGCGAGGAGTCCTGTCGCGACCGCGCCGAGGCGATCTGCGCCACCTTCGCCGACGACGTGGTGCAGAACCCGCTCGCCCACGGCATCCTGCTGCTCAACATGGACCTGATCCACAGACCCGTGCAGGTTGTGATCGTGGGATCGCGCGGCGAAGCCGCAACCGAGGCGCTCATCGACCAGGTCCGCCGCGCCGGGCGCATGGATCTGGTGCTCCAGGTCATTGCCGACGGCGCACCACTGCCCGACGGTCACCCGGCCACCGGCAAGGGCGCCGTCGACGGCAAGGCAACTGCCTATGTCTGCATCGGACCGGTGTGTTCGCTGCCGGTGACGACAGCCGACGCGCTGGCAGACTTGCTCGAGGCCGCGGGTCGCCCATAGACCCGTACACCTCGCAATCCACAACGATGGCGGCAGCCAGGGAGAACACGATGGTCAAGGCAGTACGCATCCACGAAGCGGGCGGGCCCGACAAGCTGGTGGTCGAGGATGTCGATGTCGGCGATCCCGGCGCAGGCGAGCTGCGCATCCGCCACAGCGCCATCGGCCTCAACTTCATCGACGTCTACCAGCGCTCGGGTCTCTATCCCATGGCGCTGCCCGCCGTGCTGGGCATGGAGGCCGCCGGCGTGGTCGAGGCCGTCGGACCCGGCGTCACGGGTTTTTCGGTGGGCGAGCGCATCGCCTACCCCATGCAGGGCGGCGCCTACTGCGAGGTCCGTGTCATCCCGGCCGGGCGCGTCGTGAAGCTGCCCGACTCGGTCGACGACAAGACCGCCGCGGCCATGATGCTGAAGGGCATGACGGTGGAATACCTGCTCTGCCGCACCTTCCCGGTGCAGAAGGGCCAGACCATCCTGTTCCATGCCGCCGCGGGCGGCGTCGGCCTGATCGCCTGCCAGTGGGCGCGCGCCATCGGGGCCATCACCATCGGCACGGTCTCGACCGACGAGAAGGCCGAACTTGCCAGGGCCCACGGACTCGACCACGCCATCGTCACGTCGCGCGAGGACATCGCCGAACGGGTCAGGGAGATCACCGGCGGCAAGGGCGTGCCCGTGGTCTACGATTCGATCGGCAAGGACACCTTCGATGCCTCGCTCGCCAGCCTCGCCCCGCGCGGCATTATGGTCTCCTTCGGCCAGTCCTCGGGTCCGGTGAAAAGCTTCGACCCGGCACGTCTGGCTGCGGGCGGTTCGCTCTACTACACGCGCCCGAGCCTCGGCAGCTACATCGCCAGCCGCGAGGACCTCGAGCTGTCGGGAAGGCGCCTGCTGGACATGGTGGCCTCGGGCAAGATCGCGATCACGGTCAACCAGACCTACGCGCTTGCCGACACGGCCAGGGCGCACGTCGACCTCGAGGCCCGCAGGACGACCGGATCAACGGTGCTGCTGCCATGAGCACGGCCGCCAACACGATCACCGCCGCCCGCATCCACGAGCATGGCGGACCCGAGGTCTTCCGCCTCGAGCAGGTCGTCCTGCCCGATCCCGGCCCGGGCGAGGTGCTGGTGCGCAACACCGCGATCGCGCTCAACTTCTACGACGTCTACGAACGCACGGGGCTCTACCCGATCGACCTGCCCGCCACGCTGGGTTGCGAATCGGCCGGCGCGATCGAGGCGGTCGGTCCCGAGGTCGCCGACCTGCGGGTCGGCGATCGCGTCGCCGTGCTTGCCGGCCCGGGCAACTACGCCCAGGCCATGATCGCGCCGGCCTCGGCCCTGGTGCCGCTTCCCGCAGAGGTCGACGAGAAGACCGCCGCAGCAGCCATGACGAAAGCGATGACCGTGGAATACTTGCTGGAGCGCTGCTTCAGGGTACGGCGCGGCCAGACCATCCTGTTCCATGCCGCGGCCGGCGGTGTCGGGCTGCTCGCCTGCCAGTGGGCCAGGGCGCTGGGCGTGCGCACCATCGGCACGGTCTCGACTGGGGAGAAGGCCGAACGCGCCGCCGCGGCCGGCTGCGACGTGCCCGTCGTCTTCGGCCAGGAGGATGTCGCAGAGGTCGTCCGCCGCGAAACCAGGGGCAAGGGCGTGCCCGTGGTCTACGATTCGATCGGCAAGGACAGCTTCCAGCTCAGCCTGGCATGCCTGGCACGGCGCGGCACCCTGGTCAGCTTCGGCCAGTCCTCGGGCGAACCAGAACCCTTCCAGCCGCGCCTGCTTGCCCGTCACGGCTCGATCTACATCACCCGCCCGGGCATGGGCGACTACACCGCCACCCGCCAGGAGCTGCTTTCCAGCGCCGAGCGGGTCTTTGCCATGCTGGCCGGCGGCAAGCTCGCGGTCAGCATCGGCCAGACCTTTGCACTCGAGGACATCGCAGAAGCGCATCGCGCGCTCGAAGGACGCGCGACCGTGGGTTCGACCGTCATCCTGCCCTGACACCCGCCACCTGAAACGCAACACGCCGCCCCTCTCGCGAGGGGCGGCGTGCTGGGGTCCGGAGGCGTCGTTGCCGACGCTGGCGCCCTTCTGGCGTGTCCGGAGCCGTTTGGCGTCGAGGGCTCTGCGCGGGCTCAGTTCGCCGCGATCGTGACCGTGATGATGTCGGTGTAGTTGCCGGCGACCCGCTGGTCGCTGCCCTTGACCGTGACCTTGAGCTCGTTGACGTCGCCGAAGGCGGCGTCCTTGCGGCTCAGGCGCATTTCCGAGCCCAGGTTCTGGTGGTTCTGGTTGTCGTAGGAGGCGGTGTACTCGACCTCGGCCTTGCCGTTCATCAGCTTGCCGCCGCCCTGGGAGGTGAAGGTGATGCTGTAGCCGTCGGGATCGTTGCAAGTCTCGGTGACCTTGCCCACGACCGTCTTGTTGGCGCCGGCCACCAGGTTCAGCGGCTGGCTCATGTCCTCGATCGAGACGGTGCAGACCGAAGCCACGCTGCCGTTGATCTTCAGGGTCGAGGAGGTGTCGGCAGCCTGGGCATGGCCCGCAACGAACAGGGCAGCG
>JAQCLG010000050.1 GCA_027592745.1 Pseudomonadota bacterium | reverse complement strand
GCAAATCATCCTTCTGCGGAATCGCTTCGCGATTGCGCAGAAGGATGTGAATTTGCTCTATCCTGTTGAGGTAGAGCGGATTCACACGGTTTGCCGGAAGCGCTCGGCGGTTCCGGCAAACCGTGATCCGCTCTAGAACCGGCTGACGATGTGCGAAGGGGAGCGTTCCGCATGGGACGCTCCCCTTTCTGCGTTCAGGCCGCAGCCGTGCCAGTACGCTCGCAAAGATGGAAGACGCTGCGGCAGGGATGGGTGAACGCGCGCTGCCGGATACACCAGCCGGCGTTGCGCAGGGCGGCCTCCCAGCCCCGCAGGAGCAGGCCGCGATGGCCCAGTTCCCACTTGTGGCCCCAGGGGTCGGCGTCGGGCCGGAAGGTCTTCATCATCTTGAACTTCTTGAGGGAGAGCGAAAATCGCCAGGTGAAGGCATTGGCATAGATCGCCAGGCCCATCTGGGGACCCTCGTAGGGCACCGAGACGATGAGGTAACGCGCGCCGCTGCGATGGAAGGTCACCAGCGCGGCATCCGCCTGCTCCCGGGTGAGATGCTCCAGGGTTTCGCAGCACAGGATGGCTTCGAAGCCGGCAATCGTGTCGGACTGCAGCGTCGTGAGATCGGCCTCGATGAAGGGCCGTGCCGGCCGCTCGAAGGGCGGCGGGAAGAGGTCGAGCGTGGTGACGTCGTAGCCGGCATTGTCGAGCAGCGCGGTGACGAAACCCAGGTAGGGGCCGACCTCCAGCACCCGTTGCGCACCCAGCCCGTCGAGCAGGTTGAGCTGCATCCACTGCTGTCCGATGCGCTTTTCGGAGTGGTAGGCATGCCATTCGGCAAGGCGACGTGCCTCGTCGTCCATGGCATCGCGGCTGGCGGGCGTGATGACGTCACGTTTCATGGCCTGGAGCCTACAGAACCGCCCGCGCGATCACAATCGCTCACGCCAGGGGCGGCCTGCCGATACCTGGAGCCGCCGCCTCGTAGGCCGCCGCGGTCCGCAGGACGGTGGCGTCGTCATAACGCGCAGCGACCAGATGCAGGCCGATGGGCAGGCCCGACGCGGTCCTGCCGCAGGGCACCGAGGCCGCCGGCAGCCGGGTCAGGTTGAACGGGAAGAGCGTGCCGGTCCATTGCAGGTCCGTGCGCTTGCCGTTGCCGGGGTCGTCGATGCCGACGGCAAAGGGCGGCACGGCGGTGGTCGCGGTGAGCAGGATGTCGTGGTTCCCGAAGAAGGACGCCATCACGGCGCCGAGGCGGCGCTGTTCCATCTCGGCATATTTCACGTCCATGCCCGAGTGCCGGCCGGCATCCGCGGCGTCCTTGCGCAACACGCCTTCGAGCAACTGGCGGCGCGAGGCCGGGACGGAATCGACGATCGCACGCGCGGCCATGCGAACCAGGACGTAGTAGGGCTCGATCGGATTGCCGATCGCCGGCGTCGCCTCGACCACCGTTGCCCCGAGATCGCGCAAGACCTCGGCGGCCGCCCTGACCGCCGCCTCGACCTCGCCGTCGAGGGCGACATGGCCGATACCCGGCGAAAGCGCGATACGCAGCCCCCGGACGCCCTGAGTCAGGTTCGCCGTGTAGTCGGTGCCCGTCTCGGGCAGGCTTTCCCAGTCGCGCGGGTCGGGATGGGCCAGAGCGTTGAGGCCCAGGGCAAGGTCGGCGACACAACGGGCCATCGGGCCGACATGGCTCCAGGTGCCGCAGACCGCAGGCTGGTGCAGCGGCACCCTGCCCCAGGTCGGCTTCAGACCCGCGATGCCGCAGAAGCTCGAGGGAATGCGGATCGAGCCGCCCTCGTCGCCGCCCAGAGCCAGGGCCGCCATGCCGGTCGCCACGGCCACGCCACTGCCGCCGGAGGAGCCGCCGGGCGTGAGATCCGGGTTCCAGGGATTGCGCGTGATTCCGGTCAGCGGATTGTCGCAGACGCCCTTCCAGCCGTGTTCGGCAGTGTTGGTCTTGCCCGTGATGACGGCACCGGCACGGCGCAGGTTGGTGACCGACGGAGCGTCCTCGTCCACCGGCGTGTCATCGGACGCCGCCGAGCCGTAACGCAGCGGCATGCCGGCGACCGGGATGAGGTCCTTGACCGCTACCGGGACACCGTCGAGCGGGCCGAGCGGCCTGCCCTGTGCCCAGCGCTGCGCGGACTCCCTTGCCGCGACACGCGCGCTGTCGGCGGCGACATGGGCCATGGCGTTGAGGCGGTCATCGTGGCGCTCGATCTGCGCCAGGCAGGCTTCCAGGACCTCGGGCGGCGACAGCGTGCCGGCGGCGTACCGCTTCACCAGTTCGGCAGCGCCGAGAAACCCGAGATCGTCCGACATCGTTCTTCCCGCTTCGTGACAGGGCTGCGCAGCGGCCGATCAGGCGGCCAGCCGGACCTCGATCATGCCGCGCACGGCGTTGGTGAGGAAGAGCCGTTGCGCATGCTGCAGATCGACCGGATGCAGCATCGCCTCACGGGCGCCATAGGCCTCGATGACATGGCCGCGCATAATGCCGGGCAGCAGGCCGCAGGATAGCGGCGGCGTCACAAGCGTGCCGTCGCACAGCGCAAAGAGGTTGCTGATCGCGCCTTCGCAGACCTCGCCGCGTTCGTTCAGGAGAACGGCATCGAGCACGGCGCCATCGGCGGGAAGGTCCGCGCGCGCGGCATCGTAAAGCTGCCGCCGCGTCGTCTTGTGGCGCAGCAGAGGGTCGCCGCTGCAAAGTCGCTGCGCGGCAAACACGATGCCGGGCGGTGCTGCGGGCGTCGCCGGCGCCGGCTGCAGGGAGATCGCAAAACTGCCGTCGGCCTCGAGCTGGAGGCGCAACCTTCCGGCGCCGTCGAGACCGCGCACGGCCTGGCGCAGGCCCTTCTCGATCCTGTCCGGCGGAAAGCCGATTCCAAGCGCCGCGGCGCTGGCCGAAAGGCGGGTCAGATGGCGCGAAAGGAAACGGATGCCTGCACCGTCGGCGTACATGGTCTCGATCAGGCCGGGGCGCGGCTCCTGCGTCATGCCAGCGCCATCTCGAGGAAACGCGCCTTCAGCAGGCATTCGGCGTATTCGTCCTGCGCCACCGAGTCGAAGACCACGCCGCTGCCCACGCCCATGCGGGCCGAACCGTCATCCTGCAGCACGACGGTGCGGATGGGCACGTTGAAGCACATGTCCCGTTCGGGCGTCACGTAACCCACCGCGCCGGTGTAGAAGCCGCGCGGGCCGCTCTCGAGTTCGGCGATGATCTCCATGGCGCGAATCTTGGGCGCACCGGTGACCGAGCCGCAAGGGAAGAGATGGCGCAGGATCTCGTAGAGGCCCAGTTCGGGATCGATCTCGCCGGTCACGCTCGAGGTCATCTGGTGCAGGGTGCCGTAGGTCTCGACGTGAAAGGCCTGGGGCACGGCGACGCTGCCGATGCGGGCCATGCGGCCGATGTCGTTGCGGATGAGGTCGAGGATCATCAGGTTCTCGGCCCGGTTCTTGGGGTCACTGCGCAGGGCCTCGATGAGGGCGGCATCCTCGACGGGGGTGGCGCCGCGCCGCATCGTGCCCTTCATCGGTCGCGCCTCGATCCGGCTGCCGTTCCTGGCAAAGAAGAGCTCGGGCGAAAGCGAGGCCAGACGGCAGCCCGGCAGGTCGAGCACGGCTCCGTAGGCGACATGCTGGTGCGCGGCCAGCCGGGCAAACAGGGTCCAGGGATCGCCCGGCCAGGCAAACGAGAGGCCGAAGGTGAAGTTGGCCTGATAGATGTCGCCGGTGAGGATGTACTCGCGCAGACGGGCGAGCCTGGCACGGTATTCCTCCGGCCCCTCGCCGCGCTGCAGGACGAACGGCGGCATGTCGACGGGACGCCTGCGGCGTTCCAGCTCGGCATCGGCCTGCGGCAGGGTCATTTGCGTGCAGCGCCCGAAGACCCCCAGGACAAAGAGCGTTTCGCCGTCGCGGGCGAGCGGGGCAAGGCGCGGCTCCAGATGATGGCCCAGTTCGTAGGCAAAGGCGCCGGCGAGGTAGAGGCCGTCGGCGAGCGCCTGTTCGGCCAACGCCAGCGCGGCGGCGATGTCGCTGCCGCGACGGCAGGCAATGATCCCGCGGCAGTCCTCGAACAGCCGGCATGTCGGCGCGTCCGGGCCGGCGAGCGCATCGTGCAGAAGAACGGCGGATTCGGCGCCCGCCGTTTGGGTGTCGCTCTGGAAGTTGGGCTGGTCCCGCATGAGCGGGACTAATCAGAACTCCAGGAGCTCCGCAAGCTGTTCGACGATGGCGGGGGTGCCGAGCAGCACGTCATGGCCGCGGCCCCTGCCCGTTTCGCGCACCAGCGCCTTGCCGCCGGCCTCGCGCAGGATGACCAGGCTGGGCGCAAAGTCCCAGAGTGAGAGGTCGGGATCGAACACGGCGTCGACCGCGCCGCGCGCGGCGGCCATGTGGCCATAGACATCGCCGAAGGCCCGCACATCGTCGGTGCAGTCGAACAGGCGCCGGGCCAGGTGTTCGGCGCCGCTGTTGCGGAACTGGTAGGGCGTGCCCACCGACAGCATGGAGGTGGCAAGGTCGGTGCGGCCCGAGACGTGGATGCGCACGTCGTCGCGCCAGGCGCCGCAACCCACGGCGGCCCAGAAGGTCTCGCCCAGCCCGGGCAGATGGGCGGCGCCGACGACGACCTCGCCGCTTTCGAGGTCCTGCAGGGCGACCAGCGTGCTGTAGACGGGAATGTCGCGGGTGAAGGGATGGGTGCCGTCGATCGGGTCGATCACCCAACGCCACGGCGCGCTGCCTTCCTCCTCGCCTTCCTCCTCGCCCATGATCGCGGCGCCGGGCAGCAGGTTGGCCTCGCGGATGACCTCGCGCACGATACGCTCGGCCTCCTTGTCGACCCGGGTGAGGTAACTTCCGTCGGCCTTCTGCTCGACATTGAAGGCCTGCTCGCGCGAGGCCCGCGCGATCATCGCGCCGGGCGCCTGCGCCGCGCGGCGGGCCAGGCGGCCGAGTTCCTGCAGGTCGGGACGGCTCGCGCTCATGCCCAGTTCTCCTGTTGCCGGTTGCGCAAGAGGACCGCGGCGATGGCCGGGCGCGGGGAGAGTTCCCCGACCAGGCGCACCGTCGCCGGCCGGCCCGCGACCGTCGCCATGTCGGGGAACCACAGGGCGAACATCAGGGCGTAGAGATCGGCCGCAGAAAGTTCAGCGCCCGCGAGGCGGCCATGGTCGCCCAGCGCATCCTCGATCACGGCCCACTGGCGGGCGATCACGGCCTCGGCACGGGCGACGATGGCGGGGAACCGGCGCTCGTCGTCGATATAGTTCTCGGGATGGATGATCTGCATGGCGGTGGGGTAGATCGTCGCCGCCATGTAGAACATCCAGCGCAGGTATACCGCCCTGCCCGGTTCGTCCGGCAGCGGCGCAAGGCCCGGATGGCTCTCGGCCAGATGGAACAGGATGGCGCCCGATTCGGTGAGCAGCGAGCCGTCGGCCAGCGTCAGGGCCGGCACCTGGCGCAGGGGATTGACCGCGGCAAAGGAGGCCGGTCGGACCCCGTCGCCGTAGCCGGTGACGAGCACGCGGCGGTGCGCAAGACCGAGTTCTGCAAGCAGGAACTCGACCGCCAACGAACCGGCCATGGGCCGGCCGTAGAGCACCATGGTCATGCCCGTCGACTCCGGGCTTCCTTCAACATGTCGCGGGCGATGACGAGTTGCTGGATCTGCGAGGTGCCTTCGTAGAGCCGGTAGATGCGCACGTCGCGGTAGAGCCGTGCCGCGGGATAGTCGTTGATGTAGCCGGAGCCACCGTGGATCTGCACGGCGCGGTCGGCGACACGCCCAACCATCTCGCTGGCGTAGTACTTGGCTTCCGCGCCGAGGCGCGTGATCGGCTCGCCGGCCTCGCCGCGGCGGGCGGCATCGCGCACCAGCGCCCAGGCGACATCGTGTTCGGTACGGCTGTCGGCGAGCATCGCCTGGACGAGCTGGAACTCGCCGATCGTCTGGCCGAACTGCTTGCGGTCGAGCGCGAAGTTGACCGATTCGTCGATCAGCCGGTCGGCCAGGCCGCAGCAGGTCGCCGCGACATGGAGACGGCCGCGGTCGAGCACCTTCATGGCGGTCTTGAAGCCGACGCCCTCGAGACCGCCGATCAGGGCGTCGCCTGGAATGCGGCAATCCTCGAAGACGACATCGCAGATATGCGCGCCCTTCTGCCCCATCTTGTTTTCCGGCTTGCCCAGGCGAATGCCGGGCGTGTCGGCATCGACGATGAAGGCCGAGACGCCGCGGGCGCCCTTCTCCTCCAGGTTGGTGCGCGCCATGACGGTGAAGACATTGGCCGTGGGCGCGTTGGTGATGAACCGCTTGGCGCCGTTCAGTACATAACCGTTGCCGTCCTTGGTCGCCCGCGTCTTCACCGAGCCGGCGTCCGAGCCGATGTCGGGTTCGGTGAGCGCGAAGCTGGAGATGAACTCGCCCGAAGCCAGTTTCGGCAGGTACTTCCTCTTCTGCTCCTGCGTGCCGTCGATGACGATGCCCTGGCTGCCGATCGCGACATTGGTGCCGAAGACCGAACGGAAGGCGGGCGCGGCATGGGTGATGGTCCATGCGACCTCGACCTCCTCGGACATCGAGAGGCCCAGGCCGCCGTATTCCTCGGGGATGGTGAGGCCGAAGAGGCCCAGTTCCTTCATCTCGTCGACGATGGCCTGGGGCACCTTGTCGGTGGCGTCGACCTCGGCCTCGGCCGGGATCAGGCGCTCGTCGACGAAACGGCGCAGGGTATCGAGGAACTGGTCGAGGGTGGCTTTGTCGAGGGGCATGGGTCCGTCGCAGCAACGATGAGGGAGAGGCAGACTATGCAGAAATCGCCGCGCTGCCTATGGACATGCCATGGCGCAGGCGAAGACGTTCGGCGCCTTTTGCCTGCCAGGTCACGCTTCAGAGGCCGTTGGGATTGCCCTTCTCCACGATGCCGTTGCCCAGCAACTCGCCATCCCGGAACCACTGCAGCATGTCTCCGTCCTGGCCGATGTTCCAGCATCCCGCGTCGTTGCCGTCGAAGGTCAGGCAGGCCGTGTCGCCTTCGATCTTCCAGGTCCCCTCGTGGTAGGCCGACCTGATGGTTCCATCGGGCGCATAGTACTCGGTGTAGGGGCCGAACTCGGTCATCGTTCCCGAAACCGTGTTGCCCGAGAGCAGCGTGTGGAGTTCCTCTCCGGTCAACATCTGGCCCGACAGGGCGGGACCACCCAAGAGGGCAACGGACAGGGCAAGGGCCAAGTTTCGCAGGACTGCCTTCATCGTTCTATCCTTCAGCTCAGCGGCACCGACAGGCCTCAAGCATAGACCGCGCCGCCGCCCATGTCCTTCTTCCGTCCTGCCCGCACCTCGGCGGCGGCCTCGGCGAGGACACCGAGAAAGCGGTCGACCAGGTCATCGGGCCGGGGGTCGCCCAGCATGTGGATGGAGCGCGGCTCGCCGGCGCGGAAGACGATGAAACCGCGCTTGGCGACCTCATCGGCGACCCGGAACATGTCGAGGCTGCCCGAGCAGATCAGGAAGATCGACAGATCGGGCTTCTCGGGATGGCAGTAGAGGTCCGGAATCGCTGCGATACCGGCCATCATGCGGCAACGCGCAGCCACCGTCCGGCGGGCGATCTCGCGGTAGCCGTCGCGGCCCAGGTGGTGAAGCACGGCCCAGGCGGAAGCGACCGGGCCCGCCGGGCGCGAGCCCGCGAAGGTCTTCACACTGTAGGCGCCGTAGGGCCAGGCATCGCAGGTGAAGCGTTGCCGCTCGGCCAGGGCGGCGTCGCGGTAGAGGATGAGCGAGGCGCCCTTGGCGGTGTAGCCGTACTTGTGCAGGTCGGCCGACATGGAGGTGACACCCGGCACGGCGAAGTCGAAGGGCGGGATCGGCTCACCGTTTTCCCGCATGAAGGGTGCAAGGAAGCCGCCGACGCAGGCATCGACGTGCATCAGCAGTCCCCTCTCCTGCGCCAGCGCGGCAAGCTCGGGAATCGGGTCGAACTGGCCCATGGGATAGTGCGGCGCCGAACCGAAGAGCAGCACGGTATTGCCGTCGATCAAGCCCTTCGTCGCCTCGACGTCGGCGCGGCGGTCCTCGCGCTCATGGACGCGGCGGACCTCGATGCCGAGGTAATGGGCGCTCTTCTCCAGCGAGGCGTGCGCGGTGCGCGACACGACGATGTTGGGGTGGTCGATGGCGCGCTCGATGCGGCCGGTCTCGCGCGCGGTGTAAAGTGCCTGGAACAGGCTGTCGCTGCCGCCCGAGATCAACACGCCGGCCGCACCCTCGGGTGCCTGCAGCAGGTCGAGGCCCATCTCGACCACCTCCTGCTCCATCCGGAACAGGCTGGGAATCAGGCGCCCGACAAGGGCATTGGGGTGGGAATAGGCATGCCAGGCACGGGTCGCCATCGCGTGGACCTCGTCGCCGGGATACATGGCGTAGAGCGCGAGCCGATTGGCATCGGGATCGGGATCGCCTTTGGCGAGGTCGGCGATCGCGGCCATGACGTCGTCGCTCGGCGTGCTGCCGGTGGGAAAGCTCTTGCGCGCCATCTTCTTGTTCTCTGCATTGCCGTGCCGCGGGCGCATATGACAATGTTTCGCAGCGCAGCGCGAGGGGCAGACCATGACAGACGTGATGCTGGTGACCGGCGGCAGCCGGGGGATCGGCGCGGCGATCTGCCGGCGCGCGGCGCAGGCCGGCTGGGTCGTGGCGGTGAACTACCACGGTGCGGCCGACAAGGCCGCGGTGGTGGTCGCCGAGGTCGAGGCCATGGGCCGGCGCGCCATCGCCGTGCAGGCCGACACCGCGGACGAGACGGCGGTGGCGGCGATGTACGATCGGGTTGCCGGCGAACTGGGGCCGGTGAAGGCGCTGGTCAACAACGCGGGAATCGTCGAGAAGCTCGACCTGCACAACCTCGATGCCGGCCGCCTGCGGCGCATGGTCGAGGTCAATGTCATCGGCTGCTTCCTGTGCGCCCACCAGGCGCTGCGCCAGATGTCGACGCAGATGGGCGGGGCCGGCGGCACCATCGTCAACATCTCCTCGCGCGCAGCCGCCAGCGGCGGCCTGCCCCGCTCGGTCGGCTACGCCGCGACCAAGGGCGCCCTCGACAGCTTCACGCTGGGTCTCGCCAAGGAGGCCGCACTCCATGGCGTGCGGTCCGTCGCCATCCGGCCGGGGCTGATCCATTCCGACATCCATGTCGCCGGGCTGGGCGACAGGACGGCGGTCGAGACGATGGCCAGGGCCAGCGTACCGATGGGCCGGGCGGGCGAGCCAGAGGAGATCGCCGGGCTGGCGGTCTGGCTCTGCGGCAGCGAAGCCAGCTATGTTACCGGTGCCCTGATCGATGTCGGCGGCGGCCGCTGACCACCGCCCTTCCCCTGCGCCTCCGGAGACCATGATGCAGATCACCAGCCGCGAGCAGTTGCGCGAGGTCTATCCCGAACCCAAGGGACGGACCGTGCGCAAGGTGATCGACCATCTGGAGGAACACTGCCGCGCCTTCATTGCGCTCTCGCCCTTCGTGCTGCTCTCGACCGCCGGGGCCGACGGCAAGGGCGACGTGACGCCGCGAGGCGACGCGCCGGGGTTCGTCGCCGTACTCGACGACAACACGCTCGCCATCCCGGACCGGCCCGGGAACAACCGGCTCGACAGCCTGCAGAACGTGATCGAGAACCCGGAGGTCGGCCTGCTGTTCCTGGTGCCGGGCTTCATGGAGACCCTGCGCATCAACGGCACCGCCCAGATCCGCACCGACCAGGAACTGTGTCAGCGTTTCGCGGTGGCCGGGCGGCTGCCGCCCAGCGTGCTGGTGGTCACGGTGCGCGAGGCCTTCCTGCACTGCGCCAAGTCGATCATGCGCTCGCGCCTGTGGGATGCCGATGCCCAGGTCGAACGTTCGCTCATGCCGACCATCGGCCAGATCATCAGCGACCAGCTCGGCGAGAGCCGGCCGGTCGAGACCCAGGACCAGGTGATCGAGAGCTACCGGCCCGGCCTCTACTGAACCCCGCACAATCAAGGAGCACGCCATGCCGGAAGGCAGCAACACCTCGGCCGCACAGGTCTTTGCCGCCGCCTTCAGGCGCCATGGCGTCGAGGTCATCTTCGGCCAGTCGATCCCCTCAAAGTTCTTCCTGGCGATACCCGAGTTCGGCATCGACCAGCTCACCTACCGCACCGAAAACGCCGGCGCGGTGATGGCCGACGCCTATGCCCGCGTCAGCCACAAGGTCGGCGTCGTCACCGCCCAGAACGGACCGGCCGCGACCCTGCTGGTCGCCGGGCTGGCCGAGGCGCTGACCGCCTCCTCGCCCGTGGTGGCGCTGGTGCAGGACACGCCGCCAATCTTCCGCGACCGCAACGCCTTCCAGGAACTCGATCACCTGGAACTGTTCAAGGGCTGCGCCAAGTGGGTACGCCGCATCGAGGACGTCCGGCGCATCGACGACTATGTCGACATGGCCTTTCGCGCCGCGGTCAGCGGCAGGCCGGGGCCGGTGGTGCTGCTCTCCCCGGTCAACATCATGGAAGCCGAGCAGGCCGCATCGTCCGGGCGGACCGAGAACCTGGGCCATGTGCCGCTCGACCGCCCCGTCGCCGACCACGACCTGCTCGGCGAGGCCGCGCGGCTGCTGGACGGAGCGCGGCACCCGCTGGTCTGGGCCGGTGGCGGCGTCCACATGTCGGACGCCTGCGCCTCGCTGGCGGCCCTGCAGGAGGAATGCCATCTGCCCGTGGCGACCACGACCATGGGCAAGGGCGCCATCGACGACGGCCATCCGCTCTCGGTCGGCGTCATCGGCTACTACATGGCGACGGGAGGCGCGACGAAGTTCCTGCGTCCCATGATCGACGAGGCCGACGTGATCCTGGCCGTCGGCAACCGCACCAACCAGAACGGTACCGATTCCTGGAGCCTGCTGCCCGCAGGCTGCCGCATCATCCACATCGACATCGATCCCCAGGAAATCGGGCGCAACCACGAGGCGCTGCGCCTGGTCGGCGACGCCCGCGCGACCCTGGACGCCCTGCGCGAACGCCTGAAGACCCATGACCTGACCCGGCGCAAGCAGGCCCGGCCCGCCGTGGAGGCCCGGATCGCCGAGGGCAAGGCACGCCACCGCGAGGAAATCGCCGGGATTTCGGCATCGAGCGCCGGCCCGGTACGCCCCGAACGCCTGATGGCCGAACTCGACCGCGTGCTGACGCCCGAACACATCGTCGTCGCCGATGCCAGCTACGCCTCCATCTGGATCTGCAACAACCTGGCAAGCCGCCGGGCCGGACAGCGCTTCCTCACGCCACGCGGCATGGCCGGCCTGGGCTGGGGCCTGCCGATGGCGATCGGCGCCAAGGTCGCCCGGCCCGATGCCCCGGTCTTCTGCCTGGCCGGCGACGGCGGCTTTGCCCATGTCTGGTCGGAACTGGAAACGGCGCGGCGCCTGGGCACCCATGTCGTCCTGGCCGTGCTCAACAACGAGATCCTGGGTTACCAATGGCATGCCGAGGAGGCACGCTTCGGCGCCCACACTAGCGCCTGCCAGTTCACCAGCGTCGACCACGCCGCCGTCGCCGATGCCGCGGGCTGCCGGGGCGTGCGGGTCGAGAGCGGCGACGCCTTCGGCCCTGCCCTGGAGGAAGCCTTCGCCATGACCGACCGGGTGACGACGGTGATCGACGTCATGACCGATCCCGCCGCCCATCCGCCCATCACAGCCTTCGAGAAAGCCAGACGATGACCGCTGCCATTCCTGCTGCGTTCGTTCCCGCGGAATCCGAGGATCCCTACGAGCGCGTCAACAAGCTGAACCTGATCCACGACCTTGGCGACGGCCGCGTCGAGGTCGGGCTGCTGGCCGAGGAACAGCATGCCAACGAATACGGCATGGTCCATGGCGGCGTGCTCATGATGCTGGCCGACGCCGGGCTGTGCATGAACTCGCGCTGGCCCAATCCCGGCGAAGGCGCGATCACCGTCTCGATGACGACGAACTTCGTGGCAGGCGCAACGATGGGCGAGTTCCTGGAGACGCGCAGCACCGTCGTGCGGCGCACACGCAGCTTCAGCTTCGTCAACTGCGACATCATGGCCGGCGACAAGGTCATCATGACCGCAACCGGCATCATCAAGCGCGTGATGCCGAAGGAGTGACGTTCAGAGCTTCTTCTCGAACAGGATCTTGTGATCGGTGAAGCCGCTCGCGCGGTAGGTGCCGCAGGATTCCGGGTTCGACGCGTTGGCGGTCACCAGGACACGCGGCACGCCGAGCCGGCGGGCATGCGCCTCGACCTCGGCGATCAGGCGACGGCCGATGCCGCGGCGGCGGAAGGCCGGATCGACGAACATCTCCTGGAGATGCACCGAACGGCTCCAGTCCGGGTCGGTCCACATGTCCACGTCGACCACGAGGCAGCAGCCGGCGTATCCCACCACCTCGCCAGCGCACTCGGCGACCAGGCAGAGGCCCTGATCCTGCGCGGCGTAGGCCATCATGGCATCGAGCGAACCCATCGCCGTGACGCGTTCTCCGGTCGCCAGGGCGGGATCGTAGCGCCTGCCGTCATCCTGCAATGCCGCCACCAGGCGCTCGAGCGCATCGCGGTCCGCCGGTGTGGCATGGCGCAGGGTTACTGGCCCTGCCTCGGCCATGTCGTGCCCCCGTGTTCCTCAGTCCGCGATCATCGCGCCGTCGACGACGTGGATCGAACCGGTGACGAAACTCGCCATGTCGGAGGCGAGATAGAGCACCGGACCGGCGATCTCGCGGACGTGGGCGACGCGCTTGAAGCCGTTGGTCGCGCCGAGGATCTCGTAACCGGCCTTGACGCTGCCCGTCATGTATTCGGCCCAGGTCCGCAGCATGTCGGTGTCGATGACGCCGGGGCAGACCGCGTTGACGCGGACCCTGGGCGCGAACTCCAGCGCATGAGCGCGCGTCAGGGCGATGAGGCCGGCCTTGGTGGTGCAGTACATGGATTCGTCGACGGCACCGACCAGGCCGAGCACCGAGGCCATGTTGACGATCGAGCCGCCGCTTTCCTGCAGGGCCGCAAGCGCCCGCTGTGTGGTGAAGAAGGCACCCTTCAGGTTGGTGTCGACGACGCGGTCCCACATCGCCTCGTCGATCTGCTCGACCGGGCTTTCGGTGTCGCAGCCGGCGTTGTTGACCAGAACGTCGAGGCCGCCCAGCCCGGCGAGCGCGGCATCCACGATGGCCTGGCAGCCCGCGACGCTGGAGACCGAACCCGGCGCCGCCACCGTCCGCTCCGGCCGGCCGATCTCGGCGATCGCCTGCGCTGTACTCTGGGCGCTGCTGCCGTTGACGGCGACGCGGGCGCCGGCATCCAGGAAGTGCTCGACGACGCCACGGCCGATGCCGCGGGTTCCCCCGGTGACAAGGACGCGCTTGCCGGTGAAATCGATCTGCATGACGGCGGTTCCCCCCAGAGGGTGAGCGTGATCAGTCGACGACCTCGCCGCCGTCGACGACGTGGATCGAGCCGGTGACGAAGCTGGCAAGGTCGCTCGCCAGGTAGAGCACCGGACCGGCGATCTCGCGGGTCTCGCCGACCCGTTTCATGGCCGCCGCCCCCTGCCCCAGCACCTTGTAGCCTGCCTCGACGCTGCCCCACTTGGAGACGGCGAGGTAACGCAGCATGTCGCTGTCGATGGCGCCCGGGCAGACCGCGTTGACGCGGATGTCGGGCGCGAACTCGATGGAGTGGTTGCGGGTCAGGCTGATCACACCCGCCTTGGAGGCGCCGTAGGGCGCACCGGCCGAAAGACCGACCATGGCATTCACCGAGGAGAGGTTGACGATGTTGCCCTTGCTCTTGCGCAGGTGCGGAACGGCGTACTTGGTGACGAAAAAGACGCCCTTGAGATTGGTGTCGATGACCTTGTCCCAGGCCTCGTCGTCGGTTTCCTCGGTCTTGAAGCCTTCATAGACCCCGGCGTTGTTGACCACGACATCTAGGCCGCCCAGAGCGGCAGCAGCCGCCTCGACGATCGCCCTGCAATCGGCCGAACGGGCGACCGAGCCGGGGGCGTCAACCGCCTGGTCCCCGGCCGCGAGTTCGCCCAGGGCCTTGTCGGTGCTCTCCCGGCTGCTGCCGTTGACCGCGACACGGGCGCCGGCTTCCAGGAAGGCCTCGACGATGCCGCGTCCGATGCCGCGGGTGCCGCCAGTGACGAGCACGTTGCGGCCGGTGAAGTCGATCTGCATGGTCAGTCCCGTTCTTGTTCTTGGCTGTGCGTGGGTGAAGGTGGGGATCAGTCGATCGTCTCGCCGCCGTCGACGACGTGGACCGAGCCGGTGACGAAACTGGCCATGTCGCTGGCGAGGTAGAGAACCGGCGCGGCGAGTTCCCGGACATGGGCGATGCGCTTCTGGGCAGCGCAATCGGCGGCGATGATCTCGTAGCCGGCCTCGACCGAGCCGCCCAGGCGGACCGCGAGGTTGCGCAGCATGTCGGTATCGACGCCGCCGGGACAGACCGCGTTGACCCGGATGGCGGGCGCGAACTCAAGGGCGTGGGCGCGGGTCATGTTTATGACGCCGGCCTTGGAGGCGCAGTAGATCGAACCCTTGGGCACACCGACGAGGCCGTTGACCGAGGCGATGTTGACGATGTTGCCGCCGGCGGCACGCAGATGCGGCAGGGCGAACTTGGTGACGAAGAAGCAGCCCTTCAGGTTGGTGTCGAGGATGCGGTCCCAGAGTTCCTCGTCGCAGTCGGGCACCGCCTTGCCGCCACCCGCACCGGCGTTGTTGACCAGCACGTCGAGCCCGCCCAGGCCTTTCACGGCAGCCTCGACCAGCGCCGAACAGGCCGCAACCGAGGCGACCGAACCCGGCGCGGCGACGACGCGGTCGCCGGCGCCCAATTCTGCGATGGCGGTTACGGTCGATTCCTGCGTGCTGCCGTTGACCGCGACACGGGCGCCGGCCTCGAGGAAGGCCTCGACGATGCCGCGGCCGATGCCGCGGGTGCCGCCGGTGACAAGGACGCGCTTGCCGCTGAAGTCGATCTGCATGGGTCAGCCTTTCCGGGGTCAGTCGATGGTTTCGCCGCCGTCGACGACATGCACAGAGCCGGTCACGAAGCTCGCAAGGTCGCTGACAAGGTAAAGTACAGGTGCCGCCATCTCACGCGGTTGCGCGATGCGGTGCAAGGCCGCTCCGTGGGTAAAAGCCTCCAGGCCTGCGGCGACGTCGCCGTGCCAGGCCTGCGCCACGCCATGGAGCATGTCGGTGTCGACACTGCCGGGGCATACGGCGTTGACCCGCACGCGCGGCGCCAGTTCGAGCGCATGGCACTTCGTGATGGCGATGACGGCGGCCTTGCTCGCGGCATAGACGGCATCCTGCACCGCGCCCATGAGCGCGCTGATCGAGGCGATGTTGACGATGCTGCCGCCCGATGCCGTCAGATGGGGCGCGGCAAAGCGGGTGCAGAAGAGCACGCCCTTGACGTTGACATCGAACATGACGTCGACCACGGCATCGTCCAGCGCGGCGACCGGCACAAGGTCGGCCACACCGGCATTGTTGACCAGGACGTCGAGGCCGCCGAGCGCCGATGTCGCTGTCTCGACCACGCCTCGGCAGCCCTCCAGGGTGGCGACGGAACCCGGTGCGGCTACCAGACGGTCGCCGCCGCCCAGGGCGGCAAGTGCCGCCGCGGTGCTCTGCGCGCTGGCGCCGTTGACGGCAACCCGCGCGCCCGCTTCGTGGAACAGGGCCACGACCGCGCGGCCGATGCCACGGCTGCCGCCGGTGACCAGAACCCGCCTTCCCGTCATGTCGATCCGCATGGCACCCCCTTGGGCGCTGCGCCGCCCGATCCAGCGACTATAATGATGTCAGCGCGGCGCGACAGGTGCCGCATGATGTCACGGGACCCTTCTCATGCGCGGCAAGGCAACGCTCCTCTTCCTGCTGCTGGCGCTTGCCCTGCCTGTGCAGGGCGACGAAGCATGGGATGCGGTTTCGGGTGCGCAGGGCATCTACGAGGGCCGCGCGAAAAGCGGCGGCGTGTTCGTCCCGGTCGAAACCCGCCTGATGGTCACGGCCGACGGCACCCTGGAGGGCAGCTACAGCTTCTTCCAGGACGGAGAGACCTACCACGGCACGCTGCTGCGCGGGCGCGCCACGGGGCCGACACGCCTCGTCTTCATCTGGCACGACGCCTGGGGCTTCGGCACGCTGAGCCTCGATTTCGACACGGACTTCTCACGTTTCGTGGGCGCCTGGGGTTCGCTCGACGACGGCGCCCTCGCCCTGCCCTGGATCGGCGTGCGGGTCGAGCCGGCAGATTAGGCCGCCCGCCGGGCGGCGAGCGCGGCAAAGGCGCCCTCGGTCGCCTGCAGGGCCAGGGCGATGTCGGCCTCCGTATGGGCGGCGCTGAGGAACATGTTGTGCCAGGGGTGCAGGTAGATGCCCCGATCGAGGCATTCCAGGCACCAGGCGTTACCCAGTTCCCGTTCCGGATCGTCGGCGAACAGAACCTGGGGCATCTGGGCCGGCCCGGTCTGGCGCAGTTCGAAGCCGTGGCGGGCCGATTGTTCCGCCAGCCCGTCGCGCAGCATCCGCCCCATGGCCGCGACATGGCCGACGACGTCCTCGTTCTCGATCACGTCCATGGTCGCGATCGCGGCGGCCATGGGTACGGCGGCAAACCAGTAGCTGCCGGTGACAAAGATGCCGGCCGCCGCCTCGCGCGCCCGGTCGTTCCCCAGGTGGGCCGAAAGGGCATGGCCGTTGGCGAGCACCTTGCCCCAGGCGCTGAGATCGGGGGCGACGCCGACCAGGGACCAGGAACAGTCGTTGGAGAGACGCCAGCCGGCGCGCACCTCGTCGACGATGAGCAGGGCGTCGGCGGCATCGGCGAGTTCGCGGCAGCGCCGGGCGAAGGCGGCATCGACCAGGGCGTTGTCGACCATGGCATCGTGCTTGTAGGCGGTGACCATGATCGCCGCGAGATCGTCGCCGGCCTGCGCGGCGGCGGCCTCCAGACTGGCGATATCGTTGTAGCGGAAGCCGATCAGGTGGCTGCGGTCGGCATCGGGCACGCCGACGGGCCGCGGCGTCGACCAGAAGGCGGCACCGTGGTAGCTGCCCTGGGCCACGAGGATCTTGTTGCGGCCGCGGTAGGCCCGCGCGATCTGGATCGCCGAGTTGGTCGAATCCGCACCGTTCTTGGTGAACATCGCCCAGTCGGCATGACTGACCGCGCCCGTGATGCGTTCGGCAAGTTCGACCATGACGCCGCTGGGGCCGGTCATAGCGTCGCCCAGTTCGGCCTGGCGGCGCGCGGCCTCCTCGACCTCCGGCCGACGGTAGCCCAGCAGGTTGGGACCGTAGGCACACATGAAGTCGATCAGCTCGTTGCCGTCGGCATCCCACAGGCGGCAGCCCTCGGCGCGGCTGAAGAACTGCGGGTAGCCCTCCGGCAGGCGCGCGACCGACTGGTGGCCGTACATGCCGCCGGGAATGACCCGGGCGGCGCGGGCGCGAAGCTCGGCATCGCGGCTGTTGCTGGTCGTCATCTGCGGTTCTCCCTAGAGGGCAGCGCCCACCTTCAGTCCCTCGAACACCGCCTCCTCGGCGGTCCGCGGCGAGAGGCAATCGCCGACCATGTGCAGGTCGATACCCAGCCCCGCGAGTTCGCCGGCCAGACCGTCGTCTGCCTCGTGGCCGAGTGCGGTGACCAGGGTGTCGACGCCCTCGCAGACGATGGGCTCGCGCGCCATGACGTGTTCGAGATAGACGGTGTCGCCGTCGGCGCCGTAGAGCCGGGCATAAGGCAGCACCTCGATGCCGAGCGAGAACATGCGCCCGGCGGCGTGGTCGCGCAGGTACTGCATGAGGCTCTCGCCCGCCTGGGCGCCGTTGACCGCCAGGCGCACCCGGCAACCGTCGAGCGCCAGCTTCTCGGCCAGGCCGACGCCGATCCAGTCGCAGCGCCAGTCGGCGATGACGACCGACTGGCCGACATTGACCTCGCCGCGCAGCACCTGCCAGGCGTCCACCACGTGGGCGCCCTCGCCCTCGATCTCCGGCCGGCTCGGCAGCGCACCGGTCGCCACGATGACGATGTCGGGTTTCTCCTCCTCGACCAGCGCCCGGTCGACGCGGGTGTTGAGGCGCACGGTGACGCCGGCCAGTTCCATCTCGCGCGCCAGGTTGGTGACGATGCCGCCGAACTCGGCACGGCCCGGCAGCAACTGCGCAAGCAGCGCCTGGCCGCCAAGCTGCGGCCCGGCCTCGCAGAGGGTGACGTCGTGACCGCGTGCGGCCGCCACCGCGGCGGCCTTCATGCCGCCCGGCCCGCCGCCGGCGACCAGTACCTTGCGGGCGGGCGACGCGGCCGGCAGGTTCTCGAAACTGCGTTCCCGCCCGGTCACCGGGTTCTGGATGCAGGAAACCGGCGCGCCCATAAAGAAGTGGCCGATGCAGGCCTGGTTGCAGGCGATGCAGGCGCGGATGTCGTCGCTGCGGCCCTCGGCGGCCTTACGCGGCATGTCCTGGTCGGCGATCATGGCTCGGGTCATGCCGCAGGCATCGGCGTCGCCGCGGGCGATGATGGCCTCGGCGATCTGGGGCTGGTTGATGCGGCCGGTCACGATCACCGGCACGCTGACACGATCCTTGATCGCCCGGCCGAAGGGGGCGGTGTAGCCGGCTTCCTTCACCATGGGCGGGACGATGTGGAAGGAGCCCGGACGGGTTGCCGAACTGCCGGCGACGACGCTGAGGTAGTCGACCAGCCCGGCGCGCGACAGGGTCTCGCAGGCGTCCGCGGATTCCTCGGGCTCGATGCCGATGCCGTCGAGGTCGTCGCCGGAGATGCGCGCGCCCAAGGTCATGGAGGGTCCGACACGCGCGCGCACGGCCTCCAGCACCTCGCGCAGGAAGCGCAGGCGGTTTTCCGCGCTGCCGCCGTAGGCATCCGTGCGGCGGTTGGTGCGGGCAGAGAGGAACTGGGCCGGCAGGTAGCCGTGGCTGGCTACGATCTCGACGCCGTCGAGGCCCGCGGCCTGGAGGCGCGCGGCCGAGGCGGCATACCCCTCGATGACCTCGTCGATCAGCGCCTTGTCCATGGCGCGCGGCTTGACGTGGTAACGCTCGTTGGGCAGCGAGGAGGCCGACCAGGCGACCGACAGGGTACCGTCGGCGCTGCCCAGGATCTCGCGGCCGGGATGGAAGAGCTGGCCGAACACGGTGGTGCCGTGGTCGTGGATCGCCCCGGCGAGCGCGGCATAACCGGGGATACAACGGTCGGTCTGGGCCTGCAGGATGTGGCTGGTGTATAAGGCCGTGGCGTGGACGCTGGCGACCTGCACCACGATCAGACCGGCCCCGCCGCGGGCGCGGGCGCGCTGGTAGGCGATGAGCTGGTCGCCGGGCGCGCCGCCCTCGCCCACCATGCCGGTGTCGTGGCCGGTCGAGACGATGCGGTTGCGGATCGTGGCAGGACCGAGCTGCAGGGGCGAGAAGAGATGGGGAAAGGCTGAGGTCACGGCTGGCTCCGGCAAGGCTTGCGAACGGCGCCAGCCTAGACGAATCTCACGCCCCGACAATCGAGGGATTCGACGCCATGGGCCGCTACGACACATCGATCGCGCAGTACGAGCGGGCCAGGAAGGTTCTGGCCGGCGGCGTTTCCAGCAACTTCCGCTACCACACCCTGCCGGTGCCCCTGGGGATCGTGCGCGGCGAAGGCGCCCATATCTGGGACGCCGACGGCAACCGCTACATCGACTACGTGCTGGGCAACGGCCCGGCCTTCCTCGGCCATACGCCCAGGGCGGTGCTCGATGCCGTGCGCGCCACGCTCGACCACGGCCAGGCCTTCACCACGGTGCACAAGGCCGAGATCGAGCTGGCCGAGCGCATCACGGAGGTCATCCCCTGCGCCGAACTGGTGCGCTTCGACGTCTCGGGCACCCAGGTCGACCAGATCGCCATGCGCCTGGCACGCGCCCACACCGGGCGCACCAAGGTGCTGAAGTTCGAGGGCAACTACCACGGCTGGGCCGACAACATCTTCGCCAGCGTCGCCCCGGCGCTGAACGAGGCCGGCGCCTACGACCAGCCCGCGGTGATCGCCCAGAGCAAGGGCCAGCCCGACAACATCCGCGCCAACCTGGTCGTCGCGCCGTTCAACGACCTGGAGGTCCTGAGCGCGACGCTGGCCGAACACGGCAAGGAGATTGCCGCGATCGTGCTGGAGCCGGTCATGTGCAACAGCGGCGTCATCGAACCCAGGCCCGGCTACCTGCAGGGCATGCGCAAGCTGTGCGACGAACACGGCATCGTGCTGATCTTCGACGAGGTCATCACCGGCTTCAGGGTCGCCCTGGGCGGGGCGCAGGAGCGCTACGGCGTCACCCCCGACCTTGCCGTCTTCGCCAAGGCCTGCGCGGCCGGTTTCCCCATGGCGATCATCGCGGGCAAACGCGCCGTGATGGAGGAGGTCATGGCCGGCGTCGTGCACGGCGGCACCTACAACGGCCTGACCTCCACAGTGGCAGCGTGCCGCGCCTCGATCGAGACCCTCGCCGCCGACGGCGGCGCGATCTACGACAGGATCGACCGGCAGGGGCAGCGCCTGATGGCGGGCCTGCGCGAGATTGGCAAGCGCCGGCAGGTGCCGCTCCACACCCAGGGCCTAGGCCAGATCTTCACCACCGTCTTCACCGACAAGGGTCCGCTCAGCCACTACCGCGACTACAAGGCGACCGACGAGCTGATGCGCCTGAAGTTCGTCCAGGGCATGCAGGATCGCGGCGTGCGTATCACCGCCCGCGGCACCTGGTTCATGTCGGCGGTCCTCGACGAGGAAGACATCGACGCCACCCTAGAGGCCGCCGATGGCGCCGCAGGCGACCTCTAGGTCATGAGCAACCCCGACCAGAACCGCCTGCTGGGTTATCCCGACCGTTTCAGCGTCCGTCCCGGCGAGACGATCGCCTTCAAGATCAGCGCGCGTGACGTGCCGCACTACCACGCCGACCTGGTGCGCGTGATCTGCGGCGATGGCGATCCCGACGGACACGGCCTGATCCTGCGCGAGGTCGAGGCCGCCTTTGCCGGCGACTACCCCGGACGCGAGCAGCCGATCCGCTACGGTTCGGCAGGCGTGATCCCTGCCCCGCCCCTGCTCGACCGCCTGCTCGACGTCTCGGTCGGCGCCCTGATCTGCCCGACCCTGCCCCTAGGCGGACACCAGTCGATCCTGGCGCGCTGGCGTGCCGACAAGGGCACGGGCTACGACCTCCACATCAACGGCGAGGGCTGCCTGGCCTTCTCGATCGGCGACGGCCTTGCCCCGGTGACCGCCAGCACGGGCGTGCCGCTGCGCGCCGGTGACTGGTATTTCGTCTGCGCCTCCTTCGAGCAGGCCAGCGGCGATGTCTTCGTCCAGCAGACACCGCTGAGGCCCCAGGCCGTGGTCGACACCGAACGGCGCAACTGGAAGGCCGGCGGCAAGTTCAAGCGTGCCGCCGGCAGCGGTTCTCTGACGATCGGCGCCCATGTCGCAGGCCTGGACGGCGAGCGCGAATGCCTGGCGGGCCATTTCAACGGCAAGATCGAAAGACCGCGGCTGATGTCCCTGGCGCTCGGCGGCAATGCCATGCGGGCACTGGTCGAAGCCGACCGCCCCTCGCCCGCCACCGAACACCTGGTCGGCGCCTGGGACTTCTCGATCGACATTCCCGGCAACCGCATCGCCGATACCGGACCCAACCGGCTCGACGGCACCCTGGTTAACATGCCGACACGGGCGGTCACCGGGCACAATTGGGATGCCAGCACGACCAACTGGCGGCAGAACCCGGGGCATTACGGCGCCATCCACTTCCACGCCGACGATCTCTGCGATTGCGAATGGGAGAGCGACTTCAGCTTCACCGTGCCCGAGGACCTGCCCTCGGGGCTCTGCGCCGCCCGCCTGAGCGGCGCGGACGATGCCCTGGGTCATGTCTGTTTCGCCGTCGTGCCGCCGCGCGGCAAGGCCACGGCCCAGGCCGCGCTGCTGCTGTCGACCGCGACCTACATGGCCTATGCCAACAGCACCGGGGCGATCGACGACGCCAGCACCGAACCGCTGATGGATTGCGTCAGCGTGATCGGCGACAACGAACGTTTCCTCCACGATCACGGCGGCCTGGGCCGCTCGACCTACGACCTTCACGACGACGGCAGCGGCATCGCCTTCAGTTCGCGCCTGCGCCCGATCCTGGACATGCGGCCGGGCCAGGGCGACGGCCACGCGCTGAACTTCGACAGCAACATCCTGGCCTGGTGCGAACGCGAGGGCATCGCCTGCGACGTCATCACCGACGAGGATCTCCATGCCGAGGGCCGCAGCCTGCTCGACGGCTACCGCGTCGTGATGACCGGCTGCCATCCCGAATACGTCTCCACACCGATGTGGGACGCTCTGGACGGCTGGGTGCAGACCGGTGGGCGCCTGATGTACCTGGGCGGCAATGGCTTCTACTGGCGCATCGCCTTCAACCCGGACCTGCCGGGGATCATGGAGGTGCGCCGGGGCGACACGGGCACCCGAGCCTGGGAAGGCAGGCCGGGCGAGCGCGACCTGGCCTTCACCGGCGAACCCGGCGGCCTGTGGCGCAGTCTGGGACGGGCGCCCCAGAGCCTGGCCGGCGTCGGCTTCGACTGCATGATGCACGGCTTCTCGACCCACTACCGCCGCGCCGAGGGGGCCGATGATCCCCGCGCCGCCTGGATCCTGGAGGGAGTCGATCCCGAGGAGCGGATCGGCGATTTCGGGACCGTGGCTAACGGTGCTGCCGGCATCGAGCTCGACCGCGCCGATGTCACCCTGGGCACGCCGCCCCATGCCCTGGTGGTCGCACGCTCGGTCGAGCACAACGAAAACGCACTGCTGACGCCCGAGGAGTTCGTCACCCATTTCCGCTTCCAGGACGGCCCGAACCATCCCGACGTGCGCGCCGACATGGTGTTCTACGAGACGCCCCGCGGCGGCGCCGTCTTCTCGGTGGGTTCGATCGCCTGGCCGATGTCGCTGGCCCACAACGGCGGCGACAACAACGTCGCACGCATCACGGGCAACGTGCTGCGGCGTTTCCTGGAGCCCAGACCGTTCTGGATGAAAAAGGCTCCGCCGCCGTCCGTCTAGAGCAAATCATCCTTCTGCGGAATCGCTTCGCGATTGCGCAGAAGGATGTGAATTTGCTCTATCCTGTT
>JAQCLG010000049.1 GCA_027592745.1 Pseudomonadota bacterium | reverse complement strand
GCTGGATTCGCGACTTCCGCGACAAGGGCGACCCCGCCGCCTGGGACCGCGGCAACTTCGCCCCCAGCACGCCAGCCACCCCATCCCGGTCGAGGGCAAGTACTTCGACGACATCAACCGCGCCTGCAAGGCGATCGCCCATGCCCTGACGTGAGCGTCACCGCGACCAACTTCCAGGACGCGCCGCACAGCGCCTGGGGCTTCCATCATGTGCCGGAGCTGCTCGACACGGCCGTCGTTGCCCGCGGCACGGGCCCGGTGTGGCAGTTGCCGCGCGCGGGTGGCGGACTCGACGACCTGCCCGTGGTGCTGGCCGACGGCAGCACGGCGCGGCTCGCCGAACTCGATGCCGCCCCCGACGTCGACGGCATTGCCGTGCTCCACCGCGGCGTCCTGGTGCACGAGGCCTACGGCAACGGCATGCGGCCGGGCGACAGCCACATCCTCATGTCGACCACCAAGTCCTTCACCGGCACGCTGGCCGGCATCCTGATCGATGCGGGCGCGTTGGCGGAGACCGATCGTGTCACCGATGTCCTGCCCGGCCTGAAGGGCACGGCCTACGACGTCGCCACCGTGCGCCACCTGCTCGACATGCGCGTCGGCCTCGACTTCTCCGAGGACTACGACGATCCCGAATGCGACTTTGCCTACATGGACGCGGCTTGCGGCTGGCGTCCGCCGATCCGTCCCGGCGCGTCCGACAACCTGCAGGATTTCATCGCCACGATGCGGGCGCGACCGCCCCACGGCGGACCGTTCCACTACGTCTCGCCCAATGCCGTCGTGCTGGGCTGGGTGCTGGAAGCCGCGGCCGGCGAGCCGTTCGCCACGCTGCTCTCCCGCCTGGTCTGGCAGCCCATGGGCGCGGAGTTCGACGCCCATCTGGTACGCGACCGCCGCGGCGCCAGCCAGACCGAAGGCGGCCTCAACGTCGCCCTGCGCGATCTCGCCCGCTTCGGCGAACTGCACCGCCTGGGCGGGGTGGTCGGGGGCCGCCGGATCGTCCCGGAATCCTGGATCGCCGACCTGCGTTCGGGCGGCGACCGCGCCGCCTGGGACGCCGGTACCATGGCCGCCCTGATGCCGCACCACAGCTACCGTTCGAAGTGGTACATCGACCATGGCCACCCGCACCGGCCCATCTTCACCGCCGGCGCCTTCGGCCAGAGCGTCTTCGTCGATCCGGTCGCGCAGGTCGTGGTCGCCCGGCTGAGTTGTTTTTCCGGCGACGAGGGGCCACGGTTCGACGAGATGTTCCGCACCTTCCACGCCATCGCCCACGCCCTTCACGGAGGCTGACATGCCCGTCCACGACCTGATGAAGACCTTTCCCGCCGTCGGCGACAGGATGGTGACCCTGGAGAACTGGCGTACGCCGCCGTTCAACCGCTGGGCCTACCAGCATGTCAGCGAGCTGATCCCGACGGCGCCGATCTGGCGCGGCACCGGCCCGGTATGGGACCTGCCGCGCGCGGCCGAGGATCTCTCGCGCATCGCCTTCGAGAACCATGCCGGGCAGGACCGCACGCTCGCCCAGTTCCTCGACGACACCCATACCGACGGCTTCATGGCGATCCACCGCGGCTGCATCATCGCCGAGCAGTACCGCAACGATCTTGCGGCCCATCGCCCGCACATCCTGATGTCGGTCTCGAAGTCGATCACGGCGCTGATCGTCGGCATCCTCGTCGAACAGGGCAAGCTCGATCCCGCCCAGGGCATCGGCCACCTGATCCCGGAAGTGAGGGGTTCGACCTTCGCCGACTGCACGCTGCAGCATCTGCTCGACATGACCGTGGCGACCGACTTCACCGAGGACTACCTGGCTGCCGCCGGGCCGATCACCGACTACCGCGAGGTCTCGGGCTGGAAGCCGCCGAGCGAGGCCAACCATTCGGGCGATCTGCGAAGCTGGCTCTGCACGCTGAAGAAGAAGGGCGAACACGGCGCAGCCTTCCACTATGTCTCGCCCTGCACCGACATGCTGGGCTGGGTGCTCGAGCGTGCCTCGGGCGTTTCCTATGCCGAACTGGTCAGCCGCGAGCTCTGGCAGAAGATCGGCGCGGAGTTCGACGGCTACGTCACGGTCGACCGCTTCGGCGCGCCGCGTGCGGCCGGCGGCGTCTGCCTGACCCTGCGCGACCTCGCCCGTGTCGGCCAGATGATGCTGGAAAACGGCCAGGCGAACGGCCGCCAGGTGGTGCCCGTCTCCTGGGTCGACGACAGCCGCTTCAATGGCGACAAGGCGGCCTGGAAGGCCGGCGAATCGGCCGCCGGCAACCCCAACGGCAGCTACCGCAACAAGTGGTGGGTGATGGGCGACGAACACGGCGCCTACACCGGCATCGGCGTCTTCGGCCAGTATCTCTGGATCGATCCGGCCGCCAGCCTGGTGATCGCCAAGTTCGCCAGCCAGCCGCTGCCGACCGACGAGGCGGTCGATGCCGATACCGCCCGCTGCTTCCGTGCGGTCGGCGAGGCGCTGGCGGGATGATGCCGGTCCTGCGGCCCCTTCTCGCGCAGGATGCCGGCTGGTTCCTGGCGCTCAACAACGCCGCGGTGCCCCACGTCAACGCGCTCGACGGGGCGGCCCTTGCCGCCCTGCTCGAGGAAGCGGCCTGGACCGCGGCGGTGGAGCATGACGGTCGTCCGGCGGGCGGCCTCATCGCCTTCGGTCCGGGTGCCGCCTACGCCAGCCCCAACTACCGCTGGTTCGACGCGCGCCACGCGGACTTCCTCTATGTCGACCGGGTCGTGGTCGATGCCGCCTGCCGGGGTGCGGGGCTGGGCAGGGCGCTTTATGGCGCGCTGCGCGACCATGCCAGCGGCCGCACGCCCCTGCTTGCCTGCGAGGTCAACGAGCAGCCGCCCAACCCGGCCTCGATGGCCTTCCACGAACGTTTCGGCTTTGCCGCCGTCGGCCGCCAGGAGACCGAGGGCGGGACCAAGCGGGTCGCCCTGATGGAGATGCCGCTGGCCTGACCCCGAGCCGCACGCAGGAGGCCTGCTCGGGGCCCCCGCTCAGGGGAAGTGGACGAAGTCCGAGTTGCAGGCGTTGACGTCGTAGTATTCCCGCGCATAGCCATTGGAATCCTCGACCTTGACGTCGAAGAAGCAGTGGCCGTTGTAGCTGGCCAGCGGCACCAGAAACTGCATCCCCGGGATCAGCACGTCCACGCCCAGGACGTCCTCCTCCCAGTTGTCGGAGTAGTTGGGCGAGACGAAGATGTACCAGACCTGCGTGGAGCCGTTGTTGACGACGGTGATCTGCTCGCCCCGGCTCTTGGTCTTCGGCGCATTGGCCGGGAAATAGACGGTGCGGACGTTGCAGAGATCGACGTCGTAGTACTCCTCGGCGTAGCCGTTGCTGTCCTGGATCTTGATGTCGAAGTAGCAATGGCTGCCGTAGCTGTTGAGATAGACCGAAACCTGCTTGCCCGGCATCAGCACGTCCTCGCCCAGGACGTCCTCCTCCCAACTGTCGGAATATTTGGGCGACACGAAGATGTACCAGATCGCGTTGCTGCCCTGGTTGACCACGGTGAAGTCCTGAATACCGGCGCGGGCGGCCGAGCCCGCCGCCATGGCGGCAAGCAGCGCGCTGGCGCATGCGAACGTCAGAAACAGATGGCGGATCATGGCGTGGCTCCCCTCGTTGCCGGTCCCGGATGCGGCTGGCGTTCAGTCTAGCCTGAGTGCAAAGCGCGGGAAACTGCTTAACGCCGTGCGCGGGCGAAGAAATGACCGCGATCACATTGCGGCGGGCGCCCCGGCAGTGCCAAGCTGGCGGCACAGTCGGAAAGGGAAGCCATGACCATCACGCTGATCCGCAATGCCGAGTGGGTGATCGCCTGGGACGAGGAAGAGGCGTGCCACGTCTATCTGCAGGGTGCCGATGTCGCCTTCGAGGACGACCGGATCATCCATGTCGGCGGCCCCTTCGAGGGTACCGCCGACGTCGAGCTTTCCGGGCGCCGCCGCATGGTCATGCCGGGCCTGGTCAACCTGCACACCCATCCCTCGACCATGCCCGCCTTCAAGAGCGTGCGCGAGGAGCTGGGCAATCCGCAGCTCTACCTCTCGGCGCTCTACGACGGCTGGAACCTGTTCACGCCGGCGCCCGAGGACAAGGTCTGGGCCGCGCGTTACGCCTACGGCGAGATGCTGCTCTCGGGCGTGACGACCTATGTCGACATGTGTTTTCCCTTTCCCGACTGGATCGATGCCGCCGCCGGTTCCGGCCTGCGCGCCTTCATCGCGCCGCTCTACCAGTCGGCCTCCTGGCGCACCGACAACGGCCACGAGCTGAAGTACGACTGGAAGGACGACGACGGGCGCGCCGACATGGCGGAGGCGATCGGCGTGATCGACGCCGCCATGGGTCACAACAGCGGCCGGCTTTCGGCGGTCGTCGCGCCGATGGCGATCGACACCTGTTCGCTCGCCCTGATCGGCGACAGCCTGGCGATGGCGCGCGATCGCGGCCTGCCGTTCCAGCTCCACGCAGGCGAGGCGATGATGGAGTTCCTGGAGATCACGCGCCGCCATGGCGTCAGCCAGGTCCAGCTGCTCGCAAAGGAACGTATGCTCGGGCCGGATGTCACCCTGGGCCACGGCCTGTTCCTCGATCATCATTCCTGGCTGCACTGGTCGACGCGCGCCGACATCGGCCTGATCGCCGACCACCAGACCTCGGTCGCCCATTGTCCCACGCCCTTCAGCCGCTACGGCATCACGCTGGAACACTTCGGCAGGTATCTCGAGGCCGGCATCAACATGGGCATCGGCACCGACAGCCACCCCCACAACATGCTCGAGGAGATGCGCACCGCCGCGATCATGTGCCGGGTCGCCGCCCAGGACATGCACGCCGTGACCACGGCGAACATCTTCAATGCCGCCACGGTCGGCGGCGCCAAGGCGCTGATGCGCGACGACATCGGCCGTCTGGCGCCCGGCACCAAGGCCGACATCGTCACCATCGCGCTCGACGAGACCAGCATGATGCCGGTCTACGACCCGATCCGCAGCCTGATCTACACCGCCGCCGACCGCGCCGTGCGCGACGTCTGGGTCGACGGGCGCCATGCGGTGGACAACGGGCGCCTGACCACCATGGACATGGCGCAGGTGGCACACCATCTCAGCGAGGTCCAGGCGCGCGCGCTGGAAAAGGTGCCTCAGCGTGATCGTCTGAAGCGTCATGCCCTGCAGGTCGCGCCACTCACCTTCCGCACGCGGCGCCACTGATGCCCCTGCGGACAGCCGGCTAGGAGTCGCCGATGTTTGGTCTCGAATTCGGAATCTTTGCCCTCATCGGCCTCGTCCTCTTCATCTGGGCCGTGGTGCATATCGTGCAGAGCGATGCCTCGCCGCTGGGCAAGGCTGTCTAGATCGCGGTGGTGCTGTTTTTCCACATCTTCGGCTTCCTCGCCTGGTTCTTCTTCGGGCCCCGCGCGCGCCCTCGCTGAGGCCAATCGTCCATAGCCGTCACGCGATGACATCTCGGCGACCTGTCGCGGGAATGTCACGGCTGCGCGGGTTGTAACCCCCGGCCCCGGTCCCAAATGGACGAGGGCACATCGGAAACAGAAACCGACAAAGGGGGAAACCATGGCGTTTCAACTCCCGGAGCTGCCCTATGCTCTGCACGCACTCGAACCGCACATGTCGCGCCGCACGCTGGCGCTGCACCACGGCAAGCACCACAAGGGCTACATCGACAAGCTCAACGGGCTGGTCGAAGGCACGAGTTATGCCGACCGCGAACTGCACGAGATCGTGCAGGAGACCTGCGGCCAGAGCGATCTCGGCGCGGTCTTCAACAATGCCGCCCAGGCCTGGAACCATGCCTTCTTCTGGCTCTCGATGACGCCGCGCGGCGGCGGCGGGCCCGAGGGCGAACTTGCCCTGCGCCTGGAGCGCGATTTCGGCGATGTCGATGCCTTCGCCGGGCAGTTCAAGGAGGCCGCCCTGGGTCAGTTCGGCGCCGGCTGGGCCTGGCTGGTGATCGATGCCGGCCGCCTGCGCATCACCACGACCTCGAATGCCGACACGCCGGTGGCGCACGGCCTGCAGCCCCTGCTCACCATCGATGTCTGGGAGCACGCCTACTACCTCGACCACCAGAACGAACGCGGCGCCTATGTCGACACCTGGCTTGCCAACCTGGTCAACTGGGAGTTCGCAGCCGCCAACTTCGAGGATGCCGGCGAGGGCAACTGGAAGGCCAACCGCTACCGCGAGGTCCGCGAGGCCTTCGCCGAAAGCGGCCTTGGCGAACAGGACCGGGCCTGAACTGAGGTCGTCGCGCGGTCGGCAACGATTCTCGGTCGCGTTCGTTGATTGTCGAAAGAGCGGCCAGAGCCGCACCATCCCGCCAGAGGAGCGACACCATGACCTTCAAGCTGCCCGATCTGCCCTATGCCAAGGATGCGCTTGAGCCCCACATGTCGAAGGAGACCTTCGACTACCATCACGGCAAGCATCACGCATCCTACGTCAGCAAGCTCAACGACGCCGTCAAGGACACGCCGATGGCCGAGTGGGACCTGGAGCGCGTGATCCATCACGCCGACAAGGAAGGCAAGCAGGGCCTCTTCAACAACGCCGCCAAGCACTGGAACCACTGCTTCCAGTGGCAGTGTTTCTCGCCCGAGGGCGGCGGCAAGCCGGACGGTTCGCTGGGTCGCCAGATCGAGGCCGATTTCGGCTCCTTTGATACCTTCGCCAGGAAGTTCACCGAAGCCGCCACCGGCCAGTTCGGCTCGGGCTGGGCCTGGCTGGCGATCGAGGCTGGCAAGCTGAAGGTGACCAATACCGGCAATGCCGACACGCCGATCGTGCACGGCCAGCATCCGCTGCTCACCCTCGATGTCTGGGAGCACGCCTACTACATCGACCACCGCAACGCCCGGCCCAAGTATGTCGAGACCTTCCTCGACAAGCTGGTGAACTGGGAGTTCGCGGCCGAGAACTTCGCCAACCAGGGCGAAGGCAACCAGACCGGCGCCAGGGCCTATGACGACGCCCAGGAAGCCTTCGTCAGGAAACGCGCCGCCGCCTCCTGACCTCTCCGGCCGGCTGTCGCCGGCAGGTGATGCCGCGCCCCGCAGGGCTACCTGCGGGGCGCGTTGCATTTGGGCCTCAGGAGCCGGCCGGCTTGGGGTCGCAGCGCCGTCCCCGCACGTGCGCATCCTCCGCCCCCCATGGGCCGGTTCCGGCACGGGGTTTGGGAGAACCTGCCGAACGTTTACGCCGGGATCGTGGCAGGCGCGAGCGCGCCGCGGGCGACCGAGGCGCGGGCGGCGACATCGGCGCCGTCGCGTTCGCCCCCCACGGTGCGCTTGGCCAGGGACACCGTCATGTCGAGGTGGCGCAGCAGGGCCTGCCTGCCCTCGGGCGAGCCTGCAAAGGGCGCAAGTTCGCCCAGCATGTCGACCAGGCGGATGATGCCGGTGACGTTGCCCGCCAGGTTCTGGCGGATCGGGTTGTAGGCGGCGTCCAGCAGGCTCTCGAAGGTCACGCGGTCGCAGACCAGGCGCACGGCACCGTCCCCGTCGGCGAAACATCCGGGCGGTTCGCTGCGCACGATTGCGCTGGCCAGCGCGGCGCCGAGCTGGTCGATCGCGGCGACCGCGGTATAGGTGTCGTTGATCCCCGGCGAAAGCGCCCGCAGGGCGATCTCGACCATCGCCTTGATCGAGAATTCCAGGTCCTGTGCGGCGGTCCGCACCGAGCCGATGACGATCGCGTCCGCGATCTCCTCGCGCACCTTGGATGTGCAGCGCCCGGCCGGCGCGATCTGCCCGATGACGCCGCCGGCGAGCACGAAATGGCCCGGACGCATGTCCAGGCGCAGGCGCAGATCGTGGGCGCCGGCCAGTTCGAGCAGGCGGTGATAGTCGACCGCCTGGATGTAACCCGAACCGGGCGCCATCAGCCGGTCGCCCTCGTCCCTGCCGGCCCAGTCGGGCCGCCCCGGCGGGGGCGGCGAACCGGCCTCGGGGAAGGTCGTCGGAATCGCCGCGCAGAGTTCGGCGTTGACCCGCGCGAGCACGTAGTCGGCCTGCATGTACTGGGCGGTGTGGTGCAGGAAGAAGACCAGCAGCACGAAACAGGCCAGCACCAGCACGATCGACACCGCGACCGCCGTCGGCGGGATCGGGTCTGGTGTCATCGCCAGGGTCAGCAGGGCATGGACGAAGGTCGCGACGAAGGCGCCCAGCACCACCTGGTTGACCTTGTCGCCGGTGAAGGCCTGCAGCAGGCGCGGGCCGAGCTGCTGGCTTGCCCGGCTCAGGGCGATCAGCACCATGGAAAAGACCAGCGAGGTGACCGTGATGATCGATCCCACCGTCGTCGCAAGGATGGTGCGTGTCGATTCAGGACCGGCCGCGATCAGGTCGTTGTCCTTGAAGAAGGTTTCCAGCGCCTTGACGCCGGCGACATCGCGGGTCGCCACGACCAGGCCGATGGCGCCAAGGGTCATCAGCCCAGGCACGAACCAGAAGCTGCGGGTCACCGCGTAGCGCAGCACACCCAGGCGCGAGAGCAGGGCCTGGATCACCCGGCCTCGCGCGCCGCCGCCAGGGGCAAGCGCCGCAGGCTGGAGGGAAAGGCGATCGCCAGGGTGAACAGCACCAGCGCGCCGGCCTGGTGCAGGGCGCCCAGCCATACTGGTACGCCGGCCAGCAGGGTGGCGATGCCCAGGCCCGCCTGCACCAGCACCATCAGGGCGAGCAGGCCGGCGATGCGCCGGCTGCGCCGCGACAGGCGCTGGCGCCGCGCCTGGAGCCACAGGCCCAGCGTCGCCAGGGTCGTGGCCAGCGCCAGGACGCGATGGTCGAACTGCACCGCGACCGGATTCTCGAAGAGATTGCGCCACCAGGGGGCAAGCTGGCCCCAGTCGACCGGCACCAGGTGGCCGCCCATCAGCGGGAAGGTGTTGTAGATCATCCCGGCATCGAGCCCGGCGACAAAGGCGCCCGAGACCACGGTCAGGCTGACCAGCCCCAGCAGCCAGCCCGCGGCACGGCGCAGGCCCGGCACCCAGGTCTCGCCCGCGCCATAGGCCGGCGCATGGCGCAGCCCCAGGGCGGTCCACACGATGACGCCGTAGATCAGGAAGGCCAGGCCCAGGTGCATCGCCAGGCGGTACTGGCTCACGCTCGGCCGGTCGACCAGGCCGCTCTGGACCATGAACCAGCCGACGCCGCCCTGCACGCCGCCCAGCACGAAGATCGCGGCGAGTTTCCAGGCAAGGCTGCGGTCGAGGCGCCCCCGCGCGAGGAAGAAAAGGAAGGGCACCAGGAAGACGATGCCGATCACGCGGCCCAGCAGCCGGTGGGCATATTCGTAGGCAAAGATCGTCTTGAACTCGGCCAGCGTCATGCCTGCGTTGATCTGCCGGTATTCGGGCGAATGGCGATAGGCATCGAACGCGGCCTGCCAGGCCGTCTGGTCGAGCGGCGGCAGCCAGCCCGTCACCGGGCGCCAGTCGGTCATCGACAGGCCCGATTCGGTGAGCCGCGTCACCCCGCCCAGCACGACCATGGCAAAGATCAGGGCGGCGACCAGGGTCAGCCAGGTGGCGACGGCGTTGCGGTCGTCCTGCGTCATGGTTGCCATCACACGATGCCCGCTTCGGCCATGGCCTGCCCCGTCACCAGGCGGCGGCAGGACAGGCGCTCCAGATCGATCGAGACGAAGCGGCGGTCGAGGATCAGTTCGGCGATGGCCCGGCCCGCCGCCGGCGCCTGCTGCAGGCCGTGGCCGGAAAAGCCGCAGAGCACGTGCAGGTTCTCCGGCCCGTCGGGATGGGGACCGGCGAGCATGTTCTCGTCGAGCCGGTTGATGTCGTAGAGCCCGGCCCAGGCGTTCTTCAGGCGCAGCGTCTCGAAGGCCGGGCAACGCTGCGCCAGCATCGGCCACAGCACCTCCTCGAAGTAGCCGTAGTCGACCTCCAGGTTCTCGCCTTCCGGTTCGTCCTCGATCGAACGCCCGCCGATGTAACCGGCGCCCTCGGGCCGGAAGTAGTGGCCGTCGGGCGAGATGGTCAGGGGCAGGCGCTCCAGGGTGTCGCGGATCTCGAAGTAGAAGACCATGCGCCGCACCGGCGCGACCGGCACCGTCACGCCCGCCGAGGCCAGCAGGTCGCGCGACCATGCGCCGGCGGCGCAGACGAAGCTGTCGGCAAACAGCGTGGTGCCGCCTGCAAGCGCCAGGCTGCGGGCGCCGCTGGCGTCGCAGCCGATGCCCAGCACTTCGTCGGTGATCAGGCTGGCGCCCATCGCCTGCACCTTGCGGCGAAAGCCCATCAGGATGGCATAGGGGTCCGTCCAGCCGTCCTCGGGGCCGAAGGAACCAAGGGCGATGCCGTCGAGGTTGAGCGAAGGGAAACGCCGCGCCAGGGCGTCGGGATCGAGCAGTTCGTTGCGCGCCCCGCCCGCGGCCTGCATCGCGTTCATGGCATGTGCCGCCTCGCGTGCGCCTTCGGGCAGCAGGAACAGGTAGCCCCATTGCTTCAGGCCGATCTCGGGCCTCTCGCCCGCGACCGCCATGGTCTCGCCGAACGTCTTGTAGAAGTCCAGTCCATAGGCCGACATGGCGACATTCTCGGGCAGGCTGAACTGCAGGCGCACGCCGCCGGCCGAACGCGGCGTCGAGGCGCGCGCATAGGTCGGGTCGCGCTCGACCACGGCGACCTTCAGGCCGGGTTCGCGTTCGAGCAGGTGGAAGGCTGTGGAGAGGCCCATCACGCCGCCGCCGATGACGGCGACATCGAAGGACGTCGTCACGGCTGGTCGCCCATCTGCCACTTGCCCGCCGCCTTCAGGGCATCGGCGACCTCGGGCGGCATGTAGGTCTCGTCGTGTTTGGCCAGCACCTCCTCGGCGATGAAGGTGCCCTGATCCATGCGGCCGGTGGCGATGATGCCCTGGCCCTCGCGGAACAGGTCGGGCAGCACGCCGGTGTAGCGCACCGGCACGGCCTGCGCGAAATCGGTGATGACGAAGGCGGTGGTGATGCCGTCGCCTTCCTTGACCACGCTGCCTTCCTCGACCATGCCGCCCAGGCGGATGCGGGCGTTGTGCCCGGCATCGTCGGCGGCCAGGTCGGAGGGCGAATAGAAGAAGGTCACCTTGTCGGAAAGCGCGGTCAGCACCAGGGCCGTGGCCACCGCCAGGCAGGCCAGGCCGACGCCCAGGATCGTCATGCGGCGCTGCTTGCGGGTCATCGCCGGGGGCGCTCCATCTGGCTCTCCAGCGCAGCCAGTTCCGCCTTGCGTCGCGACAGCGCACGCAGGCTTGCCACCAGCAGGCCGACCAGGATGACCGCGGTCACGCCATAGGCCGGCCAGACGGTGGCGGCATAACCGCCCATGTCGAGGAATGTGCTCACCGCTTCCATATAGGTCGCCTCCTGCCGCGCCTCAACCGCGCCCGGAGGCGCGGGCGCGCTGCAGCACCTCGATGCGGCGGGCGAGCAGTTCGCTCTTGATGCGCACCAGCAGCAGCACGACGAACAGCATGTTGAACCCCAGCACGGTCAGCAGCAGCGGCCAGAGCATGGAATTGTCGATCGTCGGGCCGTCCATGCGGAAGACGCTGGCGCCCTGGTGCAGCGTGTTCCACCACTCCACCGAATACTTGATGATCGGCAGGTTGATCGCGCCGACGCAGGCCAGGATCGCCGCCGCCCGGCCGCCGCGCTCGCGGTCGTCGAAGGCCGCGCTCAGCGCCATGTGGCCCAGGTAGAGGAAAAACAGCACAAGCACGCTGGTCAGGCGCGCGTCCCAGACCCACCAGGTGCCCCAGGTCGGCTTGCCCCACAGGGCGCCGGTGATCAGGGCGATGGCGGTGAAACAGGCACCGATCGGCGAGGCCGCGCGGGCGGCCAGGTCGGCAAGCTGGTGCTTCCAGATCAGGAACGATGCCGACAGCAGCGCCATCACCGCGTAGCAGAAGGTCGCCATCCAGGCCGCCGGGACGTGGATGTACATCACGCGCACCGTGTCGCCCTGCTGGTAGTCGGGCGGCGAGAACACCAGGCCCCAGACGATGCCGACGCCGAGCAGGACGGCCGCGAGCACCGAAACCCAGGGCAGCACCGCGTTGGCGATGCGCTGGAAGCGGGCCGGGCTGGCCAGGCTGTGCAGGAAGTTGGGCAAGGGCGGCTCTGTCCTGTTGGCTGGCGCTACCTAGCGCGAAGAGGGGCTGCGGGCCAGTCCATCCTGATCACTCCAGCGCGAGGCGCAGCGCCGCCGCCGAGCCGAAGACGCCGACCGGTAGGGCGACCGCCAGCAGCGCGCCCAAGATCAGCAGGTGCGGTGCCAGCGGCAAACCGATCAGCGTTGCCTCCACGGCCGAGATGCCGAAGATCAGCACGGGCAGGAACAGCGGCAGCACCAGCAGGCCGACCAGCGCGCCGCCGCGCCGGGCGCCCAGCACCAGCGCCGCGCCGATGCCGCCCAGCAGGCTCAGCGCCGGGGTGCCCAGCAGCAGGCCGGCGACCAGCGGCCCGTAGGCCGCCTCCGGCAGGTTCAGCATCAGCCCCATCACGGGTGCGAGCAGGGTCACGGCAAGGCCGGTCAGCAGCCAGTGGGCGATGGCCTTGGCCAGCACCGCCAGCTCCAGCGGCAGGGGCGCCAGCGCGAGCAGCTCCAGCGTGCCGTCCTCCATGTCGGCGCGGAACAGGCGGTCGAAGGAGACCGTCGCTGCCAGCAGCGCCGTCACCCAGATGATGCCCGCGGCGATGCGGCCCAGCAGTTCGGGTTCCGGGCCGACGCCGAAGGGAAACAGGGTGATCGCCACGACGAAGAAACCCAGGGTCAGCGCCGCCTCGCCGCCGCGCCGCGTGGCCAGGCGCAGGTCGCGCCCGATGATCGCCAGAAAGGCGTTCATGCCCGCGCGGTGTCCAGCGCGCCCAGGTCGAGCGCCTGCGCGCCGGGCAGGTCGAGCGCGTCGTGGCTGGCGATCACGGCGATGCCGCCATCGGCGCGGTGGCGCGCGATCATGGTGCCGAGGCGGGCGAGCGAGGCGCTATCGAGCGTCACGGTGGGTTCGTCCATCAGCCAGCAGCCGCCCCGCGTCAGGGCCAGGCGGGCAAGCGCCAGGCGGCGGCGCTGGCCGGCCGAAAGCATGGCCGCGGGCAGGTCGGCCAGATGGCCGATGCCGGTCTCCTCCAGCGCCTCGGGCACGCTGTGGCCGGATGCCCCCAGGCGTGACCAGAAGGCGAGGTTCTCGGCGACCGACAGCTGCGGCTTGATGGCGTTGTCGTGGCCCAGCCAGGCCAGCGCCCGCCGCCACGGTCCGGGCTCCTCCACCGTATCGCGGCCCTGCCACAGGATACGGCCGGCACGCGCAGGCAGCAGGCCCGACAGCACGCGCATCAGCGAGGTCTTGCCGGCGCCGTTGGGCCCGGTCAGCAGCAGGGCGCCGCCCGGTGCGACGGCAAAGCACAGGTCGGCGAACAGGAGCCTTCCGCCCCTCTCGCACCTCAGGTGGTCGGCGACGAGGCCGGCCGGCTGCGTCGCTGCCGTCATGGCGCACACTCTACAGGCGGGCCGCTTCGAGGGTAAACTGAAGCCGACGCGGGTTGCCGAGAAAGCAAATGCTTTCTAAACTGACCCATCGACTCGGAGGTTGTCATGGGCGAGGGCTGGACCAGGACGGTTTCGCTGGAGGAACTGAAGGCCAGGGGCCGTCACGTCTTCCGCCAGGACGGGCGCCAGATCGCCATCTTCGACACGCCGCGCGGCATCTTCGCCTGCAACAACCGCTGCCCGCACGAGGGTTACCCGCTGCGCGAAGGCACCCTGGACGCCGACTGCAAACTCACCTGCAACTGGCACAACTGGAAGTTCGATCTCGCCACCGGCGAGAACCAGCGCGACGGCGACCGCCTGCGCGTCTATCCCGTGGAGGTCCGCGACGGCGAGGTCTGGATCGAGATCGTCGATCCCCCGGTGGCGGAGCGCATGGCCAAGACCATGTCCGATCTCGAAACCGCCTTCCGCGATCACGACTACGAACGCATCGCCCGCGAACTGGCCCGCCTCGTTCAGATCGGTACCGATCCCACGCAGGCGGTGGCCGCAGCGATCCACTGGTCCCACGACCGCTTCGAATTAGGCTGGTCCCACGCCTATGCCGGCGTCGCCGACTGGCTGCGCCTCTACGACGAGCGCGCGCACGAACCCGAGAACCGCCTGATCTGCCTGCTGGAGGCGATCGGCCACATGGCCGACGACACCCTGTGGGAGGAGGTCTACCCCTATGCAACGGGCAGCGCGCCCTGGGACGAGGAAGCCTTCGTCGCCGCCATCGAGGCCGAGGACGAGGAAAAGGCGATCGCCCTGACGCGCGGCGCGCTGCAGGCCGGCAATGCCTTTGCCCTGATGGAGCGCGGCCTGACACGCGGCGCGATCGCCCACTACAACGACTTTGGCCATGCCCTGATCTACGTGCCCCATGCCGGGTCGCTGGTCGCCCGCCTGGGTGAGGACGTCGCCGAACCGGTGCTGCTTTCCCTGGTGCGCGGCCTTGCCAGCGCCTTCCGCGAGGACCTGATCCCGGAGTTCCGCGGCTACGCCGATGCACTCGCCGCCTTCGGCGCCCGGCCCAACGGCGCCGCACCCTCGGCCGATGCTTTCCTCAAGCTGCCCGCCAACAAGGCGCTCGCCTTCACCGCCGAACACGGCACCGCGCCGGCGAGCGACCTCTTCCGCAGCCTGCTCGCGGCCAACGCCACCAACATGCTGACCTTCGACCTCGGGCATCTCGGCGACCTCGACCAGCCCTACGGCAGCGACTTCGGCTGGCTCGACCTGACCCACGGCCTCACCTTCGCCAATGCCGTGCGTAACCAGTGCGGCCGCTACCCCGATCTCTGGCCCGCCGGCCTGCTCCAGATGGCCTGCTTCAGCGGCCGCAACATCGGCCACGGCGATGCTGGGGTCGACCTCGAGGACTGGAAGGTCACCGATCCTGTTGCCTTCTTTGCGCAGGTCGAGGAAACCCTCCTGGACCATCACCAGGACGAATACATCGTCTCGGTCCACCTGCTGAAGACGGCGCTGGCCGTACGCGACCTCGTGCGCAGCCAGGAGGCGGGGCAAGCCGGCGACATCGCCATGGCCGCGCTGAACCGCCTGCTGCACTCCCCCATCCGCACCAAGATGGTCCGCCGCACCGCCCGCCAGGCCATGCGCTTCGTCGCGACGGACGTCTGAGGGACGGAGGCGGCCATGCGGGTCGAGCGTACGGGCGTCGGCCATCGATCTCCACGTTCCTGACTGTAACCGGCCCGCTATCCGTGATGAGGATGGCTTCCGCCAGCAGCTTGAACCCTGAGCCGGAGTTCCGCAGCGTTGGCGCAAGAGTGCCTGTCTTTTGCTGGTCGCCCAGTCATCGCTGCGCGCTCTTTCCACCCTCCATCGTCATCCCCGACAAGGCGCGCAGCGCCGCCGATCGGGGATCCATGCTGTGACCTCTCCTCAGGCGCGACAACGCGAACGCCTGCGGACCGGGGCGTCACAGCATGGATCCCGGCTCTGCGCACCCTTCGGGCGCTTGTCCGGGATGACGATGATGGGTGTGGGAGGGCGACGGCGGCAGCAATCGGCGAGGCCGGCCAAATCGCCCCTCCGCGTCCTCCGCGTCTCCGCGTGCCCGACCTTCTTGTCTCACGCGGAGACGCGGAGAGCGCGGAGAAGGGCAGGACCTCGACGCCGTCCGGTGCCCTCTTCCCCCACCTCCACTCTCCATCGTCATCCCCAACCGGCGGCGCTGCGCGCCTGTCCCCGACCTGATCGGGGAGCGCTTGTCCAGGAGGACGATGGTGGGGAAGAGCGGTTCTCCGCTTTCACGGTTGTCGCGAAGGAAGAGGAAGCGCGCCCTCATCCCGGCAGCGGGATGAACTCCTCCTCGTCGCCCGGCACCTTGGCGAAGCGGCCTTCCTGCCAGTCGGTCCTGGCCTCCTCGATGCGCTCCCTGGAGCTGGAGACGAAGTTCCAGTTGAGGTGGCGCGGGCCTTCCAGCGGCGCGCCGCCGCCGAGCATGACATCGGCGCCCTCGGGGCCCGCCGAGAGCACGACGTCGCTGCCGTCCTCCAGCACCGCCATGTCGGTGGGCTCCAGCGCCCGTTCGGCGATGGCGAGGCCGCCGCCGACCAGATAGATGCAGCGTTCGCCGAGATTGGCGGGCAGGGTCAGGCTGCCGCCGGCATCGATATGGCCTTCCAGGCAGAAACGATTCACCGCCGTCTCGTTCGGCGCGGGACGACCAAAGGCAGCAACGGCGTTCCCGGCCTCAGAGCGGCGGCACCAGGATGACGCGGCCGTCGAACTCGTCCTCGGGCCGGGTCGCGGCCAGATGGGCGATCGCCGCGCCCAGGTCGCCGCCGCCGGGCGGCAGGCTGGCGATGCCGTAGCAGCGCACGCTATCGCGGTGCTCGGCTTCCAGGCGGCGCCGGACGTCCGACAGCGCCTCCTCCAGCTCGCCCATGCGCGGCGTGCCCTGGGGATCGACGACCACGATCATGCCGTGGCCGCGCGCCGCCATCGCCGGCAGGGCGGCCTTGACCAGGCCGCCGGCCACGGCGCCGGTCTCGTCCATCAGCAGCACCAGAAGATCGAGGCCGCCGCAGGTGCGTGCGATCTCGGCGACCACGGGTGCGGCATCGCCGCCATGGGGCTCGACCTCCTGGACCGCCACGGTGCCCCAAGACTTGCGGATCTCGGCGGCGGCGGCATCGGTGCGCGTACCGTCGGGGTCGATCATCACCACCGTCGCGCCGGCCCGCGCGACGCGCGCGGTGATGGCGCTCCCGGCCGGGCTGCCGGCGAAGGTGACGGCCCCGACAAGTCCGGCAAGCTTCTCCATCATGGTCCCCCGACGCGGTTCGTTCCGGTCGCCCGGTGGGGCGGCCGCTGCGCGGTTATATAGTCGCCGCGTCGCGGCGCGGTCAACGCACGGTCATTTGCGTTCGGACCCGAGCCGTACCATGTTGCACTGCAACGACCTCGGGGGTCGCGACTCGCCATCGATGGAGAATGCGACGTGACCAGTCTCGACAGCTTCGGCGCCCGCCGGACCCTGGATGTGGGCAACAAGTCCTACAGCTACTACGCCCTGAATGCCGCCGCCGGACTGGGCGATGTCGCGCGCCTGCCGATCTCCCTGAAGATCCTGCTCGAGAACCTGCTGCGCCACGAGGACGGCGACACCGTCACCGCCGACGACATCAAGGCACTGGCGAAATGGACGGACAAGCGCACCAGCGACCGCGAGATCGCCTTCCGCCCCGTGCGCGTGCTGATGCAGGACTTCACCGGCGTGCCCGCCGTCGTCGACCTCGCCGCCATGCGCCAGGCCATGGGCGAGCTGGGCGGCGATCCCGACCGCATCAACCCGCTCTCGCGCGTCGATCTGGTGATCGACCATTCCGTGCAGGTCGACGCGTTCGGCACGCCCCAGGCCTTCGGCCAGAACGTCGAGCTGGAGATGGAGCGCAACAAGGAGCGTTACCAGTTCCTGCGCTGGGCCCAGACCGCCTTCGACAACCTGCGCGTCGTGCCGCCGGGCACCGGCATCTGCCACCAGGTCAACGTCGAGTATCTCGCCCGTGTCGTCTGGGACGAAGGCGAGGATGTCTGCCCCGACACCCTGGTCGGCACCGACAGCCACACGACGATGGTCAACGGCCTTTCCGTTCTGGGCTGGGGCGTCGGCGGCATCGAGGCCGAGGCCGCGATGCTCGGCCAGCCGATCTCCATGCTCATCCCCGAGGTCGTCGGCATGCGCCTCACGGGCAAGCCGCGCGAAGGCACCACCGCCACCGACCTCGTGCTCACCGCCACGCAGATGCTGAGGAAGCGCGGCGTCGTCGGCAAGTTCGTCGAGTTCTACGGTCCGGGCCTCGAGCACCTGACGCTCGCCGACCGCGCCACGGTCGCCAACATGGCGCCCGAATACGGCGCCACCTGCGGCCTCTTCCCGATCGACGAGCAGACCACCGACTATCTCGCCTTCTCGGGCCGCGAGCCCGACCAGGTCCGCCTGGTCGAGGCCTATGCCCGCGCCCAGGGCCTGTGGCGCAGCAAGGATGCGCCCGAGCCGGTCTACACCGACACCCTGGAACTCGATCTGGGCGATGTCGTACCGAGCCTTGCCGGGCCGAAGCGCCCGCAGGACCGTGTCGCCCTGACCGATGCCGCATCGGGCTTCCGCAAGGTCGTTGCCGACTACCGCGGCACCCACAAGTCGGACGCCGCCGCCGACATGATCGAGGAGGGCGGCGCGGTCCGCAACGGCGTCAGCCACAGCCAGGCGGTCGAGGGCCAGGACTGGAAGCTGACCGACGGTGCTGTCGTGATCGCCGCGATCACCAGCTGCACCAACACCTCCAACCCGTCGGTCATGGTCGCCGCGGGCCTCGTCGCCAAGAAGGCCCACGACCTCGGCCTGAAGGTCAAGCCCTGGGTCAAGACCTCGCTCGCCCCGGGCAGCCAGGTGGTGACCGACTACCTCGACAAGGCCGGTCTCACTGAGGCGCTCAACGCCCAGGGTTTCGATCTGGTCGGCTACGGCTGCACCACCTGCATCGGCAATTCCGGGCCGCTGCCCGAGCCGATCCACAACGCCATCGAGCAGGGCGACCTCGTCGTCTGTTCCGTGCTCTCGGGCAACCGCAACTTCGAGGGCCGCGTGCACGCCCTGACGCGGGCCAATTACCTCGCCTCGCCGCCGCTGGTCGTCGCCTATGCGCTGGCCGGCACCATGGCGCTCGACATTGCCACCGAGCCGCTCGGCGAGGGCAGGGACGGCCCGGTCTATCTCAAGGACGTCTGGCCCTCGAACGCCGAGATCGAGCAGACCATCCGCAGTGCGCTGGCGCCCGACATGTTCGAGCGCCGCTACAGCGACGTCTTCGCGGGCGATGCCGAATGGCAGGGCCTCGACGTGCCCAAGGCGCGCACCTACGCCTGGGAGGAGACTTCCACCTACATCCGCCGCCCGCCCTATTTCGACGGCATGCCCAGGCAGCCCGCCGCGATCACCGACATCGTCGGCGCCCGCGAACTGGCCGTGCTGGGCGACAGCATCACCACCGACCACATCTCGCCGGCCGGCTCCATCGCCAAGAACAGCCCGGCCGCGACCTACCTCGTCGAGCACCAGGTCCGCCCGAAGGACTTCAACAGCTACGGCGCCCGCCGCGGCAACCACGAAGTCATGATGCGCGGCACCTTCGCCAACATCCGCCTGCGCAACGAGATGGCGCCCGGCACCGAGGGCGGCATCACGGTCCACCAGCCCGGCGGCGAGCAGATGCCGATCTACGACGCCGCCATGCTCTACCAGGCCGAAGGCGTGCCGCTGGTCATCGTCGCGGGCAAGGAATACGGCACCGGCTCCTCGCGCGACTGGGCGGCCAAGGGCACGGTCCTGCTCGGCGTGCGCGCCGTCATCGCCGAAAGCTTCGAGCGCATCCACCGCTCCAACCTGATCGGCATGGGCGTCCTGCCCCTGCAGTTCCACGAGGGCCAGAGCCGCCAGACCCTGAAGCTCGACGGCACCGAGGTCTGGGACATCACCGGCCTGGAAGCCGGCATCAAGCCGCGCATGAAGATCAGGGCGACCGTCCACCGGACCGACGGCAGCAAGGAGGAAGTCACCCTCGACTGCCGCATCGATACCGGCAACGAGGTCGAGTACTACCGCAACGGCGGCATCCTCCACTACGTCCTGCGCCAGGCCGCCGGCACGGCCTGACGCATCAGGGGATGTCGCGGTCCAGGCCGCGCGGGATGCGCTCTTCGGGGTCGTAGAAGGGCAGGGGAACGACCGTGCAGAGCGTCGTCTTGCCGTCCTGGGAGGCGAGCGACAGCGCGCGCCCCTTCCAGTCGCCGGCCTCTGCGAATTGGACGTAACCGATGCCGCAGTTCTGGAAGGGCGACTAGGCGCCCGCCGTGATGCGGCCGACCGCCTTGTCGCCGTCCATCACCGTGTCGCCGCTGTCGGGTGTGGCATCGGCGCAGGTGATGCCGAGCAGGCGGGTGCGGTGGTCGCTAACCGCGCGCAGGGCGTCGCGGCCGATGAAACCGGCCTCCTTGTCGAGGTCGACGAAGGCGCCCAGCCCCGCTTCCCACGGGTTCATCGTGATGTCGAAGTCGGTGATGTTGTCGAGGATGCCGCCTTCCAGGCGCCGCGTCTCGAAGGCATCCACCGAGGCGTTGATCATGCCGTGGGGCTCGCCGATCGCCATCAGGTGGCCCCACAGGGCGCGGCAGTCGGTGCGGTCCCACTCGACGTAGAGCTCGTAGCCCATCTCGGCGGTCCAGCCGGTGCGCGAGACGTAGACCTGCTGGCCACCGATGTCGAAATAGCCGGCATGGAAATAGCCCAGCGTCTCGTCGATCGCACCGCCGGAAGCCTGCTTCATGATCGCAGGGGAGGCCGGCCCCTGGACCTGCAGCACACGGGCATGGGGATCGCCGATCGTCACGTCGAAGCCGTCGCTGTGGGCCAGCAGCCAGGTTTCCAGGGCGCCGTCGGGCTGCACGTACCAGAAGCGGTTCGCCTCCAGCCGGAAGAGCACGCCGTCCATGAACAGGCCGCCCTTGTGGGTGCAGGCGATGGCGTAACGCCCGCGACCTTCCTTCAGCGTGGCGATGCGCCGCGCGAAGATACGCTCCAGGAAGGCCGCGGCATCGGGGCCGGAGATCTCCACCGGGCGTTCGGGCACGTCGCTGAGGATCGCCTTGCGGCGCAGCGCCCAGTAGCTCGCTTCAGCCGGCACGCCGTTGGCCACCGTGTAGAAACGCCCGGCATAGACGCCGAACACCATGTCGGGGCTGGAGTGGCAGTCGAAGAAGGGCGAGCGCTCGAACCGCCGCCCGCTGATGCGCAGCGTGTTGGTGGTGTCGGCGTGGACCGAGGTGCCCATGGCGCAATCTCCAGAGTTAAGATTTGGTGAGTGTCGTCGCGCCGAACCTGGTGCGGAATTCATATGATCTGCGCCTGGCGTTCAGATAATCTGAATCCCCATGGTGCCCTCCCTGCCCTCGCTCAACGCCCTGCGCGCCTTTGAGGCTGCCGAGCGCCATCTCAACTACCGCCGCGCCTCCGAGGAGCTCCACGTCAGCGCCGGCGCGGTCAAGCAACTCGTCGCCAAGCTGGAGGAGAGCCTCGGCCAGCGCCTGCTGGTGCGCCGTGGCCGCTCCCTGGCGCTCACCCCGGCGGGTACGGCCGGCCTGCGCCGGCTCTCCCCGGCCTTCCGCGAGATCGCCGATGCGGTCGAGGCGATGGGCGGCACGCAGCAGCGCCGCCGCCTGATCCTTTCGGTCTAGCCTTCCTTCGCCACGGCATGGCTGGTAACCCGCCTGGAGGACTTCCGGCGCGCCCATCCCGGTATCGACGTGCTGGTCGACACTTCGCTGCAACTTGTCGATCTCGAACGCGGCGATGCCGATGTCGCCATCCGCTTCTGGAGCGGCAGCGATCCCGGCCTCGTCAGCCACCGCCTGTTTGCCGAGGAGCTCTCGGCCTACTGCAGTCCCGCCCTGGTGCGGGGCGAGAACGCCATCACGCGGCTCGAGGATCTCGAACGGGTGACGCTGCTCCACTGGGACCTTGCCGGGCTGCCCTGGGCGGGCGGCACGCGGCGCTGGGTCGGCTGGGCGCCCTGGCTGCACCGGCTCGGCGCCGGCCACATCCGCCCGGGCGAGGGCCTGCGCTTCAGCGACTACAATCTCGCCATCCAGGCCGCCATCGCCGGGCAGGGGGTGATGCTGGGCAGCCTGCCGCTGTTCCGCGATCTGGTCGCCGCGGGCCTGCTGGTCCGCCCCTTTGCCGAAAGCGTGCCGACCGACCTCGGCTACGACCTCGTGACCACCCCCCGTGCCGCCGCCCGCGCCGAGGTCGCCGCCTTCTCCGACTGGATCCTCGCCCTGGCCGCCGGCTGAGGCCTTCCGCTCAGTTTCCTGCGTCCTCGAAGCGCCAGTCGCGGCCTTCGATGACGATCACCGCGTCCTGGAGGCCGGCCATGTCGAGCAGGGTCTCGGGCGCCAGACCCGTGAGTGCCGCGACCAGCATGCGGTTGAAGCTGCCGTGGCCGACCACGACATGACGCGCGGCAGGGTCGCGTTCGCCGGCCCAGGCACGGGCGCGGGCCAGCGCGTCGACATAGCTCTCGCCGCCGGGCAGCGGGTTGCGGAACCTGTCGCGGTAGCGCTCCGCCCAGGCTTCCGGTTCCTCGCGTTTGATAGCCGTGAACGTGCGCCCCTCCCAGATCCCGTGGTCGAGTTCGGCCAGCCGGTCGTCGTGGCGGATCGCCGCCGCATCGCGCCCCAGGACGCGGGCGACGATGGCGGCGGTCTCGCGCGCCCGGCCCAGCGGTGAGGACCACAGCTCCAGATCGGCGGTATCGCCCGCCAGCGCGGCAATGCATCGCCCCATGGCGGCGGCCCGGGCGCGGCCCAGCGCGGTCAGCGGCGAATCCTGCCTGCCCTGGAGCAACCCCAGCCGGTTCCATTCGGTTTCGCCGTGGCGCAGGACGTAGAACATGGGCGCAGGCCATGGCATGAAGCGGTACAGCCGTCCAGTTGCCCCTGGACGGCCACGACCATAACCACAACGTGAGTTGTCGGTGACCCGACGCCTGACCACACTCTGGCCCATGAAGCGTTTTCTCCCGGCCCTCCTTGCGGCTGTCCTTGCGGGCATGGCCGCCACCCTTCCCGCGTATGCCCAGGACGAGCGCCCCGTCGTGGTCGAGCTCTACACCTCGGAAGGCTGCAGTTCCTGCCCGCCGGCCGACGCCTTCCTCTTCGACCTGCGCCAGCGCCCCGGCGTCATCGTGCTCGCCTTCCATGTCGACTACTGGGACTACCTGGGCTGGAAGGACCGTTTCGCCCGGCCCGACTTCACCGCGCGCCAGCGCGCCTATGCCCGCGCGCTTGCCTCCCCCATGGTCTACACGCCCCAGATGGTGATCGACGGCGGCGCCCATGTCGTGGGTTCCAACCGCGGCGCGGTGGATGCCGCCATCGAGGAGGCCCGCGCCAACGCGCATCTGCTCGACATCGGCCTTACCTGGGCGGCCGACAGTTCGCTGCTGATCTCGATTCCCGCCGCCGACTACGACGGCAAGGCGACCATCTGGTTCGTACGTTATGCCGAGGGCGACCAGACCGAGGTCGCCGCGGGCGAAAACTCCGGCCGCCTGCTCAGGCACGCCAACATCGTCGAGGAGATCGCGGCGATCGGCATGTGGGACGGCCGCGCCATGGTCATCAACCTGCCCCGCGAGGCCATCGCACGGGGCCATGGCGACGAGGCCTTCGGCTGCGCCGTGCTGATCCAGCCCGAGGGCCTGGGGCCGATCCTGGCAGCCCGCGAGATCGACTGGGACGCCGGCATGTAGCTGGCCGTTAGAGCAAATCATCCTTCTGCGGAATCGCTGCGCGATTGCGCAGAAGGATGTGAATTTGCTCTATCTTG
>JAQCLG010000224.1 GCA_027592745.1 Pseudomonadota bacterium | reverse complement strand
CGCCCCGCCCGAACCACCTTCCCCTCTCCCCTCGTGGGAGAGGGTTGCGCAGCCTTGGCGCATGCGAAGCAGGCGCCTAGGTGAAGCTGGGTGAGGGGGCGGCAACGGCGAGGGTGGCGCATCGGCTCTTTTCCGCGCTTGCGCGCGTAAGACCCCTCACCCAACCCTCTCCCACAAGGGGAGAGGGGAAAGTGTTAAGCGCCCTCCAAGCCCTCAATCCGTATCCAGCTCGCTGTCCCAGTAGAGATAGTCGCGCCAGTCCTCGTGCAGGAAGTTCGGCGGAAAGGCACGGCCGTTCTCGCGCAGCTGGAAGGTGGTCGGCGGTTCGGGCAGGCGCAGGGTCGGCATGCCGGCTTCCTGGGGCAGCCGGTTGGCCTTCTTCATGTTGCAGAAGCTGCAGGCGGTGACGACGTTGTCCCACCCCGTGCGCCCGCCCCTGCTGCGCGGCACGACGTGGTCGAAGGTCAGCTCGCGCGTCTCCTGGCGGCGCCCGCAGTACTGGCAGGCGAAGCGGTCGCGCAGGAAGACGTTGAAGCGGGTGAAGGCCGGCCGCTTGTTCAGCGGGATGAATTCCTTCAGCGCGATGACGCTGGGCAGGCGCATCTCGAAGGTCGGCGAGCGCACGACGCGGTCGTATTCCGACAGCGTCTGGACGCGGTCCATGAACACCGCCTTGACCGCATCCTGCCAGGACCACAGGGACAGCGGATAGTAGCTCAACGGGCGGAAGTCCGCGTTGAGGACCAGGGCGGGGCAGGCTTCCGGCGAAACCACCGGTCGGGTCTCCTCGTCGCTGCAGCGGTCGCCCGGGCGGGCGCCCGCGTGCATCATAGCGGGTGCGCAAGGCAGGTTAACACTGCAATTTGTCGGTTGGGTGACGCTGGGGCGCTAGATGTGGAGGGAGTGGGGGTGGGCGCAGACCGCTTGCATGTTCCGCTCGTCGCTATCACATTGCTATCACGAACAAGGAGGCGACCATGGCCCAGGTGATCGTCCGCAACCTCGACGACGAGGTCGTCGCGGCCCTCAAGCGCAAGGCGGAACGTCACGGACGTTCGCTCGAGCAGGAGCTGCGCACGATCCTGGCCGGCGCCGCGCGTCCCGATCGTGCCGAACTGCTGGCGGAGGCCAACCGCATCCGGGCCATGACCCCCGGCGTCCTGCCCGACAGCACGGACCTCATCCGCGAGGACCGCGACAGCCGATGACCGTCGTGGTTGATGCCAGCGTGGCCGTCAAATGGCTGCTGGCCGAGCAGGACAGCCCGCTTGCCCTCGCTCTTGCGGCAAGCGGGGAGGACTTCCTTGCGCCCGATCTGGTGCTGGCCGAATGCGCCAATGTCGCCTGGAAACGTGCCAGACGCGGCGAGATCGGCGCCGATCAGGCGCGCGCCGCCGTGGCCGCATGGCCGCGCTGGTTTCGCGAACTGCTGCCCGCCGCCGACCTGCTCGACGAGGCCTTCGGCCTGGCCTGCGGACTCGACCATCCCGTCTACGACTGCCTCTACCTCGCGGCGGCCATCCGCCATGACGTTGCCCTGGTCACTGCGGACCGGCGGCTGATCGCCCGCCTGGCCGACACCCCGTGGCAGGACCGCATCTTCGACCTCGCCCGCCTGCCGGCATCGCTCGGCGGGCAGTAGCGGAGGACGGGATGCCGGCGCCTCGGCGCTGGCTGATTAGTCGTTGAGCACGTAACGGCCGTCCACCTCGTCGGCCTGTCCCAGGACGCTGAGGGTGCGCAGCAGTTCGGTGAACCTGGATTCCGCCCGCTTGCCCTGCCGGAACTCCCTGGCGAGTGCGGCGGCGGTAATGGGCTGGCTCTGGCGGGCCAGCAGCAGGCGGATCGCGGCGATCTGGTCGGGCAGCGCCTTGGGCAGGTTCTGCCGGGTCGTCTTGGCATCGGCCTGGGCGAGATCGGCTTCGATCTGCTTGCCCGCCGCCGCCTGTTGCGTGGATGCCTGAAAGGCCGGGCGCAGCCAGCGCACCTTGCCGTCCCGCTCCTCCGCTGCCCGTTCGCGGTTCAGGGCAACCAGGCGTTCGAGGATCGCATCGTTCGCCAGGTCGGCTGGCCAGCCATAGGCCGCAGCGACGCAGCGGTCGAGGCTGTCGTGCAGGTCGCGCAGGATACCCACGAGGCCCGCATCGTAGACGTCGCGCTCGGCCTCGGTGAGAGCCGTGCCCGCGCGGACCTTTTCCAGGACGTTGTAGAGCGTCGTCATCGTCAGGTGCTTGTGCGTCTCGATCACCTGCTTGCGGTGTCCATCGAGCGCTTCCGCGAGTTGGCCGATCTCGTCCCGGACCGCCTTTGCTGCCACCGGGAACGGATAGGTGTCGAAGCAGCGAGACTTGTTGTACCGCGGTCGATCTTCCAGCGTTCCGCCAAGTGCGAGTGCCCACTGCACATGATGTGCCGACGACAGCACGCCGAGGCAAAAGGCATCTTCGAGCGCTACGGCGACGAGCATGTTGTCGGGACGAACCTTCGCGTCCAGGAACTGAAAGAACTGGTGTTTGGATGTCTCGACCGTGGCGATGTAGCGGCCAAGGCTTTTCAAGGCAGGCCGGAGCTCCTTTCTGGGTTCGCCGAAGAGCCACCAGAACTTCCGGTAGGTTTCGCGATTGTTCTGGTCGCGCTCGGGTTTCACCCGGTCGTGGAGCCACTGATAGACCTTTGGAAAACGCTCCCGGACCTCGTTCTCATCCAGAGGCCAGAGGTCGATGACCATGACGCCTCGCGGACGGGCGGTCAGGTCCCGCCCATTGCGGTAGGGCACGATGTGGTTCTCCAGGCCCTCGACGGTGCCCAGGCCCAGGGCGCGCGCTTCGGCGGGCGTGACGATGAAACCGGAGCCATGAAGCTTCACGCCGGGGCTGCATAACCCCTCGTTGGCCAGCAGCGGCAGGGCAGAAGCCGTATCGGGGCCGTTCGTCAGGTTTGACCAGATCTTGCCTCGCTCCGACGAAAGTTCCACCACCGGGGCATCGCTGTCGAGGCCGCGTTCAGCCGTGGTCCTCTGCAGCATCCCCAGGTGCTCCCCGGCGGCGCCGACGGTCATGGCGATGCGCACCGCCGCCTTGTCGGCCGATTTCAGCCAGGGATGGTCGGGGACCGCCATGACCAGCGAAAGCGGCTTCTTGTCGCCCAGGTGGTGCTGGACGACACGGCGCGAGAATGTCTGTGTGATCAAGTTGGTCGTGATCAGGCCGAAGCGGCGCGCCTTGCCGCGCCGTACCGTGTCGGCTGCCTTGTCCCAGAAGTGCATGACGAAATCGGCGCCGCCGGGAATGTGCGGGCGCGCCTTCCAGCAGGCCTCCGCATAGCCGTCACCCATTTCCTGGCGCGCGTCCTTGCCGCCGATGAACGGGGGATTGCCGCCGATGAACTCGGCCTCCGGCCATGGCGCCTGCCTGGGGTTGAGATAGGTGAGCATTTCCGAGCGGGCCGCTTCGTCAGGCACCTCTTCGCCGGTGATCGGATGCAGCTTGAAGGTGATGCCGTCCCAGCGCGTGATCGGCCGCCCGTTCTCGTCGCGCAGCACGTCGCATTTCTCGTAGGCGATGATCGCGTCCTGCTCGACGATGTTGTGGAAGTTCCGCAGCACGGGCTGGGCGGGCATGGTCTTGCCGCGTGTACGGAAGTGCCATTGCAGGTAGCCGATCCACAGCACGAGTTCGGCGATGGCGACGGCACGGGGGTTGAGCTCCAGCCCCAGGAACTGGTGGGGATCGACCGTGTGGCGCGACAGTTCGAGGCTTTCCTGCGTCTCGCCCAGTCCGACCAGCGTTTCCAGCACGACGCCTTCCAGGCGTTTGAGCAGTTCCAGGGCGACATAGAGGAAATTGCCCGTGCCGCAGGCCGGGTCCAGCACGCGGGTCTCGCAGAGCTTCCGGTGGAACTCCCGCACTAGGTCGCAAACTCATAAAGTGGTAGCGCGGCGCTGTGGAATTTGATTCAAGCTCCTTGAGGAG
>JAQCLG010000223.1 GCA_027592745.1 Pseudomonadota bacterium | reverse complement strand
AACCAGCTTGGCGACAAAGCCGACCATGCACTAACATTGAAACCGGACCAGTCAGCGAGGGCAGGTCAGGCGAAAACACCGGATATCAATGTCCCTGCTTGCGAGCCACAGGACGGATGTCGTCAGTTCGCGCGAGAATTCTGCCGATGCGAGAACAATCCGCACATCCTGACCGAAGAGATCGTGATCCGGTTCGTCCCAGCCGAGAAATTCCAGCAATTCCTCCCTGGCATCCACGTCCGTCCGTTCTCTGCTGGCAAGATGGTGTGCGAAGACCTCCACGGCCTTGTCAAATGTCATGGTGGAGACCATGGCAGCGTAGCGGATGGCTTGCAGTTCCATGTGCCCGCCGTCTTCAGTGCGCTTGAGCTCGATCACCACGAGGCTGCCGAAACGGTCGACGCCGAGCAGATCAATCCGGCGGCGTAAGTCCTCCCAGTCGCCAAACTCCTCGGCGATGACCAGCGTATCGGGCTCGATCACCGTGATGTTCTCTCGCAACATGCGCTGGATATCGCGCCGCTCCTGAAGCTGCGCATCCTTGAAGGTCGTACGCTTCAGCGGAACAATCGCCTCCTGCTGGAACTCGTAGATCGGCTTAGGCGCCCCTCCTCCAAGCTTGGCATTTTCCATCCAACAGGATCGCCTGGTGCACGACGACCGTACAAGGCCATGTCGGCTCAGTCGGGTTCGGAACCCGGTGCGCGGGCGGCCCAGATGATCCCCATGAGCAGGCCCTTGGCGCGCGGCAGCACGGCCAGCATCAGGGCCATGGCGACGGCGGGCCACAGGGTCATGGGCACCCACAGGGGCCAGTCGGTAACCTGTTCGACCATCAGCAGCAGCGGCACGACGATGTGGCCCACGATCAAGATGGTGAGCCAGGGCGCGGCATCGTCGGAGCGGACGTGGCCCATGGGCTCGCCGCAGGCCGCGCAGTCCGCCACCGGCTTGAGATAACGCCCGAACAGGCGCCCGATGCCGCAGGCCGGGCAGAGCAGCCGGGCGCCGCGCCAGGCGGCGAGCGAGATCGCGGGGCGATCGGCGGCGGGATCGTGGCGTGTTGCGGCAGTCATCGGTTCTCTCATCGCTGGAGGCGGCCTCCTATGGGCCGCCGGGCGGCATTGGGCAAGGACGGTCTTGCCGCGGGCACCCTTGCGATGGCGATTGGCGGCGGCCGGGCGCAGGTGTAAATTCGCGCGCCGCCGCCAGGGCGGTTCCGGCGTGGAGGGCCCCACCGTGTCGTTCGAGAACCTTTCCGACATCGTCGACCTAACGCGCTATCCCCTGCACGAGGCCGACAGTCCCGTCGTTGCGGCCTTGCTGCGCGAGGGCCGCGAGACTCTGGCGGCCGATGCGCTGTTCACCATGCCGGGCTTCGTGCTGCCGCAGGCAAGCGCGGCCATGGCGGCCGAACTGGAGGCGCGCGTGCCGATGGCGCCCCGCTACGAGGTCGAGCGCGAAATCTACGCCTACGAGCCCGAGACCGGGGCCGCAGACCATCCCTGCAACGCCCGCCACGCCTGCCGCTACCACCAGGTGCTCAATCACCAGATATCGAATGAATCCCCGCTGCGCCGGGTCTTCATCTGGGAGCCGCTGCGCGAGTTCCTGCGCCGCCTGATGGGCTACGAGACCTTCCACCGCAGCGAATGCCCGCACCTGGCGCTGACCGCCAAGGTCGCAGGGCCCGGCGACACCGACGGCTGGCACTACGACGGCAACGACGTCGTCTTCTCCGTACTGCTGCGCCAGCCCGGGGCCGGCGGCCTCTTCGAATACGCGCCCAACCTCAGGAGCGAGGGCGACGAGAACTGGGACGGCCTGGCCGCAGTTCTTGCCGGGCGCAACGACACGGTGCGCCGCGCCAGCCTGGCGGTCGGCGACCTCAACGTCTTCCAGGGCGACTGCACCCTGCACCGCGTCACCCCGGTGGAGGGCGACACCCGGCGCATCGTCGGCCTGTTTTGCTACGACCGCGAACCCGGCACCAACTTCGGCGAGGCGTATATCGAGGAGCTGCGCAAGCGCACGCCGGGGCAGAGCGGTGCGGGGCTCAACGGCGGCCGTGTCACCGCCTGAAGCTGGTGCTGCACATCGGAGAAGACATCCGATTCTGCGCCCTCACCTCTCTCAAGCCGCCAGCGGCCTAGGCAGCCCCAGCGGCACCACGCGGTAGAGCAATCGCCGGTCGGCCTCCGTCAGCGCCGGGCCGACGTCGCTGGCGGCGTGCATGGTGGCGGTGTTGTCCCACATCACGAGGTCGCCCGGCCGGTAGCGGTGGCGGTAGCAGAAGCGCTCCTGGATGGCGTGCAGCTTGAGGGCGCGCACCAGGGCGTGGGCCTCGGCGTCGGCCATGCCGTCGATCGCGACCATGGAGCCCGCGGGCGCGTAGAGGCCGCGGCGGCCGGTGACGTCATGGGTCCGGACCAGAGGGCGCGCGGAGCCGGCAGGGATCTTGGCGCGGGTTTCCTCGCTCACCGGATTCAGCTCGTGCTCCCACTCCTCGCGGCCGCCCAGCAGCGGCGCCGTGCCGGAATAGACGTGGCGGCCGGTCAGCGGATCGATGCGGCGGCGGGTCTCCTCGTCGAGCGCGTCGTAGGCGGCCTGCAGGTCGGCGAAGTGGGTCTCCCCGCCCTTCTGCGGCGCGAGCAGGCAGTAGAGCATGGTGGTGGCGTTGGCGTCGGGCTCGGCCGCGCAGTCGGTGTGCCAGAAGGAGGCGCCCTCGCGGTAGACCTTCTGCTCCAGCACGCCGCCGGTGTTGCCGACACGGTACATGTCCTCGAGGCCCGGCACGCGGGTCTCGGTGAAGCCATCGACGCGCAGGGGCCCCCAGGCGCGGCCGAAGGCGTGGAAGGCCTCGGGTTCGGCGGTCTGGTCGCGCAGCAGGACGAGCTTGTGCTCCATCAGCGCCCAGGCCAGCGCGCGCAGGTCGCCGTCGGCGACACCCTGTGCGATGTCGATGCCGTGGACCTCGACCCCGAAGGGCGCGTCGAGACGGCTCAGGCGGAGTTGGGACATCGGGGCCTCCCTGGCGGATGCGGCCGCACCTGGGGCCGCGCGCCCATTGCAGGCAGAAGGACGCGCCCTGTCAATCGGCCGGGCGGCGCCATGCGGGACCACGGGAGGTCCAGGGCCTGCAAAAGGTTGACATGGTTTGCACATGCACACATGTTCTACGCATGTCCGTCATGATCCAGATTCGCAACGTGCCCGACGACCTGCACCGCAAGCTCAAGGCCCGCGCAGCGCTGGCGGGCATGTCGCTCTCGGACTTCCTGCTTGCCGAGGTGCGCGCGCTGGCGTCGCGCCCCACGCTCGACGCCCTGCGCGCCCGGCTGGCCACCCGCGCGGCAGTGGAGCCTGCCCTGCCGCCCGCCGACGCGGTACGCGCGGAACGGGACGCCAGGTGATCGTGGTCGACGCCTCGGCGCTGCTCGAGGTGCTGCTGCGCACCGGGGCCGCCGCGGCGGTCGAAGCGATCCTGTTCGCGCCGGGCGAGACCCTGCACGCTCCCCACCTGATCGATGTCGAGATCGCCCAGGTCCTGCGCCGCTACGCTGCCGGCGGCGAGATCGATGCCGGACGCGGTGCCGCCGCACTGGAGGACCTCGCCGCCATGCCGCTGACCCGCTATCCCCACGACGTGCTGCTGTCGCGTGTCTGGACCCTGCGCCACAACCTCACCGCCTACGACGCAGCCTATGTGGCACTCGCCGAGGCGCTGGACGCCCCTCTTGTCACCCGCGACCGGCGGGTTGCCGGTGCGAGCGGGCATGGGGCGCGCGTCCTCCTGGCGTAGACGCGAGTCGAACCGGCGCGACACAGAGCGTTCCGCACGGCGGGAACCGCACTGCGTCCAGGCGCCGTACCCATGCATCCGCGCGCATCCTGGCCCGCGACGACGCCGATACGGCTACCGCCAACGCGGCTAGAGCGTTTCCTGTTTAGACGGAAGCATATCCAGCGTTGGCGAAGTAGTTGCGGCATTCGTCGTGA
>JAQCLG010000048.1 GCA_027592745.1 Pseudomonadota bacterium | reverse complement strand
TTCTGGCTCCGCAAGCCGAAATCCGCCAACCGACCCCGCTGATTCAAAAGGTCCCCGGACGGACACTGAGCTATGTGGCAAGCTGGGTCTCGGCCGATCTCGGTCGCTGCTTCCAGGTGATGGCCTGCGAGGATGTGACGCTGCTGCAGCGCTGGGTGGCGGCCTGGCGCGACCTCGCGACCTTCGAGATCGTGCCGGTCGCCGAGGGTGCGCTGACCCGCGTGGCACCCGAGTCGCCCGCCTGAAGCGGGTCCCTCAGGGCACCGGGCGGGCCAGGGTCAGGGCATCGACCGGGGCCTGGCCCTGCCGGGCATAGTAGCCCTTGCGCCGGCCGACGGCGAGATATCCTGCCTGGGCGTAAAGCTGGCGTGCCGGCCCGTTGTCCTCGGCGACCTCGAGATGCAGGCGTGCGATGCCGCTCGTCCGGCAACGGTCGTAGCAGGCCGCGATCAGGCGCTGGGCGATGCCTTCGCGTCGATGCTGCGGCACCACGCCCAGGGAAAGCAGTTCGGCCTCGTCGGCGACGCAGCGCATCAGGGCAAACCCCACCGGCCGGTTGTCGGCGCGCATCCGGGCAAGGATCGCGATTGCGCCCTCCTGGGCCAGAAGCTGGGCAAGGAAGGCTTCGCTCCAGGGATCCTCCATGGCCTGCAGATGCAGATCGGCCAGGACCGGCGCGGCTTGCGCGCCCTCGCGGCGCAGCACGACCGGGGCGACGTCCTCGGGCCGCCGGGCATCGGCGTCGCGCAGATAGATCGGGGCGGGCATGGCAGAGGGCACGTCCCGGCCGCCCGGCCCGTAGCGTGTTGCGGCCAGCAGGGCGACGTCGCGGGCGTCGGGCAGCGCCGCGGCATCGTCGACCGTGACGCTGGCCATGCCCGCGAAGGCGCCGGCGCCGTCGCCGATCGCCAGGCATGGCCCCCCGGGGGCGGCAAGGTCGAGCCGGTTGCCCAGCCAGGGCCGCTGCAGCGGCCTCAGGTCCTCGTCGAAGGTCTGCAGATAGAGTTCGCCGCGCCGGGCATCGAGAGCGACCAGGAGCAGGCGTCCGGACCGCCGTTCGGCGGGCACCGCCCGGGCCAGCGCCTCCATCACGGTGACACCGGCCAGGGGCTTGCCCGAGACCAGGGCCATGCCGCGCGCGGCGGCAAGACCCACGCGCACGCCGGTGAAGCTGCCAGGGCCGACGGTGACGGCGATCAGGTCGAGCGCGTCCCAGGCGACAGCGGCCTGCCCCATCACCTCCTGCGCCATGGGCACGATGCGCTCGGCGTGGCCCTTGCGCATCGCCTCGCAGCGCCAGGCCAGGATCCTGTCGTCCTCGCACAGCGCGACCGAACAGGAGGCAAGGCAGGTGTCGAGCGCCAGCACCTTCATGGGCCGAATGACTCCGCCATGGTAGCGTGTCGCCCGACACAGACGTTGAGGGGATCATGCTGCTGGTCGAAATCGCGCCGCCCGCATGGGATGTGGTGGTCGACCTGGCCTATGGCCATGCCGACAATTTCATGGGCCGGGCGGTCTATGCCCATCCCCGCTGCTTTCTCCATCCCGAGGCCGCCGACTGTCTGGCCCGCGCCATCGGCCATGCCGCCGCCCAGGGTCTGCGCCTGAAGATCACCGACGCCTTCCGTCCCTCCGAGGCCCAGTGGGCGTTGTGGAACCACACGCCCGACCGCACCTATGTCGCCGATCCCCGGCGGGGTTCGCCCCACAGCCGTGGCGCGGCGGTCGATGTCACGCTGCTCAACGCCCAGGGCCGCGAACTCGACATGGGCGGGCCGGTCGACGACCTCACGCCCAACGGCCATCACGACGCCACGACGCCGACGCCGGCGCAGCGGGCAAACCGGCTGCTGCTGCTGGGCATCATGACGGCGGCGGGATTCGACTGGTACGTCAAGGAATGGTGGCACTACCAGCTCTTTGCGCCGCGCCGCCTGCCGGTGCTTTCCGACCGCGCCGCCGGCACCGCGATGATGGGCTGATGCTGCCTCAGACAATGGCGCAGGCGTCCTCGAACGCCAGACGCGGGTTGCGCGGGCGCATACCCTCGGGGTCGCCGTAGCCCAAGTTGCAGATGAAGTTGGAGCGCCAGCGCGGCTGATGGGCCAGGAAGGCGGCATCGACCCCCTCGTTGGAGAACCCCGACATCGGGCCGCAGTCCAGGCCCAGGGCGCGGGCGGCAAGGATCAGGTAGGCGCCCTGCAGGCTGCCGTTGCGGAAGGCCGTCGGTTCGGCGCTCGCCTTGCCCTTGAACCAGCCCACGGCATCCTCGTTGAACAGCGTGGGCAGATGCTCGTAAAAATCGAGATCGTGGGCCAAGATGGCCGTCACGGGGGCAGACATGACCGATGCGATATTGCCTTCCGCCAGGTGGGGACGCAGGCGTTCCCTGGCGGCGGCACTTTTCACGAAGACGATGCGCAACGGCGAGCAGTTGGCGCTGGTCGGTGCCAAACGCACGAGGTCCCAAAGCGCGTCCAGCGTGGCATTCTCGACCGGCCTGTCGCTCCAGTTGCGGAAGGTTCGGGCCTTGCGGAACAGCGTATCGAGGGCGGCATCGTCAAGTCGTGTCATGGTCACTTTCTCCTGGCGCGGCGTGCGCCGGCATCTGCATCTGGCCCTTGTGGTCCTTGCCGGCCTCGGCGCAGCACAAGCCGCCGCCCAGTCCGCGACACCGGCAGGCGCAGTCATCCTGATGTACCACCGCTTCGGCGAGGACGCCTATCCCTCGACCAGCATTCAGCTCGACCAGTTCGAGGAGCATGTCGCCAAGCTCACCTCGGGTCCCTACCATGTCCTGTCGCTCTCGCAGGTCGTGGTGGCGCTGCGCGAGGACACGCCGCTGCCCGACCGCACTGTCGTCATCACGATCGACGATGCCTACCGCTCTATCTACACCGAAGCCTTCCCGCGCCTGCAGGCCGCCGGGTTGCCCTTCACGATCTTCGTCAACACCGATTCGGTGGGCCAGGTCGCGGGGGTGCTGACCTGGGAGGAACTGCGCATCATGGAAGATGCCGGCGTCGAGATCGGGGCCCACAGCGCCGGCCACGCCCACATGGCGATCCAGGACCGGGGCGCCATGGAGGAGGACCTGGCGCGCATGACCGCGACGTTCCTCACCGAACTCGGCCATGTGCCGGCGCTGTTTGCCTACCCTTACGGCGAATACAGCAGCGAGCTGCGCGCCATGGTCGAGGATGCCGGCTACGGCGCGGCCTTCGGCCAGCACTCGGGGGTAGCGACGGCGGGCAGCGACATGTTCACCCTGCCGCGTTTCGCGCTCAACGAGCGTTATGGCGAACCCGACCGTTTCGCCACGATCGTCGATGCCCTGCCCCTGCCGGTCAGTGACGCGCTGCCCTCGGACATGCTGATCCAGCCCGGTTCGGGCATGGCCAACCCGCCGGCGATCGGTTTCACGGTGGGCGAAGACGCAGGGAGGCTCGATCGCCTAGCCTGCTTTGCCTCCCATGACGAGGGTCTGTCGATGGACCTGCTGGGACGCCGTGTCGAAGTGCGCCTGACCCGCCCCTTCCCGCCGGGCCGCTCGCGCCTCAACTGTACCCTGCCGACGGCCGACGGCCGCTTCCGCTGGTACGGCATGGCCTTCCTGGTGCCCGGTGCCGAGGATTGAACGACCGGCGCGGGCCTACTCGGCGGCGTCGGCCAGGCGGGCGCCGTCGAAATCGGTCAGGTTGTTGACGCTGATCAGGGCGCGAATCTTGCCGATGTAGTCGGGTTCCTGCGCATAGTCGTCGAGGCCCGCGGCCAGGGTCATGCCATCGGGTTCGGTGCCTTCGGCGCGCATCTGCGCCCGCAGCTCGCGCAGGTGATGGTAGGCCTGGTGGCGGTTGAGATTGACCAGATAGGCAAAGACCGAATCCTTCAGGCCCTGGAAGGCCTGAACCTCGAAATCGGCGTTCTTGAGCCCTTCGGGATCGATCCCGGCGCCGTCCTCCCAGGTCCGCTGGCCGAACACGGCATTGCCTTCATGGGCAAAACGCGAGGTGCCCCAGCCCGATTCCTGGGCCGCCTGGGCGAGCGCCAGCGAGGGCGGGATGACATCGACGCGGGCGAGCAGTTCGGCGAAGTCGCCGTCCTCGACATAGAAGAGCGCGAACATGTCCGAGAGCCAGAGGGCTTTGTCGGGGGTCAGTGTCTGGCCGGCCTCGAGAAGGCCGGCCAGGTGGGCGATCTCGGCGCGCTCGGCGATCAGGCGTTCGTTGACGGCCAGGATCAGGGGCAGCATGACCTTGATGAAGATGCGCTTGCGCTCAGCCGCCTGGTCGATCTGGGCCATGTCGGTCGGCATTGCCTCGACATAGAGGCGCGGTACCGCCGCTGCGCCGCTGCGCACCTGGGCGACGCGCAGCCCGGCGGCCGAAAGCAGGGCGTCCAGGGTGGCCGCATCGGCGCGGGGCAGGATGTCGTGGGTCACCGCGAGCGAACGCGGCTGCGAAGGCACCAGGGCGGTGATCTCGGGGGGGGTGGCGTAAGCGCCGGGAGGAACGGTCCAGGGACCGCTGGCGGATTGCGCAGGCATGGTCACGGCCATGAGGGCCGCACCCGTCAGCAAGCGTTTCAGCATGTCGTCTTTCCCCCTGCGCGCTGCAGGCCGTGTCCGGCGGTCCCCCGATCGCCGGACGGGAAGGCACCCGGTTGCTACTGGACCGGGCGAACCTCCACGACCTCGGGAATGTAATGTTTGAGCAGGTTCTCGATGCCCATCTTCAACGTCATGGTCGAGCTGGGGCAGCCGGCACAGGCGCCCTGCATCAACAGGTGAACGACGCCCTTGTCATAGGCGCGGAAGACGATGTCGCCGCCGTCGTTGGCCACGGCCGGGCGCACGCGGGTCTCCAGCAGCTCCTTGATCTGGGCGACGATCTCCTCGTCGCCTTCCTCGAAGCTTTCCTGGACGACCGCGGCCTCGCCCTCGATCACGGGTTTGCCGGAGATGAAATGCTCCATGATGACGCCCAGCAGGGCCGGTTTCATCATGCGCCAGTCGCCGGCCTCGGCCTTGGTCACCGAAACGAAGTCGCCGCCGAGGAAGACGCCCTCGACGTTCTCGACATCGAACAGGCGACGCGCCAGCGGCGAGGCGGCAGCGGCCTCCTGGTCGGCGAAGTCGGCGTTGCCCGCCGGCATGACCGGACGGCCGGGCAGAAACTTCAGCGTCGCGGGATTGGGTGTGTCTTCGGTCTGGATGAACACGACAGGACTCCGTTGGTCGGGCCGTCTGGGGCCGCGGGAAGGATGTTCCGACCCGTCAGCAGGAACGCGCACGAACCGGCAGGGTTCGTCGCTGGCCATCACTTAGTGATCCCGGTCACAGGGTCAAGCACGAAATGTGCACCCCTGTGGACGACACATACCAGATATGCGCCACACACGGGTCTTGGACGCCCTCAGGTGATGTTGACGATCTGTTCGTCCGAGAGCGTGCCGGGGACGATGATGAGGGGAATCGTCAGGCGCCCGGCGAGGTGTCCGGCCAGGAACGAGACCAGCTTGCCGCGCCCCTCGGCCGGGTTGGAGCCGACGCAGAGCAGGTCGATGGTGGGGTCTTCCTCGATCACGGCGAGGATCTCGTCGCCGATGCGGCCTTCGCGCACCATCAGCTCGGGCATGATCCCGGCCCAGCCGTTGACGTCGGCGGCGAGGTCCTGGAGCAGGGCCTCGGCCTCGTTGCGCCGTTCCTCGCGCATCATCTCCTCGACCCCCGACCACTGGCGGAAATCGGCCGGCTGCACGACGTGGAGCAGGGCGACACGGCCCTCGGTGTTTTTGGCCCGTTTGCAGGCGTAGTGCACGGCCACCTTGGAGGGCGGCGAGCCGTCGACGCAGACCAGGAACTTGACCTGGCCGGCGACATGGCCGGCGCGCGAGGAGGCAGTCGATGTGTCGTCGCTCATGATGTCCTGGTGTGTGGTTGACCACAGGCGCCGCCCGGGCAGGGCCCGTCCGGCGGCCGTCGGCGCGCCGGGAACAGCCTGGAACACGCACGGCGCGTCGGACCCATGATAACCGATGCCGGCCCGCCCTGTCGCGGGTTCCAGGTCACGGCCGGCGGAAGAGCAGGCTGCCGAGGAATCCGGCCAGCGCGGCACCGATCACTGCGAGAATGCCGTAGAGCGCCGATTCGTCATGGGCGAAGTCGAAGATGTCGGCGCCCAGGCCCGCCTTGTCGACCGTCAGGGGCGGGCTGAACGACTGCACCACCTGGCCGTCGCGCACCAGCACGACATCGACGGTGTAGCGGCCCACCGGCACGGCGGCGGGGAAATGGATGACGGTGCGGAACAGGCGGCGGCCGAGGAAGCTCACCTTGGCCGGTTCGGAAACGAACAATCCGCTCCTCTGACGCAGATGGATCAACGCATCGCGGTAGGAGGTTATGTCGTCGATCTCGGTATCGGGTTCGACATCCAGGCGAAGCTGGTCGAGCCCGATCTCGTTGAGCCGGCGCATGTCGGCATCGAGGATCTCCTCGGGCGGGCGCGAGGTCGCCACGGCGTAGAACGCCGGCACGTCGGTGAAGGTGACCGAGGCGGCGTTGAGCCAGATGCCGAAGACCCGGGCCTTCTGGCGCACGACCACAGGCACCCGCGGACCGCGCACGATGACCACGACGTCGCCGTCGCCCTCGATGGCACCGAAGACCAGCAGGTCGGTGCCGGTGAATTCCGAATCGATGGCGATGAGATGGTCCGAAAGATCGGCGACCAGCTCCTGCGCCCGCGCCGGCTGGTCCGCGGCGAGCAGGGCCAGCAGCAGGGCTGCGGCAAGCGCTGCGCGGGCCCTGTTCATGGCATGACCATCAGGTCGGACAGGTTGAACATCTCCTGGGGCGTGGCGACCAGTTCCCAGAACAGCGCGGCGCAGACGATCAGCACCATCAGGGCGAGCAGACCGCGCAGCTCCTCGCCCCTGATGCCGGCGCCGAAGCGCGTGCCGAGCTGGGCTCCGACCACCGCGCCGATGGTCAGCACGCCGGCGAGCACGATGTCGACGGTCTGGCCGGAAATCGCGTGCAGGAAGGTGGTGGCGCCCGCGACCACGGTGATCTGGTAGAGGGAGGTGCCGATCACGATGGTGACCGGCATGCCCAGCAGATAGATCATCGCCGGAACCAGGAAAAAGCCGCCGCCGACACCCATCAGGGCGGCCAGGATGCCCACGGCAAAGCCGATGCCCAGCGGTAGCAGCGCCGAGATGTAGAGCCTGGAGGTGCGGAAGCGCATCTTCAGCGGCAGGCCGTGAATCCAGGTGTGGACGTGTTTCTTGCGCCGGCCGCCACCGCCGCGCCGGCGCATCAGGATGGCGCGGCCCGACTCCACCAGCATCAGGGCGCCCACGCCCCCCAGCATGACGACGTAGGAGAGCTGGATGACGAGGTCGATCTGGCCGAGGCTCTCCAGGATGTCGAAGAGCAGGATGCCGGCCAGCGACCCGACGACGCCGCCGACCAGCAGCACGGTGCCCATGCGGAAGTCGATGTTGCCGCGCCGCCAGTGGGCGATGGCGCCCGAGACCGAGGCGGCCACGACCTGGTTGACCGAGGAGCCGACCGCCACGGGCGGCGGCACGCCGATGAAGATCAGCAACGGCGTGATCAGGAAGCCGCCGCCGACGCCGAACAGGCCCGAGAGGAAGCCGATCGCTCCACCCATGCCGAGCAGCAGGAAGATGTCGACCGACATCTCCGCAATCGGCAGGTAAATCTGGAACATCGCGTCAAACGCCCGGTGAATCGCCCCTCATCCGTTCTGCTCCCGCGAACGGGGAACGGCAAGGGGCTGCGGGGCGGTTGGGTGGAATTTTACGCGGATTCGCGGGCGTGAGTGACGATTGTCGCAGGGCGGGGGGCGGTAAGGCCGGCGCAGGGGCCGCCGCGTTCTCACCGCTCCGGCGGAGCCGCGGCGATGACCTCGCGCTTGCCGACGTGGTTGGCGGCGCCGACGACGCCTTCGCGTTCCATCTGCTCGATGATGCTGGCCGCCCGGTTGTAGCCGATCTTGAGGTGGCGCTGGATGAAGCTGGTCGAGGCCTTCTGCTCGCGCGTCACCAGGAACACGGCCTGATCGTAGAGCTGCTGCTCCTTGCCGTCGCTGCCCGCATCGAAGCCGCCGATCTCCATGGCGTTCTCGAAGGTCTCCTCGGTGATCGATTCGATGTAGTCGGGCTTGCCCTGGCTCCTGAGATAGGCGGTGACCTGCTGGACCTCGTCGTCGCCCACGAAGGGGCCATGGATGCGCGTGACGCGCCCGCCGCCGCGCATGAACAGCATGTCGCCCTTGCCCAGCAGCTGCTCGGCGCCTTGGTCGCCCAGGATCGTGCGGCTGTCGATCTTGCTGGTGACGTGGAAGGAGATGCGGCTGGGGAAGTTGGCCTTGATCGTGCCGGTGATGACGTCGACCGAGGGCCGCTGCGTCGCCATCACGATGTGGATGCCCGCGGCGCGCGCCATCTGGGCCAGGCGCTGGATCGCGGTCTCGATGTCGCGTCCGGCGACCAGCATCAGGTCGGCCATCTCGTCGACCACGACGACGATGTAGGGCAGCTTCTTGTCGGCGATCAGCTCTTCCTCGAAGACCAGCTCGCCCGACTCGGCGTTGAAACCGGTCTGCACCGTGCGGGTCAGCGCCAGGCCCTTGGCCTGGGCCTCGGCGATGCGCTTGTTGAAGCCGTCGATGTTGCGCACGCCGACCTTCTGCATGGAGCGGTAGCGGTTCTCCATCTCGCGCACGGTCCACTTCAGCGCCATCACCGCCTTGCCCGGCTCGGTCACCACCGGGGCGAGCAGGTGCGGGATGTCGTCGTAGACCGAAAGCTCCAGCATCTTCGGATCGATCAGGATCAGGCGGCATTCCTCGGGCGTCAGCTTGTAGAGCAGCGAGAGGATCATGGCGTTGACCGCCACGGACTTGCCCGAACCGGTGGTGCCCGCGACCAGAAGATGCGGCATCAGCGCCAGGTCCTCGACCACCGGCACGCCGGAGATCTCCTTGCCCAGGGCGATGGGCAGCTTGGGGCCGGCCTTCTTGTAGCTGGCGTCCTCAAGCAGTTCGCGCAGGGCCACGGTCTCGCGGTGGACATTAGGCAACTCGATGCCCAGCACGGTACGCCCGGGCACGACCGCGACACGGGCGCTGACCGCCGACATGTTGCGCGCGATGTCGTCGGCCAGGCCGATGACCCGGCTGGCGCGGATGCCCGCCTCGGGTTCGAGTTCGTAGAGCGTCACCACGGGGCCGGGGCGCACGTCGATGATCTCGCCGCGGATGCCGAAGTCGTTGAGCACGCCCTCGAGCATCCGGGCGTTCTGTTCCAGGCCTTCCTCGTCGACCTTCTTCCTCTGGCTCTGGTCGACCTCGGCGAGCAGCTCGACCGGCGGCAGGACAAAACCCTCGCCAGATTCGAAGGCGAAGGTCGTCTGCACTGGCTTCTTCTTTTTCTTCGGCTTGTCGTTGTCCTGGCGCGGGGCGACCCGACCGGCCTTCTCCGGAATGTCGGCACGCCCGGTCAGGCGGGGTTCGCGGCGTGTCCGCGGGCCGGGGGCCTCGGTCTCCGCAACGGCCTCCTCTTCCTCCTCGTCCCCCTGCCAGTCCTCGTCGTCGTCGGGAGGCGGTGCGCCATCTGCCTCGTCGCGTTCGTCGAGCTGGCCGAGGCGGCGGGCCTTGAGCCAGTCCAGGCTGCCGCGTGCGGCATCGCCCACGATCGGGGCGAAGGCGGAGATGCGGTCGGCGAGCAGGCGGCTGCCGCTGTGGGCGGCGCGCCCCGCCGCGGTCACTTCGCGCCAGGGCAGGGCCATGGCAAAGGCCAGCGCCACCAGGCCGATCGCCAGCGCGACAAGGCCCGGCAGAACAGGCGGCACACCCGCCAGCCAGGGCACCTGCACCAGGTTGATCGCGGCCAGGCCGCCGATCAGGCCGGAGGCACCGGCGGGCAGGCCGTCCGGCCGGGGCCAGCCCAGTAGCGCCAGGGCAAGTCCGAGGCTGACCATGGCAAGCGGCATCAGCAGGGCCGAGAGCACCGGACGGGGCAGGCGGTGGCGTACCAGCAGGCGGCGCGCCCAGGCAGCCAGCACCAGCACGGGCACGCCCGCGGCAAGGCCGAACCAGGCCAGCATGGCTTCGCCGCCGTAGGCGCCGGGACGGCCCGCCAGGTTGAGCACGGCGCCGTCGGTGGCGCGGTTGAACGAAGGGTCGCTTGGCTCCCAGGAGACCAGGGCGAGCAGCAGCCAGAGCGCGGCTGCGGCGCAGAGGCCGCCGGCCAGTTCGGTCGAGCGTTTCGCCAGCCAGGCCACGGCCGGGTCGGGCAGCAGGCGCAGGCGGGGCGGGGGTGCGGTGCGGGTGGCCATGGGGCTCCTCACAGGGTCTGCGCGATCGCGGCGAGGCCGGCGCGCGTCGTCTCGATGTCGTTGACCAGGGCGACGCGGATATAGGGCGCGGCGTCGTTGGGCTCGCCTGGCCGCGTCGCGGCGAGATAGGCGCCCGGCAGCACCTTCACGCCGGCCTGCGTCCACAACTGCCGGGCCGCGGCCTCGCCGTCGCCGACGTCGAGCCACAGGAAGAAGCCGCCGGGCGGCCGGTAGAAACCGAAACGGTTGCCCAGGATGCGTTCGGCCGCATCGATCTTGGCGCGGTAGAGATCACGGTTGACGGTGACATGGGCCTCGTCGCGCCAGAGCGCTTCGGCCGCCTCGTAGGTGGCAAAGGAGGAGGAGGCCGCCGCATACTTGCGCAGGCGGATGAAGGCCTTCAGAAAGGCGGGGTCGCCCGCCATGAAGCCGCTGCGCAGGCCTGCGACGCTCGAGCGCTTCGAGAGCGAATGGGAGACCGCGACATTGGCCAGGCTCCCGGTCTGCGCGCAGATCTCCAGGGCGCCGGTCGGCGGGTTTTTGTCGTAGATCTCGGCGTAACACTCGTCGGAGACCAGCAGGAAATCGTGTCGGCGCGCCAGCGCCACGGCGCGGGCTAGGTAGTCCCGGCTCGCCACCGTGCCCTGCGGATTGGCCGGCGAGCAGAGGTAGAAGATCGCCGCGCGCTCCAGGATGTCGGCGGGAATGGCGTCGAGATCGGGCAGGAAATCGGTCTCGCGCGTGCAGGGGGGATAGAAGATCTCCGCCCCCGCGGTCACCGCGCCGCCCTTGTAGGGCTGGTAGAACGGGTTGGGCACGATGGCGACGGGCGGCTTGCCGCCTTTCGTCTCGGGCACCGCGGCATGGGCGATCAGGAACAGGCCTTCGCGCGAACCCGCCACCGGCATGACCATGTTGGCATGAGGCTCGATGAACCCGTCGGGCAGGCCGTAACGGCGCGTCAGCCATGCCGCGATCGCCTCGCGCAGGCCGGGCGTGCCTTCGATCGGGGGATAACGGTTGTAATCGGAGAAGCGGGAGGCAAGCGGGGCCTTGACCAGCTCGGGCACGGCATGCCTGGGTTCGCCGATCCACATCGGGTTGGCCGCGGTCACGCCAGCGGGCAGGGGCAGGCCCTCGAGCAGGGCGTCGAGCCTGGGAAAGGGGTAGTCGGTCAGCAGGTCGAGCCGGTTGCTGATCATGGTGAAACGTCCCCGCGCTTGGGTCGCGACCTTACCATGCCCGGACGCGCGAAGGCAAAATGATCGTTTCGAGTCCTATGACTAGCCGGGAGTCCTAGAGACACGCTTGAACCCGACCGGCGGCATGGGAATCGGCCGGTCCTTGATCGCCCTTTGCCTCTGACGCTTGGTTGTTGCTAGTTCGTTCTCCCGAAGTCGCGGTCCATGCGGGAGGAAACCGGCCATGTTGACGCGTGCCTGCCTCGAAACCCTCTATCCGCGGGCGCTGTCCGGCCATGTCGGTGCCATCGCCGACCATGGCGCGGCGGCGCTGGCACGCCACGGCATCGCCGGGCATGCCCTGCGGCTGCACCATTTCCTTGCCCAGGTCGGCCATGAGTCGGCGGGGCTGTCGCGGCTGGAGGAGAACCTCTGCTACACGGCGGCGCGCATTTGTGCCGTCTAGCCGGTACGGTTCGCAGACGCCGGCGCTGCCGAACCCCTGGCCGGCAATTCCCGGGCGCTCGCGAATGCGGTCTATGGCGGGCGCATGGGCAACGGCGATGCCGCCTCGGGCGACGGCTGGCGCTTCCGCGGCCGCGGCTACATCCAGCTCACCGGACGTGCGGCCTATCGTGCCGCGGGCCGCCATGCCGGTCTCGATCTGGAGACCTTTCCGGAACTGGCCGCAACGCCCGAGCACGCCCTGGCGGCGGCCTGCGGCTTCTGGTCCTGGCGCGGGCTCAACGGTCTGTGCGACCGCGACGACCTGGTGGCGCTCTCCCGGCGCATCAACGGCGGCAGCCATGGCCTGGCCGACCGGCGGGCATGGCTCGACAAGGTGCGCCGGGTGCTCGCGCCGCCCGTGGAGCTGGAACTCGATACCGCCGGCATCGTCGACCTGCAGCGCGCCCTGCAGGATGCCGGCTACGTCGAATGCGGCGCCGCCGACGGTCTGATCGGGCCACGCACCCGCGCTGCGATCGCGCGGCTGCGCGCTGAACGCAGGCTCGCCGGTGAGGGTGTCGATGCAGTGCTGCTCGAAACCCTGGGGCTTGCCGGCTCGGATCGTGCCGGCCGGTGAAAAAGGAAGGGCCCGCCCCCCGGGGATGGCGGGGGCGGGCCCAGGTGATCTGCGGCCAGGAGAATGCCGCAGGGTCAGACCGCGACGCTGTCGCGGCTGAACTCCGGATAGGCCGCCATGCCGAGTTCGACACGGTCGAGACCGGCCTCCTCGTCCTCGGCGGAAACCCGCAGGCCGACCGTGGTCTTGAGCACCAGCCAGACGATGGCACTGGCCACGGAAACGAAGGCGCCGATGGCAAGGACGCCTATCGCCTGGGTGGCGAACGAGGCGCCCGGGTTGGTCAGCGGCACCGCCATGGTGCCCCAGATGCCGGCAAAGAGATGGACGGGAACCGCGCCCACCACGTCGTCGATCCTGAGCTTGTCGAGCAGGGGCACGCCGGCCATGACGATGGCCGCTCCGACGCCGCCGATCAGGATCGAGGCGCCCAGGCCCGGCGTGTCGGGACCGGCCGTGATCGCCACCAGACCGGCCAGCGCGCCGTTGAGCGCCATGGTGAGGTCGACCTTGCGGTAGAGCAGCTGGGTCGCCACCGCCGCGACCACGACCCCGCCCATGGCGGCAACGCAGGTGTTGGCATAGATGTTGGCCATGGCCATGGCGATGGCATCGGCACCCGAAGCGAGGGCGAGCTGCGAGCCGCCGTTGAAGCCGAACCAGCCCAGCCACAGGATGAAGGTGCTGAGCGTGGCCAGCGGCAGGGAGGAAGGCGCCATCAGGCGGATCTCGCCCTTGGTGCCGTACTTGCCGTTGCGTGCGCCCAGGATCAGGCAGCCGGTCAGCGCCGCCCAGCCGCCGCAGGAATGGACGATGGTCGAACCCGCGAAATCGGCAAAGCCCAGTTCGGCGAGCCAGCCGCCGCCCCACTGCCAGGCGCCCTGGACGGGATAGATCACCGCCGTCAGGACGACGATGAAGGCGAGGAACGGCCACAGCCTGATCCGCTCGGCCATCGCGCCCGAGACGATCGGGGCCGCGGTGGCGACAAAGACCATCTGGAAGAACCAGTCCGAGGACGCGGCGTAGCCTTCGAAGATGCCTTCTGCCGCGCCCTCGTCGACGGCCCCCCAGGGAGCGATGGAACCGATGAAACCTCCGTCGACGCCGTCTTACATGAGGTTGTAGCCGACCAGATAGAAGGCGATGCCGGCGATCGCGAAGAGGACGACGTTCTTGAGGCAGATCGTCGCCACGGACTTGGTCCGCACCATGCCGGCCTCCAGCATGGTGAAACCGGCGGCCATCCACATGACCAGCGCGCCGTTGACCAGGAAGGAAAAGGTGTTGAGCACATAGGCGGTTTCCGCATCGACCTCGGCGTGCGCCATGGAGGGCAGCACCAGGAATGCGGCAAGGGCAATCAGCCCGGGCGGCAGGAGCTTGCGCATGATGTCGTCTCCCCGTTTTGCCGCGCAGCGAACGCGGCCTTCGGGTGAGGCATTACAAGCGCCGTGCCAGCCGGAGCGTCTACAATATGCCCTCGATTACAATGGGTTAGGAATCACCTCGGGGTTCAGGACAGCAACGCTGCCGTTTCGTTGTGCAGTGCGATGTACAGGACGCGGGCAGGGGAGGAGTTGTCCGCCCTGCCCGATCAGCCTCGGGCCTTCCGGCGTTCGCGGTGCCAGACGTAGAGGCCGGCGCCGACGATGACGGCGATGCCGGCCCAGGACCAGCCGTCGGGGAAGGTGCCGAAGACGATCAGCCCCAGGATCGTGCCGCCGACGATCTCGGCGTAACCGAACGGGGCAAGCAGGCTGGCCGGGGCAAAACCCAGGGCGCGGATGCGCAGGCCGTTGCTGGCCCCCGACAGCACCGCGACGGCAGCCAGCCCGAGCCAGATCTGCCACTCCGGCCAGACCCAGTAGAAGGGCGCGGCGAGAAGCAGCACGACGGTGCCCACGCTGGCGCCCCAGCACATCAGCGTGCTGGTCCTGTTGGTCGCGGTGAGGCTGCGCGTCATGATGACGTAGATCGAATAGAGCGTGACGCAGCCCATGGGCCAGAGTGCCGCCCAGCCGATGCCGCCCATGCCGGGCCGGATGATCAGCATGGCGCCGATCAGGCCGGCGATACAGGCGGCCCAGCGGCGCGGGCCGACCTGCTCCTTGAGCACCAGGGCCGCCAGGGCGGTCGTTGCCAGCGGGCCGAGCAGGATGATGGCGATGACATCGGCCAGCGGCAGCAGCTGGAGGCCCTTGTAGTAGCAGAGACCGGCACCGAACTGGCAGGCCGAACGCAGGATCAGCATGCGCCAGTCGGGCGTCTTCATGACGCGCGGCAGATTGGCGCTGCGCGCCGCGATCAGGCCGCAGGCCATCAGGCCCAGGACCTGGACCAGGGCGACCTGGAAGACCGAGACGGTGTCGATGGCCAGCTTGGCGGAGGTGTCGCTGAGGTTGATCAGCACGATCGCGGCCAGCATGAGCAGGATGCCCGCCAGATGCGGGTTGGCGACGCTGCCCGCGGCGTCGGTCGGCCTGTTGTCGGCTTCGGGAGGAATGCCGGGTCGTGCGCTCATGCTTGTCGTTCTTTCCTGCGTTCGCGCTGCCAGACATAGAGACCGCTGCCGACGATGACGCCGATGCCGGCCCAGCTCAGGGTATCGGGCAGGTCTCCGAAGACAAGGAGGCCGACCAGGGTGGCGGTGGCGATCTGGGTATAGCCGAAGGGCGCCAGCAGGGAAGCCGGCGCCAGCCCCAGCGCCTTGATGCGGGCGCTGTTGGCCACCCCTGAGAAGAGGCAGACCGCCGCCAGCCCGGCCCAGCCTTGCGGCGTCGGCCAGATCCAGTAGAGCGGGGCGGCAAGGCCGAGCAGGGTGACGGTGGCGAGCGAAGCCCAGATCATCAGCGTCGGCGTCGAATCCTCCTGCGACAGGCGGCGCGTCAGCACGGTGTAGCAGGCAAACAGCACGACAGTGGCAAGTGGCCAGAGGGCGGCGGGCTGGGCGCCGGCAAACCCTGGCCGGGCGATCAGCAGGGCGCCGACCAGGCCTACCGCGCAGGCGCACCAGCGGCGCCAGCCAACCTGTTCGTGCAGGGTCAGTGCGGCAAGCGCGGTGATCGCCAGCGGCAGCAGCAGCGTGATTCCCGTGATGTCGGCCAGCGGCATGGCGCGCAGGCCCATGTAGAAACACAGCGCCGCGCCCATCTGGCAGCCGGTGCGCAGAAGCTGCAGACCGGGCTTGCGCGTGGCCAGCAGGCGGTCGATGCGCAGGGTGCGCCCGGCCAGCATCGAGGCAAAGAAGAGGCCCGAGACCTGGGCCAGCACGACCTGCGGCACCGGCAGGCCGAACATGGTGAGCTTGCCCACGGTGTTGGCGGCGACCACCAGGGTGACCGCCACGAGGTAGAGGCCGACGCCGGCGAGCGGCGTGCGTGCGGGCAGGACGGCGGCCGTCACGACCGCGCGGCCTGGGCTTCGCGGCGGTACACGTAAAGCCCGGAAGCGACGATGATCGCCGTGCCGGCCCAGGTCCAGCCGTCCGGGAAGTGGTGCCAGATGAAGAAGCCGAAGGCGGTGGCGCCGACGATCTCCAGGTAGGAGAAGGGCGCCAGCAGCGAGGCAGGCGCAATCGAGAAGGCGCGGATGGTGACGCCGTTGCTTGCCGCCGACATCAGCGCGATGGCGATCAGCGCGACCCACTGCCAGCCCTGCGGCGTCTGCCAGTACCAGGGGCTGGCCGCTGCCATGAGCACGAAGGAGGCGAGCGCCGCCCAGACCATCATCGAGGCCGTCGAATTGCGCGCCGAGATGCGCCGCGTCAGGATGATGTAGGCCGACCAGAAGACGACAGCGCCGACCGGCCAGATCGCCGCCCAGCCCAGGCCGTCCATGCCCGGCCGCACGATCACCAGCGCCCCGGCCAGGCCGACCAGGCAGGCCGCCCAGCGGCGCGGCCCGACGTGTTCGCCGAGCACGACATGGGCCATGGCCGAGACCACCAGCGGACCGATGAAGAGGATGGCGACGAGGTCGGCAAAGGGCAGCACCTTGAGCCCGGCAAAGAAACACAGACCGCTTGCCGTCTGGAACAGCGCGCGCAGGCCCTGCAGCCAGGGATCGGGGGTGGCGACCAGCGTCAGCGGGTTGGCCCGGCGCGCCACGGCCATGGCGAGCAGGATCAGGCCGACCGACTGGAACAGCACGATCTCGAAGATCGGCAGTTCCTCGGTCATCAGCTTGCCGATGGCGTCGGAGGTGTTGATCAGGACCAGCCCCAGGCACATCAGCAGGATGCCGGTCAGGTGGGGATGACGGCCCGGCGGATCCGCATGCGCGTACTCGCGCGCGACTTCGACGCGCGGGTCGGCGGGCGTGCTGTCGTGCGGTGCGGTCACGCGTCGGCTCCGTCGCGGCCGTACACGAGAAGGATCTCGCACAGCGCGAGCAGGGCGCAGATCGGCACGACGGCGAGAAAGCCGATGAGGAGAAGCAGCGGATAGGACTGGCCGAACAGCAGGCCCACGCCCAGCAGCATCGGCAGGGCCAGATACTCGAAGGGTGCCAGACGCGAGACCGGGGCATGGGCATAGGCCGCGAGCCAGATGAGGTTGGCGACCAGCGCGGCCGCCACGACGCCCGCCATCTGGTTCCACGGTCCGCCGTCCCATTCCACCATGCCTGCGCGTAGCAGGGCCAGAAGCGCGATCAGGATGACGGCGGCATCCCAGAACAGCAGCGTGGCGATGCCCTTGCGCGGTGCAAGGCGATGCGTCAGGGCAACGAACAGCCCCAGGCAGAAGATCGCGACCACGATCGCGCCGCCGGGCCAGGGGCTGGGCGCAGCAAACCACGGAGGGATGACGATCATGCCGACGGTACAAAGGAAACAGGCGCCCAGCGCCAGCTTGTCGCGGAGGGGAGTCCACGCCCCGAACAGGAATGCCGCGATGACCGCGGCGGCAACGTAACCGGTGTAGTCGAGCAGGGTGGTCGATCCCGCGGTTTCCGCGTGGGCAAACAGCGCGATCAGGAACCCGGCCTTGGCCAGCCCCCGCACAGCAAGTTCTCCGGCGTGTGCCCGCCCGAAGAGCCGCAGCAGTCCCTGCGGGCGCGCTGACGCAAGGGCAAGCGCCAGCGGGACCGCCAGCATGGCGGTGATGCCCAGTTCGGTCGCCTTGCCCATGGGGTCGCGGGTCATGTGGGCGCCGATCAGGCGGGGCAGGCCCAGAGCCGCGACACCGGTCAGCATGGCCATGGCAAACAGCGTCGGCGGCAGGGGCAGGCGCACCGGCGGGGGTGGGCCAGGCTGTCCGTTGACACGCGTGACGGTCATCCCGCCAGCGCCGTTTCCACCGCCCTGGAAAGCCGCAGCAGGGCGCCTTCCTGGTGGGGGCGCTGCATCAGCATCAGGCCGGCGGGAAGGTCGTTGTCGTCGGGGCCGCAGGGCAGGGTGAGCGCGCAGACCCGGGTCAGGTTGCCGGGCGTGGTGTTGCGCAGGGCCAGCATGTTGGCCCGGGTGTAGGCGGCTTCGTCGTCGAGCAGGTCGGCGATGGCGGGCGGGCTTGCCGGCACCGTGGGGGCGATCATGGCATCGCAGCCGGCGAGCTTCCGGTGCAGGCTGGCAGAAAGTTCGTCCAGGCGGCGCATCAGGCGCAGCAGGCCGTAGCCGGTCTGCCTGGTGCCGGACTGGAAGCGTGGCAGCATGAACTTGTAGATCGCCGTGGGGTCGGATTCGACCAGGCCGCCCCAGCAGGCCCAGGCATCGGCGGTGACGAGGCCGCCCATGGAGATCATCGCCTCCATGGCCTCGGCCAGTTCGGGGACGTCCTGCCAGACAACGCGGGCGCCGGCGGCCTCGAGTTTCTCCACGGCCTCCCGGCACGCACGGTCGATGCCGGGATCGATGTCCTTCCATAACGGCGCATCGACGGCGATGAAGAGGCGGCCCCTGAGGTCGGCACCGGCAAGGTCGGCCATGGCCGTGCCCGAGAGCAAGGACCACATCGCCGCGGCGTCGGCGACATCGGCGGTGAGCGGGCCGATGGTGTCGAGCAGGGGGGAGAGCGGCAGCACGCCGGTGGTGTCGAGCGCGCCGATGGTGGTCTTCAGGCCGACGATGCCGTTGAGGCTCGCCGGGATGCGCACCGAGCCGCCGGTGTCGCTGCCGATGCCGATGGGCCCCAGGCCGCTGGCGACCGCCACGCCCGCGCCGGATGAGGAGCCGCCGGGGATGCGCGGCGTCCGGGAGTCGCGCGCGTTGGCGGGCGTGCCGTGGGTGGTGTTGATACCCAGCCCGGAAAAGGCGAACTCGGTCATGTTGGTCTTGCCGAGGAAGACGGTGCCGGCGTTGGTCGCGCGGGCCAGCAGAGGGGCGTCGCGTTCGGGGATGCGACCGGCAAGGGCTTTTGTCGCCATGGTCGTTTCCATGCCGGCGACGTCGACAAGGTCCTTCCAGGAGACGGGCACGCCATCGAGCGGGCCGCGCCGGATGCCGGCCTTCTGGCGTTCGCGCGCCGCCATGGCCTCGGCGCGGGTGCGCGCGGGGTCCATGCGAATGAAGACCAGGTGGTCGGCGTCGTGTTCGGCGATGCGCGCCAGGAAGAATTCGGCAAGGTCGACCGGATCGATGCTGCCCGTGGCAATGCCGGCGCCCAGCGCCATCGCCGTCATCTCGTGCCACTGCTGCGCCATGCCAGTTCTCCCCCGCCCGGTGCGCAACCTCCCTAGCACCGCCGGTGCGGGACGACCAGACGGCTTGGCGCGGCGGCGGCGCGGGTGTTGAATGGGGCCATGACCCAACGTTGCGATATCGCCGTCGTCGGCGGCGGCATGAACGGCCTCACCGCGAGCCTGGCGCTGGCCCGGGCCGGTTTTTCCGTCACCATGATCGAGCGCGAGGCGCCCGGCGCGACCCTGACCGACGGCTTCGACGGCCGCGTCTCCTCCATCGCCTGGGGTTCCAGGCTGGTGCTCGACGGCCTGGGCGCCTGGCAGGCGATGGGCGCCCACGCCCAGCCGATCCTGGAGATTCGCGTCAGCGACCGCGATGCCCCGCTCTTCCTGCACTACGACCACAGGGGCATCGGCGACCATCCGCTGGGTTACATCCTGGAGAACCGTTTCATCCGCCGCGCGCTCGATGCCGCCGTGGCGTCGCAGCCGGGCATCACCGTGCTGGCGCCGGCCAGCGTCACGGCCATGGACCACGACGCCACCGGTGAGGACCTGACCCTGGACGACGGCCGGGTGCTGCGCTGCTCCCTGGTGGTGGCCTGCGACGGGTTCCGCTCGGGCGTGCGCGAGATGGCAGGCATCGGCCACCGCACCATCGCCTATGGCCAGACTGGGATCGTCTGCACCGTGGAGCACGAACACGATCACCGCGGCATCGCCCACGAGCGCTTCCTGCCTGCGGGTCCCTTCGCCATCCTGCCGCTGCCGGGCAACCGCTCCTCGCTCGTCTGGACGGAAAAGGACGCCATCGCCCGTCGGGTGCTCGAGCTCGAGCCCGAAGCCTTCCTCGAGGAGATCGCCTGGCGCTTGGGCGATTTCCTCGGTGACCTCAGGGTCGCGGGCCCGGTGTGGCGTTACCCGCTGACCCTGGTGCTGGCGCACCGTGTGATTGCGCCCCGCCTGGTGCTGGTGGGCGATGCCGCCCATCGCATCCACCCGATCGCCGGCCAGGGCTACAACCTCGGCATCCGCGACATCGCGGTGCTTGCCGAGGTGCTTGGCGATTCCCGCCGCCTGGGGCTCGATCCGGGCGACGCCGTGGCGCTGGAGGACCATGCCCGCCGCCGCCGCATCGATACGCTCTCCCTGGTCGCCGTGACCGACGGCCTCAACCGCCTGTTTTCCAACGCGATCCCGCCGGTCGCCCTGGCGCGCGACCTGGGCCTGGGCGCGGTCGAGCGCATCCCGCCGCTCAAGCGCCTCTTCATGCGCCACGCCATGGGAACGGTCGGGCGCCTGCCGTGGCTGATGCGGCCGCAGGGCTAGTCCGCCCGAGGATGACAGCTGCCTTCTACTCCGGCGCGGCGACCCGGGCCTGGGGTTCCTTCACGGTCAGCAGGACGAGAAGGCCGGCCAGCATCAGCACGACGATGACCGACATGCCCAGGCGCGCATTGCCCGACAGCGCAGTCAGGGTGCCGACCAGCAGGGGCCCGATGAAACTCGTCACCTTCCCCGAAAGGGCGAAGAAGCCGAACATCTCGCCGGTCATCTCCGGCGACGCCATGCGCGCCATCAGGCTGCGGCTGGCCGATTGCACGGGGCCGATGAAGATGCCGAGCACCGTGCCCAGGATCCAGAACCACAGGGCGCCGTCGACGACCAGGATGCCGCTGCCGCAGACCATCAGGCAGGTCAGCGCGATGACGATGGTCTTCCTTGGCCCCAGCCAGTCGTCGAGCCAGGCGAAGGCGACCGCGCCCAGCCCGGCGGTGACGTTGAGGCAGATGGCAAAGATCAGGACGTCTTGCTCGTCCATGGCAAAGGTGGTGGCGGCATAGATGCCGCCCAGCGCGAACAGCGTGTTCAGCCCGTCGATGTAGAGCAGGCGCGCGAGAAGGAAACGCACGATCTGCCTGTGGTGCGACAGTTCCCGCGCGGTCTCGACCAGGCGTCGCCAGCCGCGCGTGACGGCGGTGGCCAGGGGCAGCCGGGCGCTCGGGCGGTCCGGGGTGAAGACGAACAACGGCCAGCCGAAGACCAGCAGCCAGGCGGCCGCCAGCAGGGCCGAGACCCGCACGCCGCCGGCCTCGACGTCATCCAGGCCGAAGGGTGCGGTCTCGGGCATGATGAAGACGGCCAGCGCCAGGATCAGGCAGGCCAGTCCGCCGCCGTAGCCCAGACCCCAGGCCCAGCCGGAAAGCCGGCCCATGCGGTGGGGCGGGGCGAGATCGGGCAGCATGGCGTTGTAGAAGACCATCGAGGTCTCGAAACCGACATTGACCAGGACCACGAGCAGCAGCACGGGGATCGCCCAGGCGGCCTGGGGTGCGGCGAACCAGAGCAGGGCGGTGGCCACCAGGGTGATCGCCGAGAAGGCGCCGATCCAGGGCTTGCGCCGCCCCGCAGCGTCGGCGATGGCGCCGGTAAGCGGCGAGATCAGCGCGATGATCAGCGCCGAGACCGCCATGCCCCAACTCCACAGCTCCAGGCCGCGGGTCTCGTCGCCGACCACGCCGCGCGCGAAATAGGGTGCGAAGATGAAGGTGATGACGATGGTCGGCGTCGGCGAATTGGCCCAGTCGAACAGGGCCCAGGAGAACATGCCCCGGCGGGTGGCCGGACGTTCGAGGCGACTGGGAAACGACATGCTGTCTCCGCACTGGGAGCGCCACCTTAACGCGTTCGGGCGGGGCGGCGCGATGCCCGTTCCGCGGCGCCGTCGCGGGGCCGGCGTATCTGGTGGCCCTGGGCGATGGACGCAACCCGGCGTCGCGGGCTATCGATGGCGGCCATCCTTGCCAAGAAAGCCAGCCCATGCCCGACCTGTTCGATCCGCTCACCCTGCGGGGCCTTACCCTGCGCAACCGAGTCGGCATCTCGCCGATGTGCCAGTACGTCAGCGAGGACGGCTTCGCCTCCGACTGGCACCTCGTCCATCTGGCCAGCCGGGCGGTCGGCGGCGCCGGCCTGGTGATCGCCGAGGCCTCGGGCGTCGAGGCGCGCGGGCGCATCACGCCGGGGTGCCTGGGCATCTGGAAGGACGCACACATCGAGAAGCTGGCGCAGGTCACCGCAGCGATCCGGGCCAACGGTGCGGCAAGCTGCATGCAGATCGCCCATGCCGGACGCAAGGCGAGCGCCACCGTACCCTGGGAAGGCGACCGCACGCTCAAGGCCGGGGAAGGCGCCTGGCAGACCGTTTCCAGCGTGGCAAAACCCTTCGATGCACCCGGTGGCACACTGGTCCACACGCCCACGGCACTCGATGAGGCCGGGATCGCCGAGGTCGTCGCGGCCTTTGCCGCTGCCGCACGCCGTTCGGTCGAGGCGGGCTTCGACATGGTCGAGATTCATGCCGCCCACGGCTATCTCGCCCACCAGTTCATGAGCCCGCTGGTCAACGACAGGACCGACCGCTGGGGCGGCGATTTCATGGGACGCACGCGCTTTCCCATGGAACTGGTGCGCGCCTGCCGGACCGTGCTGCCCGAGGCGATGCCGCTGGCCGTGCGCATCTCTGCCGTCGACTGGGCGCCGGGCGGCTGGACGCTGGAGGATTCGGTGGTGCTGGCCGGGATGATGAAGAAGGAAGGTGTCGATCTCGTCGACTGCAGCTCGGGCTACGCCGTACCGGTCGAGGATATTCCCTACGGCCCGGGCTACCAGGTGCCGTTTGCCCATCGCATTCGCTCGCAAGCTGGCATCGCTACGGCCGCCGTCGGCCAGATCGCGAGCGCCGGCCAGGCCGATGCCATCGTGCGCAAGGGCGAGGCTGACCTCGTGCTGCTGGCGACCGCCTCGCTGCACGATGCCTACTGGCCCTTCCATGCCGCCCGGGAGCTTGGCCGCCTCAAGGCCCTGCCCATGCCGGCAAGCTACGACTATGTCCTGCGCGGCGGCATGGCCGACTGAGGCGGCGAGCCGGAACGCCGAACGCCGCGGTCCTGAGGCAGGACCGCGGCGCGGAGGAGGTGGAGCCGCGGCAGCGCGAGCAGCCGCGGCCCCGTGCGGGTCGCACCTTGGGGAGGTACGCCGACCCGCGGGAGTTTGGGTTACTTCGCGGCGATCTCGACCGTGATGGTGTCGCGGTAGGTGCCAGCGACGCGGTTGCTGCTGCCCGACATGTCGACGACGAGGTCGTGGTCGACGCCGTAGCCCTCCTTGGCGCGGGTCAGGACCATCGCGTTGGCGAGCGAGCTGTTGTTGCTGGTGTCGTAGCTCACGGTGTAGGCGACGCCCTGGCCGCTGTCGCCATGGACGACCTTGCCGGCATTGGCCGAGGTGAAGCTGATCGTGTAGCCCTCATGGTCGTTGCAGGTCTCGGTGATCTCGGCGACGACCTGCTTCTTGGCGCCGTCCTTCATGTCGAGGCTGGTGTTCTTGGTGTCGATGTCGATCTCGCAGATCGCGGGCATGGTGCCGGTCAGGCGGATATCGCCGCTGGCGTCGTCGTTGCCGCCGCCATTGCCGGGGGAGGCCATGCCCGAGCCGGCGGCAAGGACGAACAGCGTGCCGACGAGGGCGGTCGTGGAAAGGATCTTCTTCATGGGTGTCACTCCCTTGGGGGCACCAGGGTGCCGCGTTGCGGTCCGACCGTTCGGCCGGGTCACAGTGGGAGTTTCAAGTCGCGTGCCAGATGGCAGGCTCCGGACAAGTGGTTGATATTCTGAGGAATCTGGATTCCCGGGTGTGGTCGCAGGCGTCCTCATTGATCCTCCCCCACTGAATTGGTCCATCCTGAAGTTTTGGAAGGAG
>JAQCLG010000047.1 GCA_027592745.1 Pseudomonadota bacterium | reverse complement strand
TGGCCCTCCTTCCAAAACTTCAGGATGGACCAATTCAGTGGGGGAGGATCAGCGGTAGAGTGCCGGCGCGCTCCTGCTCAAGCCGGCGTGTCTTGGACGAGACGCTCGACAGTGTCGCCCGGCTGCGCAGCACCGAACCGCGGATCTGGTCGCGGATGAACAGCACGATGGCAAGGCCGATGCCCGCCGCCGAGGCCTCGATCAGGCCGACGGTCTCGGCGACGACGACGACAGTCGCGATGACGGCGAAGTCGAGGATGGTGTCGCGGTGGCGCAGCAGAGCAAAGGCGTGCCAGTCGAACATGCGCCATGCAACGACCAGCAGGACGCCGGCCAGCGCACCGATCGGCACCCAGGCGATGAGCGGAGAAAGAGCGACGATCACCAGGACGACGAAGACGCCTTCGATGAGGCCCGAGGCGCGCGTCCTGCCGCCGCTTGTGACGTTGACCAGGGTCGGCCCCATGGTGCCTGCGCCGGGCATGCCGCCGACCGCGAAGGCCGCGACGTTGGCGATGCCCTGGCCGAGCAGTTCGCGGTTGGAGTTGTGCCGCCGCCGCGTCAGGGCATCGAGCACGACGCAGGTCTTGAGCGTGTCGATGGAGAGCAGGGCCGAGAGCGCCAGCGCCGAGAACACGACGAGTTCGATGTCGGAAACCTGCAGCGCCAGCAGCCCCCGGGCCTGGGCCGAGAGAGATTCGACGAGGCCTGTATCCGAACCCAGGGGCCCGATGACCAGGCGGTTGCCCTCCAGCGTCAGGAGGTCGGGCAGCACGAGGCCGAGCAGGAAATAGGTCGCCACGCCGCAAATCAGGCCCAGCACCGCCGCCGGCAGCCGGGTCGTGATGCGCGGTCCCAGCACCATGGCCAGGATCGTGACGAGCCCGACGACCAGCCCCGGCCAGCGCCATGCCTGGGGCGAGACAAGGCCCTTGATCAGGCCCTGCTCGCCGTCCAGGCCGAAGAGCCGGGGCAACTGCCCCAGGGCGATGATCAGGCCGACGCCCGAGAGATAACCGCTGACCACCGGATAGGGGATGTACTTGAAGAACCTGCCGCCGCGCACGAGGCTGTAGATCACCTGGAAACCTGCCGAAAGCAGGCCGGTGACGACGAGCAGTCCCGGAATCCGCTCGGGCGGAACGCCCTGGGCCAGCAGCAGCGCGGCCAGGCCCGACAGCACCGCCGCCGCCGGGGCACAGGGCGCCGAGACGAGGCCTGCCGTGCCGCCCGCCAGCGGCGCCACAAGCCCCATCGCCGCCGCGCCCATCATGCCGTAGAGCGCGCCCTGTCCGGCCAGCGCCGGGTCGATGGCCGAAAACACCAGCACGCCGAAGGCAATGGCAGAGGGCAGGGCGACCAGCATCCCCGCCAGGCCGCCCCAGACATCGCCCATCGAAGGAAGCGCCCACCGGCGCGCGCTCGCCGCTTGCTCCATGCCGTCATGATGACGTCATCGAACGTTCAAATACACTGATTCAGATCAAGGGCGGCCGGGACCGCCGGGGTTCCTCAGGATGCCGCGCCGGCCAGCAGTCTGCGGGCACGCAGCAGATGCGGGCGATCGATCATCTGGCCGTCGAGACCGACGGTTCCCGCGTCCGGGGCGGCCTCGAACGCCGCGACGATGGCGCGGGCCCGGGCAAGCGCCGCGGGATCGGGCGCGAAGACCTCGTTGATGACGGGCACCTGGGCCGGGTGGATCGCCAGCTTGGCAAGGAAGCCGTCGCGGCGCGCGGCGCGGGCCTCGGCGCGCAGGCCGTCGGGATCGCGGAAGCTGGTGTAGACCGCGTCGATGGGCAGGGCCCCGGCGGCCACGGCACCGAGCAGGGTCAGGGTGCGGGCGAGGCGATAGGGGTCGGTGAATTGACCGGTCTCGTCCCGGTTGCTCTCGGCGACCAGTTCCGCCGACAGGTCCTCGGCACCCCAGGAAATGCCTTCCAGGCGCGGCGAGGAACCCGCGAAGCTGGCCATGGCAAAAAGCGAGGCGGCGGTTTCGGTCGCCACGGTGAGGATGGTCAGGCACCCTGCCTCCAGCCTGTGGCGCGCCTCCTCCAGGCGCAGCATGGCGTCGAGCCGGGCGACGTCTGCGCCGCCGCAGCACTTGGGCAGCATGATGCCGGCCAGCGCAGGTGCCAGCGCGGCGTCGAGGTCGCCCTCGGCCAGGCCGCTGTCCAGGTCGTTGATGCGCAGGTAGAGGCGCGGGCCGCCGTTGCCGGCCTGTGCCAGGAAGGCGGCGGCGCTGGCGCGGGCAGCCTCCTTGCGTGTCGCGGCGACCGAATCCTCCAGGTCGACGATCAGGGCATCGGCGCCCGCACCCATGGCCTTCTCCAGCTTGCGCGGGTCGTCGCCGGGCACGAAGAGCAGGGAGCGCATGGCAGGGTTCCTAGTAGGACTTGGGCAGGCCGAGCTGGCGCTCGGCGATGTGGCACAGGATCAGTTCGCGGCTGACCGGGGCGAGCCGGCAGATCGTCACTTCGCGCAGGTACCGCTCGACGTGGTACTCGCGGGCATAGCCGTAGCCGCCGTGGGTCGTCTGGGCGGTGACGCAGGCGTTCCAGCCGGCCTCGGCGGCCAGGTACTTGGCGGCATTGGCCTCGATGCCGCAGGGCGCCCCGGCATCGTAGAGGCGCGCGGCCTGCAGCATCATCAGGTTGGCCGCCTCCAGCTCCATCCAGTTGACCGCCAGGGGATGCTGGATCGCCTGGTTCTGTCCGATGGCGCGTCCGAACACCGTGCGTTCCCTGGCATAGGCCGTGGCGCGGGCCAGTGCGGCGCGGCCGATGCCGATCGCCTCGGCGGCGACCAGGATGCGCTCGGGGTTGAGGCTTTCGAGCAGGTAGGAGAACCCCTTGCCCTCCTCGCCGATGCGGTCCCCGGCGGGGACCTCCAGGCCGTCGATGAAGAGCTGGTTGGAGTCGATCGCCTTGCGGCCCATCTTGTCGATCTCGCGCGCCTCGATGCGGTCGCGGTCGAAGGCGGTGAAGAACAGGCTCATGCCGTCGGTCGGCCGAGCGCATTCGGCAAGCGGCGTCGTGCGCGCCAGGATCAGGATGCGATGGGCGACCTGACCCAGGCTGGTCCAGACCTTGCGCCCGTCGACGATGTAGCGCTCGCCCTCGCGCCGGGCGCGGGTGGCGATGCGCGTGGTGTCGAGACCCGCATCGGGTTCGGTGACGGCAAAACAGGCGATCTCGGCGCCCGAGATCAGGGCGGGCAGCATGCGCGCCTTCTGTTCGGGCGTGCCGTGCCGGACGATGACGTTGGGACCGAAGATCGACATGTGGATCGAGGAGGCACCCGCCATGGCCGCGCCGGACTCGGCGATTGCCTGCATCATCACGGCGGCCTCCGCGATGCCCTGGCCGGCGCCGCCGTGTTCCTCCGGCATGGCGATGCCGATCCAGCCGCCGGCGGCCAGGGCCTGCTGGAAGTCGTGGGGAAAACCGCCGGTGCGGTCCTTCTCCATCCAGTAGCCGTCGTCGAAGGGCGCGCAGAGCTTCAGTACGCTCTCGCGGATCGCCCGCTGGCCTTCGCTCAGTGCCGCTTCCATGGCCGCCTCCGGGGCGACGATAGCATGCTCAGCGCTGCCGGTGCTCCCAGTCGGGATGGACCCAGACGGGCGCATCCGAGGGCGGCAGGGGCGTCTTGCCCAGGATCGCGTCGGCGGCCTTTTCGGCGATCATGATGGTCGGGGCGTTGAGGTTGCCCGAGGGGATGTTGGGCATGACCGAGGAATCGGCGACGCGCAGGCCCTCCAGGCCATAGACCTTCAGCTCGGGATCGACCACGGCCATGGGGTCGGTGGCGCTGCCGATCTTGGCCGTGCAGGAGGGGTGGTAGCTCGACTCGCAGGTCTCGCGGATCCAGGCGTCGAGCTCGTCGTCGCTCTGGACCTGCTCGCCCGGCCACAGCTCGCCGACGCGGAACGGCTTGAAGGCATCCTGGGCGAAGATCTCGCGGGTCAGGCGCGTGCCGTCGCGCAGCACGCGGATGTCCTCCTCCTCCTTGAGGTAGTTGAAGAGGATGGCGGGCGCCTGGCGCGGATCGCTCGACTTGATCTTCACATGGCCGCGCGAGAGCGGGCGCAGGACGTCGACCATGGCCTGGTAGCCGTGGATCTTGGTGATGTTGAAGGCGTCGTAGGTCATCGCCATGGGCAGGAAGTGGTACTGCACGTCGGGGTGGTCGATGCCGGCGCGCGAGCGGATGAAACCGCCGACGTCCATGTGGTTGGTCGCGCCCAGGCCGGTGCGGTTGAAGAACCACTGCAGGCCGACCTTCAGCTTGCCCAGCGGCATCAGGGCGGGCAGCAGGCTGATCGGCTGGCTGCACTCCTGCTGCACGAAGACCTCGAGATGGTCCTGCAGGTTCTCGCCGACGCCGGGCAGGTCGTGCACGACCGCGATGCCGAGCGCCTGCAGCTCCCTGGCGTTGCCCACGCCCGAGAGCTGGAGAAGCTGGGGCGAGTTGATCGAACCCGACGAGAGGATCACCTCGCGCGTCGCCCTGACGCGGTGGGTGCGACCGTTCTGCTCGTATTCGATGCCGATGGCGCGCTTGCCGTCGAAGAGCACGCGGCGGGTCAGCGCGCGGACCTCGACTGAGAGGTTGGGTCGGTGCATGACGGGCTTGAGATAGGCCATGGCGGCACTCCAGCGGCGACCGCCCTTGATCGTCCTGTCCATGCGGCCGATGCCTTCCTGCTGCACGCCGTTGAGATCCATGGTCTCGGCGTAGCCGGCCTGCTTGCCGGCCTCGATGAAGGCGCGGTAGAGCGGGTTGTTGCCCTCGATCCGGCCAGGCTTGACGTTCAGCGGGCCGTCGCCGCCATGGTAGTCGTCGGCGCCGCCCTCGAAGCTCTCGGCCTTGCGGAAATAGGGCAGGACCTCGCGGTAGGACCAACCCTTGGCGCCCGCTTGGGCCCACTTGTCGTAGTCGAAGGCGTGGCCGCGGATGTAGCACATGCCGTTGATCGAGCTGGATCCGCCCAGCACCTTGCCGCGCGGGCAATGGATCACCCGGTTGCCGATGTAGGGCTCGGGCTCGCTGTGGTAAAACCAGTTGTACTTGTCGTCCTTGAGCGGATGGGCAAAGGCCGTGGGCATGTGGATCTTCCAGGCGTCCAGCCCGGTATCCATGCCGCCGAACTCCAGGACCAGCACGCGGTTGGCGGCATCGGCGGAGATCCGGTTGGCCAGCGTACAGCCGGCCGAACCCGCGCCCACGATGATGAAGTCGACCTCGCGATCGAAACCCTCCTGCGCCATATGCCTGCTCCTCCACGCCGATTCGTTGCCCGAAGCTAACCGTCGGGGCCGCCAACGAACAGTCCGTGGACGACTCCCCCCGGCAGCGCCGGGTCAGCCCGCCTTGGCCCGCAAGTGCGCCCTGTGCCAAGGTGATGGCGGCAGAATGGAGGGGGAGAGACCATGTTGCCGTTCGAGATCAGCAAATACCGCGACCGCGTCGCGCGTTGCCTGGCGGCGATGGAGCAAAGGGGCATCGACACCCTGCTCGTCACCAGCCCCGGCAACATGTGCTGGCTGACCGGCTACGACGGATGGTCGTTCTACGTGCACCAGCTCGTCATCCTCTCGACGGAACTGGCCGAGCCGATCTGGGTCGGGCGCCTGATGGACGCCAACGCGGCGCGGGTGACGACCTACCTGAAGGCCGACAACATCCGCGGCTATCCCGACCTCTACGTGCAGTCGACGCAGCGCCATCCCATGGATTACGTCGCGGAGGTGCTGAAGGAAAAGGGGCTGGAGAAGGGCCGTATCGGCCTGGAGATGGACGTCTACTACTTCACGGCGGTCTGCTACACGACCCTGGTGGGGGACCTGCCGGGCGCCGAACTGGTCGATGCCACCGCGCTGGTCAACTGGCAGAAGATCGTGAAGTCGCCGGCCGAGATCGCCAACATGCGCCAGGCCGCGACCATCGTCGACGCCATGATGACCGCCGGCATCGAGAGGATCAAACCGGGCGTGCGCCAGTGCGATGCGGTGGCCGAGATCTACCGCGTCATGGCCTCGGACACGCCGGAATTCGGCGGCGAGTACTCGGCCATCGTGCCCATGCTGCCCACCGGCGAGGGCACCTCGACGCCGCACCTGACCTGGTCGGATGCGCCGTTCAGGAAGGGCGAGGCGACGATCCTGGAACTGGCCGGCGTGCGGCGGCGCTACAACTGCCCGATGGCGCGGACCGTGCACCTGGGCAAGCCGCCACAAAGGCTCGCCGACACCGAGAAGGTGGTGCTGGAGGGGCTGAACAACGCCATCGAGGCGGCAAGGCCCGGTGCCACGGCCGAGGAAGTAGAAGGCGTCTGGCGGGAAACCATCGCGCGGCACGGCATCGAGAAGGAATCGCGCATCGGCTATTCGACCGGTCTCAACTATCCCCCCGACTGGGGCGAGGGAACGCTGTCGCTGCGGCCGGGCGACAAGACGGTGCTGGCCGAGAACATGGTGATCCACATCATCCCCGGCATCTGGCTCGACGACTGGGGCCTGGAGATCAGCCAGTGCGTGCTGATCGGCCCCAACGGCGGCGAACGCCTGTGCGCCTACCCCGAACCGCTCGTGGTGAAGGATTGAGGATGGCGCTCCCCGTCAATCTCCATGTCATCCCGGCCGCAGCCCGAAGGGCGGAGAGCCGGGACCCACGCCGGAACGCCCCCACACCGCCGGCACCTATGTTGGCGTTCCGGCATGGGTCCCGGATCTGCGGCGCTGCGCGCCTTGTCCGGGATGACGGCGTGTGTGTGGGTGCCGTGGGAGGTGCGTCATGACCGGCAGCAAGATCAGCTCCAATGTCGACTACGGCGCTCAGGGCAAGCAGATCGGCTGGCTCAACATTCCCCACAGCCGCAACGAATCCGGCTGGGGCGCGATCCACATGCCGGTTGCCTGCATCGCGAACGGCAAGGGTCCGACGCTGCTCTTCACCGGCGGCAACCACGGCGACGAATACGAGGGCCAGATCGCCCTGATGAAGCTGGTGCGCCAGCTCGAGGCCGAGCAGGTGCAGGACCGCGTGATCGTCATCCCGCATCTCAACTACCCCGCCGTGACAGCCAACCAGAGGCTGTCGCTGATCGACGGCGGCAACATGAACCGGGTCTTTCCGGGCAGGCGCGACGGCACGATCACGGAGATGATCGCCCACTACGTCTCCAGCCAGATCCTGCCGCTGGCCGATGCCGTGATCGACATCCACTCGGGCGGGCGCAGCATGTTCTTCCTGCCCTCGGCGGTGATGCACCACTTGAGCGACAAGGCGATGATGGAAAGGACCATGGCGGCGATGACCGCCTTCGGCGCACCGGTCGGGCTGGTGCTGGTGGAGCTCGATGCCGCCGGCATGCTCGACACGGCGGTCGAGGAGTCCGGCAAGCTGTTCCTCTCGACCGAGCTGGGCGGCGGCCAGTTCACCTCGTTGGAGACCAACGGCATCGCCGAGACCGGCATCTGGAACATGCTGAAGCACTTCGGTGTCGTCGAGGGTGCGCCGGTCAGCCGCGAAAGCCGCGGCCTGCGCCCCACCCGCATCATGGAGACGCCGGGCGAGGGTTACGTCATCTGCCGCCACCACGGCATCGTCGAACCCCTGGTCGAGCCGGGCGACGAGGTCAGGAGGGGCGACGCCATCGCCCATGTCTGGAACGTCGACGACCCCGGTGCCGAACCCTGGGAACACTTCGCCGGCTGCGACGGCCTGCTGCTGGTCCGCCACCTGCCCGGCCAGATCACGCGCGGCGATTGCCTGGCCGTGATCGCACAGGACTGGACGGGGTAGGGGCAACCGCCCCTCCCCATACTCTCCTCATGTCCGCGAACGCGGGCATCCAGGGCGGCGGGCGCGACGTTTGCCGGCGCCGTGTCCCTGGATTCCCACGTTCGCGGGAATGAGGAGAAGAAAAGAGGAGCAACTCCCTCAGCTCCCGCCGTCGAAGCTGTAGCTGTCGAGGTCGAAGCGGGGCTGGCCGGTGGCGCCGGTGAGGCCGCCGTCGCAGACGAGCGTTGTCGCGTTGACGAAAGCGGCGTCGTCGCTGGCCAGGAACAGGATGGCGGCGGCACATTCCTGGGGCGTGCCGATGCGCTTTAGCGGCGTGGAATCGTTGTAGATCTGCGCCATCTTCGGATCGCTCTCGAGCGAGCCCAGCATGCGTTCGGTGCCGATCGGGCCGGGGCAGATGGCGTTGGCGCGGATGCCGTAGCGCCCAGTCTCCCAGGCCAGGCATTGGGTGAGGTTGATGATCGCGGCCTTGGCCGAGTTGTAGGCCCCCCAGCCGGGATCGCCCGCCAGGCCGGAGATCGAGGCCATGTTGACGATGGCGCCGCCGCCGGTGTTCTTCATGCGCGCAACGGCCAGGCGACAGGAGATGATCGTCGAGAGCACGTTGAGCCGCCACAGCCGCTCCCATTCCGCGCTCTCCAGGCTCTCGACCAGGCCGAAGACCGAATTGCCCGCGATGTGGAGCGAGACGTCGAGGCGGCCGCCGCCGAAGGCGTCGGCATGGGCAAAGGCGCGTTCGATGGCGGCCTCGTCCATGACGTCGGTGACGATGCCCGAGACCTTGTGGCCCTGGCCCCTGAGTTCGCCGACGACGCGGTCGAGGTCGGCCTGTTTCCAGTCTGCGGCGATCACTGTCGCGCCCTCGGCGGCCAGGCGCTGGACGCAGGCCTTGCCGATGCCGTTGGCGCCGCCGGTGACCAGGGCGGTCTTGTTCTCGAAGCGCTTCATGCTTGTCTCCAGCTTGTTCTCAGGCGCGCGGCAGCTTGCGCTCCGCGTCGAAGAAGGGGAGGGATACCACCTCCGCGGCGATGGCGCCGCCCTCGGCCTCGACCGAAAGCGCGGCGCCCTCGTGCCAGGCCGCGGTGTCGAGCATGGCCAGGGCGATGCTCGCCTCGATGGTCGGCCCCCACATGGCGCTGCTGATCGTGCCCACCCGTTTGCCGCCGTGCAGGATGGCATCGCCGCCGCGGGCCACGGTGGTGCCCTCCAGGCGCAGGCCGGCGATGCGACGCGTGAGACCTGTCTCGCGCTGGGCGAGCAGCGCATCGCGGCCGATGAAGTCGCGCTGCCAGTCGACCATGGCGTCCCAGCCCAGTTCGAGCGGCGTCGTGGTCCAGTCGATCTCGGCGCCGATGTTGAGGATGGCGGCCTCCATGCGGCGGATGTTCATGGCCGCGCTGCCGCACAGCACCATGCCCTGGGCTTCGCCGGCCCCGCGCAGGCCCTGGTAGACCTCCAGGGCGCGGTCGACGCCGATGGCGATGTCGTAACCCAACTCGGCGGTGAAGCCGGTGCGCGTGATGACCGTCGGCACACCGCAGACCGGCGCCTCGACCATGCCGAACCAGGGGAGGCCGGAGAGGTCGGCGTCGGTCACCGATTGCAGGATGGCGCGCGACTTCGGTCCCTGCACGGCGCACAGGTGGATGGTGTCGAGGTGGGAGCGGACGGTGACGTCGAGCCCCGTGGTGTTGGCTGCCAGCCAGACCTCGGCCGGGCCGGGGCCGCCAACCCACCACAGCTTCTCCTCGCCGAAACGCACCAGGATGCCGTCCTCGACGACGCCGCCGTGGGGGTAGAGCAGGAAGGAGAACTGGCAGCGGCCGTCCTTCAGGCCCGAAAGCTTGCGCGGCGTGCAGCGGGCGATCAGCGCCATGGCGTCGGGGCCGGTGATCTCGACGACCTCCTCGCCGGTGACGTCCCACAGGCCGGCGTTGCGGCGCATCGCCCAGTATTCCTCGACCGGGTCGGTGAAGCGGTCGGGCTTGAGGTAGGTGTTGTGGACCTTGAAGTCGCTCGTCAACTCGCTGATGACCGGCCAGAAGGCGGTGCGCTTGAGGCCGTCCTTCAGGCGGCTGGATTTCGCTGAGAAGGGCGGGCCGTCGATGACGAGGTTGACGTTGGTGCGCTGGAGCATCGGGACCTTCTAGAAGTTGACGTAGCGGGTCGCGGCATGCGGTTCGAGCAGCCGGGTATGCTGGGCGATGGCCTCGGCCGAGAGGTCCGCCGCGGGCGGGGTCTCCAGCGTCAGGTTGCCGTGGTGCCGGCCGCGCACGACCATGGCGGAGACCGGCGGGCCCTGCGTGGTGGCGATGCGGCCGGGCAGGTAGCGGATGCAGATGCCGACGCGCGGGGCATCGGTGGTGTTGGGGCCCGAGCCGTGGGCGAGCAGGGCGTGGTGCAGTGACATCTCGCCTGGTTCCAGCACATCGTCGATCAGCGCGTAGCCCGAAAGATCGATCCGCGCGGTCTGGCCGTGGGAGAGCATGTTGTCGGGCGCATAGGTGTTGTCGTGCGCGACCAGGCGCAGCTTGTGGGTGCCCAGCGCGAACTGCATGCAGCCGTTCTCGCGGGTCGCCGGGGTCAGCGCGACCCAGGCGGTGACGATCTCGGGCGGATCGAGGTACCAGTAGCCGGCGTCCTGGTGGAACGAGATGTGACGCGTCTCGCCCGGCGCCTTGCGCCAGATGTCGGCGCTCATGACCAGGATGTCGGGGCCGACGATGGGCGCCACGGCATCGAGGATCGCAGGCGTCCGCACCAGGGCGTCCATCCAGGTGAAGAGCAGGTAGGACTTGTAGATCCAGGGATGGGCGATCGCGGCGACCTGGTCGGGGCGCACGGCGTCGATGCGCGCAAGCAGCGCGGCGGCAGCGTCGGCATCGAGCGCGCGGGTCGGCCCGCAACAGCCGTTGTCGCCGTAGTCGGCGGTGGCAAGGGCAAGCGGGCAGGTCACGGCTGCGCAGCGGCCCGGTCCGGGCTGGAGAAACCCAGCGCCCGGGAGATGTCGGTGGCGGCCTGGAGCACGGCGTCGATGCCCACTGCGATGTTGTCCTCGCCCATGCGCTCGGCCGGACCGGCCACACCCACGCCGGCAACGACCATGCCGGTCTGGCTGCGGATCGGGGCGGCGACGCCGACGACGCCCTGGCGCCATTCGCCGCGGGTCAGCGCGTAGCCCTTCCTGCGCACCTCGGTCAGCGCGGCGGCAAGCGCCTCGGGGGTCGCCACGGTAAGTTCGGTGTGCGCGCGCATGTCGCGGCTGGCGGCGGCAACCTCGGCCTCGCCCAGGCAGGCGAGCATGGCGCGCCCCGTGGCGGTGCAATAGGCCGGCACGCGGTCGCCGATGCGGATGTAGGCGCGCACCGCCTGTCGGCTGTCGATGCGGTCGATGTAGACGGCATCGCCGTCGTCGAAGATCGAGAGATGGACCGATTCGCCGGTGCGGTCCTGCAGGCCCTGGAGGATCGGCGAGGCGACGCCGCGGATGTCGAAGCGGTCGAAGACGCGCATGCCTATTTCCCAGAGGCGCAGCGTGGCCTCGTAGGAACGCGACTCGGGGACCTGCCGCACATAGTGCATTTCGCCCAGGGTCTGGAGCAGGCGGTGGGCGTTGCTCTTGGTCATGTCGCAGGCCGCCGCGATCTCGCCCAGGGCGCGCGGACGCGGGCTCAGCGCCAGGGCTTCCAGCACCCGGATGGCCTTGACCACCGTCTTTTCCATCGGCCGTTCCCCGCTCGGCAGGAGATAAGGTGTTTCATTATATGAAACGATATATCGAATCTTGAAAGTATCATCGACCCTGCGTTAACAATGCGCAACACAGCTTCCCCCGGCGGCCTCGCCATGTGCCGCGCGCGCCACCCAGACAGGAGACCCAGCCGATGGCCAAGTTCTACTTCGACGACGACGCCGACCTTTCGCTGCTCGAAGGCAAGACCGTCGCGATCATCGGCTACGGCAACCAGGGCCGCAGCCAGGCGCTGAACATGAAGGACAACGGCATCAACGTGGTCGTCGGCAACATCGAGGATGCCTATGCGAAGACGGCGCGGGAGGACGGCTGGGACCTGATGACGATCGAGGACGCCGCCGCCGCCGGCGACGTGCTGATGATGCTGACCTCCGACGACAGCCAGCCCGAGGTCTACGAGAACTGGGTGAAGAAGAGCCTGAAGAAGGGCGACGTCATGAGCTTCGCCCACGGCTTCAACATCAACTACAAGGAGATCGTGCCCGGCCCCGACGTCGACGTCGTCATGGTCGCCCCGCGCATGCTGGGCGAGGGCGTGCGCGCGACCTTCCTGGAGGGTCGGGGCTTTCCCAGCCTGATTGCGGTCGCCCAGGACGCCAGCGGCAAGGCCCACGAGATGTGCCTGGCGATCTCCAAGGCGATCGGCACGACCAAGATGGGCGTGCTGGAATCGAGCTTCGAGGAGGAGGTCATGATCGACCTCTTCGAGGAACACCAGCCCAGCCTCTACGGCCTGCGCGCCATGTACAAGGCGCTGGTCGAGGCCGGCTGCTCGCCCGAGGCGGTGATGCTCGACCTCTATGCCTCCGGCGAGGGCGTGAAGTTCGCCGAGTACGGGCGCGACCTCGGCGCCTTCGAGCGCATGAAGCGCACCAGCATGACTGCCCAGTACGGCCATCTGGTGTGGTCCAAGCAGTATTTCGACGAGGAGAAGACGCTGGCAGGGATGCGCGAGATGATCGGCAAGATCAAGGACGGCAGCTTCATCCAGGCACTCAAGGCCGAACGCGCCAAGAACGACAAGGCGATCGACCAGACCTGGGCCGATAACAACGCCGAGGAGATGATCAAGAAGGAGCACGAGCTCTACCAGCTCCTCGGCCGCCGCCCCAAGGGCAGCCCCGCGCCGGGCGAGGACAAGGGGTAGAGAGCCGCTCCCGGTTGATCGCGATGTATGAAGGGGCGGTCCGCTTTCCCTCTCCCCTTGTGGGAGAGGGTTGCGCAGCCTTGGCACGGTCTCGGGCCGTGCCTAGGCGGAGCTGGGTGAGGGGAAGGACCTCAAGCCGGGCGCACAGATTTATCTCCGCGCTACCGCGCGTAAGACCCCTCACCCCGACCCCCGGATCAAGTCCGGGGCAGGCTCTCTCCCACAAGGGGAGAGGGGAAGAGGCACCGCGAACCTGGAGAGGCGTTGTGGCGTTGGGCAAGACACAACCATGCCGGTGCCTGATGGGCGCGCGGCCATGAGCCGCTATCGCCTGGGCATCGACATCGGCGGCACCTTCACCGATCTCCATGTCATGGAGGAGGGCACAGGCAGGCTCTATGCGCTGAAGGTGCCCTCGACGCGCGAGGATCCCTCGCTGGCGGTGGCCAACGGCATCGAGGAGCTGGAGCGGCGCTACGGCATCGCGCCCGCCGACATCGCCTACTTCGCCCATGGCACCACGCTGGCGGTCAACACCCTGCTGGAGCGCAACGGCGCGAAGGCCGGCGTGCTGATGACAAAAGGCTTCACCGACACGCTGGAGCTGCGCCGCCTGCGCCTGTCCAAGGCCAACGACTTCTTCGTGCCCAAGCCGGTCTCGCTCGTGCCGCGGCGGCGGGTGAAGCCGGTCGACGAACGGATGCTCGCCGACGGCCGGGTGCGCAAGGCGATCGCACGCGAGGATGTCGAGGCCCAGGTCGCCGCCCTGCTGGAGGATGGCATCGAGACCCTGGCGATCTCCTTCCTGCATGCCCACCAGAACCCGGCGCACGAGACGCTCGCCAAGCAGTGGATCGAGGAGAGCTTCCCCGATCTCTATGTCTGCACCTCCTCGGAGGTCTGGCCGCAGCAGCGCGAATACGAACGTTCGCTCATCAGCGTCATCAACGCCTATGTCGGGCGGCGCATGAAGGCGTATTTCAACACCTTGGAAAGGCGCACCGCCGGCCTGGGCATGACCTGCCGGGTCTTCTCGACCAAGTCGAACGGCGGCGTGATGGCGGTTTCCAGCGCTGCCGAACGGCCGGTCGAGACGCTGCTCTCGGGCCCGGCATCGGGTGTCATCGGCGCGGCCTACATCGGGCGGCTGATCGGCGACCCCAACATCGTGACGCTCGACATGGGCGGCACCAGCGTCGATGTCTCGATCATCCAGGGCGAGATACGCTATTCCAGCGAGAACACCGTGGGCGACTTCCCGGTCATCATGCCCGCGGTCGATGTCTCGGCCGTCGGCGCGGGCGGCGGCTCCATCGCCTGGACCGATGCCGAGGGCGTGCTGAAGGTCGGCCCGGAAAGCGCCGGCGCCAATCCCGGCCCGGCCTGCTACGGCCGCGGCGGCGCGCGCCCGGCCGTCACCGACGCCTACATGACCGCCGGCATCATCGCGCCCGACCGGTTCCTGGGCGGCGAAATGCAGCTCGACCGCGATGCCGCCCACCGCGCCATCGATTCCATCGCGGGCGTGCTGGGCATGGGACGCCGCGAGACGGCCGATGCAATCCTCCAGGTCACCACCGCCAACATCTATGCCGAATTGCTGCCCCAGATGGCGCGCCGTGGCGTCGACACCACGGGGTTCTCCATGCTCGCCTATGGCGCCGCCGGGCCGACCCAGACCTTCATGCTGGCGCGCGAGCTCAACATGCGCCGCGTCATCGTGCCGCCTTCGCCGGGCATCCTCTGTGCCCTGGGCTGCCTGGTCGCCGACCTGCGCGCCGATTTCGTGCAGAGCATCTGGCGCGAGGCCGATGCCATGCCCGACGAGGAGCTGCAGGCGATCTACACGCGGCTGGAGAGGCAGGCCAGGGAGTGGCTCGCCGAACAGAACGTCGCCCTGGAGCAGGTCTACATCCTGCGTTCGGCCGATCTCTGCTACGTCGGCCAGAGCTACGAGGTGAACGTGCCTTTCCCCGACACGCCCTCCGACCGGTTGACCACCGACGGCGTGGCGGGCTGGTTCCACAGGCAGTACGCCCGGGTCTACGGCTATGCCGACAACGACACGCCCGCGCGCCTGCTGGAAGCCCGGCTGCAGATCGTCGGCGTCACGCCCAAGCCCGCGATCCAGCTTGTCGCCGGCGCACAGGACGCGCCGGAGGGGCCGCTGGAGAAACGCACGATCTTCGAGCACGGAGAGGAGGTCGAGGCCGATGTCTGGCGCCGCGGCAGCCTGCGCCACGGCGCGGTCTACGAAGGCCCCATGGTCGTCGAGCAGTACGACACGACGATTTACATTCCGCCGGGTTTCCGTGTGAGTGTGGACGACCACGCCAACCTGATCGGCGAACTGCCATGATGAACGACAAGATCCGCCTGGAGATCCTGCTCAACCGGTTCCAGGCCATCGTCGACGAGATGGCCCAGGTCGTGTCGCGCACCGCGCATACCGTGTTCGTCAAGGAGACGCAGGACTACGGCGCCGTGCTGGTCTCGCGCGGCGGCGAGGTCTTTGCCGCGCCGCGCCGCTACGGCGTGCTGATGATGATCGGCATGCCGATGGAGGCGGCCATTGCGGCCTGCGGCGATGACATCAAGGAAGGCGACGTCTTCATCTCCAACGATCCTGATGCCACGCGGGGCATGGCGACGCATCTTTCGGACGTCTATCTGTGGAAGCCGATCTTCGTCGACGGCAAGCTGCTGTGCTGGACCTGGAGTTTCATCCACGTCAGCGACATCGGCGGGCGGGTGCCGGGATCGATCGCGCCGTCCTCGACCGAGGTCTTCCAGGAGGGCCTGCGGATTCCGCCGCAGAAGCTCTATGCCGCCGGCGAACTCAACAAGCCGCTGCGCGAGATGATCCTGATCAACACGCGCACGCCCGACCAGAACTGGGGCGACATGAAGGCTTGCCTCGCGGGCCTGGCGACCGCCGAGAAGCGCGTCCACGAACTGGTCGCCCAGTACGACTTCGCCACCATCGACGCCACGGTCGATCAGGTGCTGGATTACGCCGAGACCCAGGCGCGACGGGTCATCGCCCATGTCCCCGAGGGCACCTACCGCTACACCGACTACATCGAGGCCGACATGGTCGGCCTGGGCCTCGTGCGCATCCACGTCGCCATGACGGTGAAGGACGGGGAGATGCTGCTCGACTTCACCGGCACCGCGCCCCAGGTGCGCGCCGCGCTCAACATCCCGACCTATGGCCATCACGGCCACTGGATGCTGATCACGGGGCTGGTCAACTGGATCTGCACCCAGGAGCCGGCCATCGCCTACAATGCCGGCATCGTGCGCCCGCTGAAGGTGAAGATTCCGAAGGCCACGATCCTCAACCCCGAGCCGGGCGCGGCCTACGGCGCGCGTTACGCCACCAGCCACAAGGTCTGCGACGTCACCGTCGGCGCGCTCGCCCAGGCGGTGCCGATGGAACTGCCGGCCACGGACTCAGGTCAAGGCTCGATCCTCCTGGTCTCCGTGCCGGATTTCAAGACCGGCGGCCACAAGGTCTCGGTGGTGCAGCCCATCGTCGGCGGCTCGGGTGGGCGTCCGGTCGACGACGGCGTCGACGGCACCATGGTGATCCTCAACTTCCTCAAGAACATCCCGACCGAGATCTTCGAGAACGAGATGTCCGAGATCGTCATCCGCAGCTACGGCCTGCGCGAGGATTCCGGCGGGCCGGGCAGGTACCGTGGCGGCACCGGCATCGAGATCGAGTTCGAGACCAGCTCGCCCTACACCTCGATCACCTCGCGCGCCATGGAGCGCTACATCTTCGGGCCGCCTGGGCGCCTGGGCGGCCACATGGGTGCGACCGGCTACACCACGCTCAATCCCGGCAGCAACCGGGAGAAGGATCTGGGCAAGATCGACGTGCTGGAGATGGAGCCGGGCGACGTGCTGAGGATCGGCACCCAGGGCGGCGGCGGCTTCGGCGATCCGCTGGAGCGTCCCGCCGCGAAGGTCGCCGACGATGTCGCCAACGGCTTCGTCCATGCCGATACGGCGCGCGATGCCTATGGCGTCGTGCTGGCGGGCGACGGCAGCGTCGACGAGGCGGCGACCCTGGAGCGACGCCAGGCGATCCGCACCGAACGCGGCTGGACTCAGCCGCCGCTCTACGGCCTGGGCGCGGCGCGCGAGGCCTATTCGGCGCTGTGGACGCAAGCGCTGGAGGACGCCATCGCCGAGGCGGTCGCCGACATGCCGGTGCAGTTGAAGCAGTTCCTGCACCGCCGCCTGATCGACGATATTGCGCAACGCCTGGAGGACGGCCGCGGGGTCGTTGCCGGGGATCTGCCGGGGCTGCTTGCCGATCTGCAGGCCGCCTTCGAGAGCGGCCGGGTCGCCGCCGAGTAGGTCAGGCTGCGGGTTCGCCGGGCGCGCGTTCCAGTTCCGGACCGGTGCCCTCGAACCAGCCCATGGCCTCGATGACGGCGGGACGCCGGGCAATCTCCTGCTGCCAGCGGCGCAGGTGCGGAAGGTCGCCCAGTTGCGGAAAGTCGCGCACGGCCAGCACGGTCATGGGATAGGCCACGACATCGGCGACGCCATAGTCCTCGCCGACCAGATGGCGGCTGCCGGCCAGATGTGCATCGAGCAGGCCGAAGCGGCGCACCATGGTCGCCTCGAAGATGGCGGCGGCATCCCTGTGAGGCTGCGGGCGTGCCCAGAGCATGAAGTACATGTCGGCAAACGGCGGATAGAGGTCGGTCGTGATGAATGCCGACCACTGGCGCGCCATGACAAGGCAACGCGGGTCCCGCGGGATCAGCCGCCCGGCCTTTTCCAGGACATACCAGGCGATCTCGGCCGACTGGGTGAAGACCAGCGGGCCGCCCGGGCCTTCCTGGTCGATCATGGCCGGCACGGCGCCGTTGGGATGCATGGCGAGATAGGCCGGCGTCTTGTGTTCGCCCCGGCCGAGGTCGACGTGATGCAGGCGGTAGGGCAGGCCGGATTCCAGCACGGCCAGCGAGGCGCGCTGGCCGTTGGTCGTGGCGGCGGTGAAGAGATCGAGCATGGCGGCCTCGCGGGTTGCCGCCTCTCGTAGCATGGCTGCGCTCAGTCGGCGCGGGCTTCCTTGCGCAGTTCCGGCCAGTCGCGGCTCAGCCGCCAGGCCGCCCAGCAGGCAAGCAGCGCGAGGGGCACGAAGGCGGCGAAAGTCCAGAAGGCGACGACGCGTAATGTCGCCGCATCGGGCGTTCCGGCGAACCCCAGGGCATTGGCCAGGATGCCGACGGCGGCGGCGCCGACCGCGTAGCCGAACATCTGCACCGTCGGCAGGGCGGCCGAGGCGCGTTCGCGTTCGCCCTCCGGCGCCGATGCGGTGACGCGCTTGATCGCAAAGCCCCATATCAGGCCGAAACCGCCGCCCAGCATCAGGACAAAGGGCATGATCGCCAGCACCTGTCCGCCCGGCATGAAAACCGCCATGCCGGCCAGGCCCAGGGTGACGACCATGGGACCGGTGCGGATCAGCCAGCGCTCGGCGGTTTCGCCCGCGTTGGCGATCGCCACGGCGCAGACGCCCCAGGCGATCGACTCGGCCGCGATCAGGTAGCCGGTCGTCAGCGGACTCAGGCCGAACAGGTCTTCCAGGAAAAAGGGCCCGTAGGTGAACAGCGTGGTCGTGGCCGCCGCCAGGGTCACCGCCATCAGCAGGCCTGCGCCATAGGCGGTGCGGGGGTGGAAGGGGCCGGGCGGCAGCAGGGCGTTGCCGCGCCGGACACGGTCGCGCGCCAGGAAGAGGGCGAGCAGCACGCCGGCGCCAAGGATCATCGCCGGGGCGAGCAGCGGGTCGGGATGGGCGGCTGCGGCCGAGACCAGCAGCACGCCGCCGGCCAGCAGGGCAAGCCGCAGGAAGGGCGGCCGGCTGGCGCCGTCGACGCCCCTGGCACGCGGCCCGCCCGGCACGGCAAGGAGCACCAGCACGACAAACACGACTGCCTGCAGCGCAAAGGCCCAGTAGGCGCCGCGCCACAGGCCCCAGTTGGCAAAGAGTCCGCCCACGAGAGGGCCGCAGAACGCCGACATGCTCCACACCGCCGAGGTCAGTGCCACCAGCTTGGGCATCATGGCGTTGGGGTACAGGCGGTCGAGGGCGACGAAGACCAGCGCCACCTGGCCGCCCCCGCCCATGCCCTGCACGAAACGCCCGACCAGCATGACGGCCATGTCGGGTGCCAGCGCAGAGATGGCGCAGCCCAGCGCAAAGAGCACGCCCGCGGCGGCAAAGGCGGTGCGCAGGCCCAGCGTCAGGGCCAGCAGGCCGGTCGATGCCCCGACCAGGATTGAGGCCAGCATGTAGAGCGAATAGGCCCAGCTGACCCAGGCATCGCCGCCGATCTCGGCGACCGCGCTGGGCAGGGTGGTGACCACCAGAAGGCTGTCGGCGGCATGCAGCCAGATGCCCAGGGTCAGCGCGATGGTCAGCGGCGCACGGCCGCCGCGAAACAGGTCAAGCCAGCCCGTACCTGCCGTATCGTCCCTGATCATGGTGCCCCCGGTGTTCGCGTGAAATAGAAAGCAAATGCTTTCTATAGTCAAACACCAAGTCGGGCGGTGGCGGCGTCAGACCAGCGCGCCGTGCGGCAGGACCAGATCGGCGCCGCTGCGGCCCAGGCGCTCGCAGACGCGCGGCAGGGTGGAGTTGAACTCGTCGATGTCGACGTGGCAGGTCCGCATGAAACGCCTGCCGTCGGTGTCGAAGGCCTTGCGGCCGTGCAGCACGCGCTGGTTGTTGAAGAACAGCGCCTCGCCGCCGGCGACCGGGATCGTCACCTGGTTGGCCTCGTCGTAGAGCATCTCGAGCAGCAGGCGCAGGGCGGCGTAGTAGGGCTCGACCTCCTCCTCGGGCAGGTCGAGCGGTCCGACGGCGCGGTCGAGCAGGCGGAAGCCGGCGATCTCGCCCTCCTCGTCCAGACTGAACAGCGGGGCGGCCATGCGGAAGTCCTTGTCCTGTTCCTGCAGGCGGCGCTGGAAGGTGACGCGGTGGCGCGCCAGCCGGGCGAAGGCTTCAGGGTCACGCCTGCGCAGTTCGGCACCGATCCGGAAGGCGTCGGTCAGGGTCGATTCGCCGCCGCTGGTCGCGGCCGTGACGAAGTGGAAGATGGTCACCGAGGGCGGCGCCTGGCGGTAGGGTTCGTCGGTGTGGGGATCGAGCGCGACGTTGAGGTCGCCGTAGACCAGCGCCCTGGGATTGTAGCGTAGGTCGTAGACGCTGCCGTAGTTGGTGACGCGCAGCGGACCGGCCAGCGCAGCGATCTCCGGCGTCGCCTCGGCCTCCTGCGGCACGCCGCGCAGCAGCACGAAGCCGTGGTCGCGCAGGACCTCGAGCATGGCCAGGCGTGCGCCCTCGTCGGCCTTGCACGCGGCGTAGTCGGCCTCGGGCACGCGGCCCTCGATCTCCTTGCCCCACAGGGTCGGACGCCAGCGCCGGCGGGAGCGTTCGGCTGGCGAGGTGCAGGTGGCGCGCAGCCAGGAGGCCTCGTAGCGGCTGGCATGGCGCTCGCCCGCCCAGGCGATCGCAACCGCGCCGTCGGGTTCCAGGGTGGCCGAGCCGATGGCGATGTCGGCAGGGATGTCGGTCAGGCGCAGGGGCCGGATCGCGCTTTCGTAGGTGCCGCAGTGCGCGCAGCGGCAGGTCGCCCGCAACGCGATCGCGGGATAGCGGCTGACGTGGCCATCGCCCCAGTGCACGACCAGGCGGCGCGCCTGGTTGTCGATGGCGGCGATGGTCACGCGGGGGTCGGCGGCGACGGCGTTCATGGCTCCGGCCTTCCTGTCGAAGCCAAGGAGCCTGGGACCAATCGGTAGGCGTGTAAATTGCCCTCGTGGGGCCGCGTCCTCTTCAAAGCGGGACGCGACCTGCTATCCTTGCCGGCAGGAGTTCGGGAGGACGACATGGCGACGACGAGAGCGAACCTGGGCCTGGTGCCCGACGGCATGACCGAGACCGAGTGGCAGACCCGCTGCGACCTGGCGGCGGCCTATCAGCTGGTCGATCTCTACGGCTGGTCGGACCTTTCGGGCACGCACACCTCGGCGCGCATTCCCGGTACCGAGCACTTCCTGATCAATCCCTACGGCGTGCTCTTCGACCAGGTGACGGCCTCCAACCTGATCAAGGTCGACCAGGAAGGCAACGTGCTGAGCGAGACCGACTACCCGTTCAACCCGGCCGGTTTCATCATCCATTCCTGCATCCATGTCGCGCGCCCGGATGTGCAATGCGTGATGCACACCCACACGCGCGCGGGCAATGCCGTGGCCATGCAGGAGGGCGGCCTGCTGCCGCTGAACCAGAAGGCGCTGATCCTGCTCGGCTGGACCGCCTACCACGAATACGAGGGCGTCGTGCTCGACACCGGCGAACAGGAGCGGCTGGTCGCGAGCCTGGGCAACAAGAACATCCTGATCCTGAGGAACCACGGCCTGATGACCTGCGGCGACAGCATCGGCGGGGCCTTCGTCTGGATGCACCGCCTGGAAGCGGCCTGCCGGTACCAGGTCGACGGCCTGGCCGGCGGCGTGCCGCTGCACTATCCCAGCGCGGAGGTGCAGCAGAAGACCATCGAGCAGGGCCTCAAGATCTTCGCGCCCAACGGCCACGCCCGCACCGGCATGGAATGGCCGAGCCTGTTGAAGCAGCTGGAACGCGAGCGGGGGACGAGCTACCGGACGTAGGTGCTCACCCTGCCGTCAACCCGCCGTCGATGACGAACTCGGCGCCGGTGACGAAGCGGGCCTCGTCGCTGGCGAGGTAGACGATCATGTCGGCGACCTCGGTCGCCTCGCCCAGGCGGCCGAGGGGAATCTGCGCCTCCAGCTTGGTCTGGGCGGACTGGGGATCGCGGGCGCGGGCGATCAGGCCCTCGACCATCGGCGTCATGATGAAGGCGGGGTGCACGCTGTTGCAGGTGATGCCGTAGCCCTTGCGCGCGCAGTGCAGCGCGACGGATTTCGTCAGCAGGCGCACCGCGCCCTTGCTGGCGTTGTAGGCGGCCATGTTGTGACCGCCGACCAGGCCCGAGGCGGAACTGATGTTGACGATGGCGCCGCCGCCGGTCTGCTTCATGGCGAGCACGCCGTGCTTGCAGCCAAGGAAGGTGCCGTCGGCGTTGACCGACATCACGCGGCGCCAGTCCTCCAGCGTGGTCTCCTCGACATTGGTCGCGCGTCCCGTGCCGGCGCTGTTGAGCAGGATGGAGATCGAGCCCAGCTTGTCGACGGCCCTGGCCACGGCGGCGATCCAGGCGTCCTCGTCGGTGACGTCATGGGCGATCGTGATGACCTCGTCGCCGAACTGGGCGGCGGCCTCGCGCAGCACCTCGGCATTCCAGTCGGTCATGGCGACACGCGCGCCCTCCTCGACGAAACGCTGCGCCGTCCTCAGCCCGATGCCCGATGCCGCGCCGGTGACCAGCGCCGTCTTGCCCGCAAGCCTGCCCATGTCGTCTCCCGTGTCCGTTTGGCCGTGTCCCGATGGCCGCGCATACTGGCCCGAAAACTATGCCCGCGTCAGGTTAAGAACGGTTCGCAATAGGCGGCAAGCGGCAGTAGGTTCAGCCCATGTACATCGACAGGCGGCTCTGGACGTTCACCAAGGGGGTGCGCGGGCGCATCGTGGCTTCGGTCGCCATCGGCCTGGCCGCCACGGTTGCGGGCATCGCGCGCCTGGCGTTGCTGGGCTGGCTGATCGCCATGGTCTTCCAGGGCGCCACCATGGCGCAGCTTGCCGGTCCCATCGCCCTGGTCGCGGGCATCATGGTGCTGCGCGGGGTGCTGGAATACCTGCGCGTGATGATCGCCCACGAGACCGCCGCGCGGGTCCAGATCGTGTTGCGCAAGGCGATCTACGACAAGGCGGTGCAACTCGGCCCGGCCTCGTTCGGCCTGGAGCGCACGGGCGATGTCATCCTGTCGGTGGTCGACGGCGTCGAGCAGCTCGAGACCTATTTCGGCGAGTTCCTGCCCCAGCTCCTGATCGCGATCCTGACGCCCATCGGCATCTTCTGCCTCGTCGCCTTCCTCGACCTGCCGGTGGCGGCCGTGCTGGTCGGCGCGGCCTTCGTTGCGCTGCTCGTTCCCATGCTGTTCCACAGCCTGGACCGCAACGCCAGCATCGAGCGGGCGCGGACCTACGCCAACTTCGGCGCGGAGTTCCTCGATGCCGTCCAGGGGCTGGCGACGCTGAAGGCCTTCGGCCAGTCGGGGGCGCGGGCCGCGGCCCTGTCGGCGACGGCGCAGCAGCTTGCGCGCGGCACCATGTGGGTCAACGCGACCAACGCCCTGGGCCGCGGCATCACCGACGCCTCCATCGCCATCGGCGCGGCGGCGGCGCTGGCCGTGGGCGCATGGCGGGTCGAGGCGGGCGCCATGGAGCTCTCCACCCTGCTCATCGTGCTGATGATGGGCGTCGAGCTGTTCCGCCCCCTGCGCGACCTGCGCGCCCAGCTCCACACCGGCATGCTGGGCCAGGCCGCCGCGCGGTCGATCTTCCGCATCCTGGAGGCGGAGCCGCTGGTACACGAGGGTGGCGCCGCCGCGCGGGCCGCCGGCGAGGAGCTGCCCTCCATCGTCTTCGAGGAGGTCGCCTTCACCTATCCCGGCAACGAACGGTCCGCGCACCAGGGGCTGTCGTTCACCGTGGCACCGGGCGAGCGGGTCGGCGTCGTCGGGCCTTCGGGTGCGGGCAAGTCGTCGATCGTGCGCCTCCTGCTGCGCTTCTACGATCCCCAGGGCGGGCGCGTACTGGTCGGCGGCCGCGACGTCACCGCGATGTCCTTCGAGGAACTGCGTTGCCAGATCGCGGTGGTGCACCAGGACACCTACCTTTTCCACGGCACGGTGGAGGAGAACCTGCGCTTCGGCCGCCCCGAGGCGAGCCAGCAGGAGATCGAGGAGGCCTGCCGCACGGCCAATGCCCACGACTTCATCCGCGCCCTTCCGGAGGGTTACCGCACGGTGGTCGGCGAGCGCGGCATCCGCCTGTCGGGCGGCCAGCGCCAGAGGATCGCCATCGCGCGCGCCCTGCTGCGCGACGCTCCGATCCTGGTGCTCGACGAGGCGCTTTCGGCGGTCGATGCCGAGAACGAGGCGGTGATCCAGCAGGCGCTCGACCGCCTGATGGCCGGGCGCACGACGCTGATCTTCGCCCACCGGCTTTCCAGCGTGATCGACGCCGACCGCATCCTGGCGCTCGACCACGGCCGCATCGTCGAAGAGGGCAGCCACGCCGAACTGATGGCGCGCCAGGGCGCCTACTGGCGGCTGATGGCGCAGCAGGCGCGCGAGGCCGGCGGCCCGCGCGACGCGCTGGAGGAGGTCCGCGCCGAATCGGCCGCGCTCGACCGCGACACGGCGGACGCCGCGACCGCCG
>JAQCLG010000046.1 GCA_027592745.1 Pseudomonadota bacterium | reverse complement strand
AGGGGGATCCCGGCGGTCGCTTTCCTTGCTTACTCCCACCGATGCGTCCCGGATCACCTGCCGGCTGGCCTTGAGTGGAACGATGGTCTAGTTCAGGGCCCGGTGAGCGGAACCACGTCATGGACAGCCAGAGCGACAGAGCAAGCATCGAAGGCGCCTATTCCGAGCCGGTTCTGCGCGCGGCCGGTGACAGCGCCCTGCTGGTCGAGTTCGGCGACCGTCTCGACCCAGCCATCAACAACGCCGCCATCGCCTTCGACGCCCGCCTGCGCGAGGCCGCCCTTACCGGCGTCAGCGAGACCGCCCCGACCATCCGATCGGTGCTGGTGCGGTACGATCCGCTGGAGATCGCCCCCGCCAGCCTGCGCGCCAGGCTCGCCGACCTGCTGCAGGAGCGCGACTGGCTCGCCGCGCCCGCCCCGGCACGGCGCAGCCTCTGGCGCATCCCTGCCTGCTACGGCGGCGAACACGGTCCCGACCTCGACGCCATCGCCGATCTCGTCGGCTGCTCGCCCCAGGAGGCGGCAGAGCGCCACGCCGGGGCGCGCCAGCGCGTCTTCATGCTCGGCTTCGCCCCGGGTGTGGCCTATCTCGGCCTGCTGCCCGATGCCTGGAACATTCCCCGCCTCAAGGAGATCCGCTCCGAGGTTGCCGCCGGCTCTCTGCTCGTCGCGGTGCGCCAGACCGTGCTGTTTGCCGCCGCCATGCCGACCGGCTGGCGCACCATCGCGCGCACGCCGTTCCGCAGCTTCGACCCGCACCGCGAACCGCCGGTGCTGATCGCTCCGGGCGACGAGATCGCCTTCGAGCCGGTCGCCAGCGCCGAGTTCGCCCGGCTGAGCGATCGTGCCGAGGCAGGCGGGGACATCGTGGCCCGCGAGGACCTGTCGTGAGCGCGATGCTCGAGGTCGTATCCGCCGGCCCCTCGCTCACCGTCCAGGACCGCGGCCGCCCCGGCCTGCAGCGTTTCGGCATCACCCAGGGCGGGGCGATGGACACCCTGGCCCTGGCCGAGGGAGCCGCCCTGCTCGGCCAGGAAGGCGACCTGGCGGCGATCGAGATGGCCGGGTTCGGCGGCAAGTTCCGCGCCCTGGAACGGCCCCTGCGCATCGCACTGACCGGTGCGGCGATGCGCACGCGCCTGGACGGCCAGGAGCAGCCCTGGAACACCAGCTTCGTCCTGGAACCCGGCGTCCTGCTGGAGATCGGCGCCGCCGAGGATGGCGTCTATGGTTACCTTCATGTCGGCGGCGGCATCGCCACGCCGGCACAGATCGGCTCGCGCTCGACTCACCTGCGCTCAGGCGTCGGCGGTCTCGACGGCCGGGCGCTGACCGAGGGCGACCGGTTGCCCGCAGGGCACGATCCGGGCGGGCGCAGCGGCCTGGTGCTGCCGACGGCCGCACGGTTCGGCCAGCGCGAGATTCGCGTGATGTGGGGTGCCCAGGCCGAGGTCTTCTCGCCGGACGAGCGCGAACGCTTCCTCGCTACCGCCTTCGACATGACGACACGGCGCGACCGCCAGGGCGCACGTCTGAAACCGCTGGGCGAGCCCTTTCATGCCGATGGCGCGCTCACCGGCGTCTCGGACGCGGTGGTCCTGGGCGACATCCAGGTGCCCGGCGACGGCATGCCGGTCGCCCTGCTGGCCGACCGCCAGCCGACCGGCGGCTACCCCCGCATCGCCACCGTGATCTCGGCCGACCTCGCCGCCTTGGTCCAGATCCCCGGCCATGCCCGCTTCCGCTTCCGTCTGGCCGGGGAGGCCGAGGCGCTGGCCGCCCTTGCCCGCCAGAGGCGCGAGCTCGCGGAGTTATCCCGCCAAATCCGCCCCCTGGTGCGCGATCCGCGTGACATGGGCGACCTGCTGGCCTTCAATCTGGTCGATGGGGTGATTTCGGCCAGGGAGGACGAGACGCCATGACCGCGACCATCGACCTCAACGCCGATCTGGGCGAATCCTTCGGCCCCTGGCCGATGGGCAACGACGCCGCGCTGCTCGATATCGTCACCAGCGCCAACGTCGCCTGCGGCTTCCATGCCGGCGACCCCCTGGTGATGGCGCGCACCGTCGCGCTGTGCCGCGACAAGGGCGTGGGCATCGGCGCCCATCCCGGCTTCGACGACCTGCGCGGCTTCGGCCGCCGCCGCATCCTCGACCCCGATCCGCAGTCCCTGCGCGCCATGCTGATCTACCAGATCGGCGCCCTGCAGGGCATGGCGCGGGCCGCAGGCGCCAGCGTGCGCCACGTCAAGCTGCACGGCGCGCTGTCCAACATGGCGAGCGAGGACGCCGGTCTTGCCCGCCGCTGCATCGCCGCCATCCGCGAGGCCGATCCTGCCCTGGTCGTCATGGCCATGGCGGCAACGCCCCTGGAGAACGAGGCCGTCGCTGCCGGCGCCCCGGTGGCGCGCGAGGTCTTTGCCGACCGCGCCTACAACGACGACGGCACCCTGGTCGCCCGCGGCACGCCCGGCGCCATGATCGAGGACCCCGACGAGGCCGCCGACCGCGTGCTGCGCATGATCGAGGAGCGCGCCCTGGTCTCGCTGGGCGGCAGGCGCATCGCCGTCGAGCCCCAGACCGTGTGTACCCACGGCGACTCCCCTTCGGCCGTCGCCATGGCCGAACGCCTGCGCACCCGCCTGGAACAGGCCGGCGTGCGCATTACCGCCTTTCCCCTGTCCTGAGCCAGCCCCAGAGCACGCCCTTGGACCTCATCTTCATGCTGACGCGGGACGACCTGACGGTCGCCGACTGCCTTGAAGTGATGGACGAGATCAGCTCCCTGGGCGTGCGCCACCTGGGGTTCAAGGACGTCGGCGTGCCGCTCGAGGTGCAGCGCGAACTGCTCGCCAGGATCAAGGCCTCGGGCGCTACGAGTTACTTCGAGGTCGTCAGCGAGACGCCGGAGGCCTGCCTGCGTTCGGCCCGCGCCGCCGTGGAGCTGGGCGTCGACTGCCTGCTGGGCGGCACCGACACCGCCGCCATGGCGCAGATCGTGGCCGGCACAGGCGTCGCGCTTTATCCCTTCTGCGGTTTCCCCCAGGGCCATCCCACCCGGCTGGGCGGCAGCCCCGCCGACATCGCGCGCCACTGCCGCGAGATGGTCGCCGGCGCCGCCGCTGGCGTCGACCTGCTGGCCTTCCGCGCCACCGATGCCGACCCGGTCGATCTCATCAGGGCGGCGCGCGAGGCCCTGGCGCCGGGCAGGCTGATCGTTGCCGGCAGCATCGACAGCCCACAACGGGTGCGCGCCATGGCCGACCTGGGGGTCGACGGCATCACCATCGGCACGGCGCTCTTCCAGGGCGTCTTTGCGCCCGTCAGGATCGGCATCGCCGAACAGCTGCGCGCAGCGCTCGACTGCGCCGCCTGAGCCCCTCAGAACTCCACGACGATCTGCATGCGGTGGCTGGCGATGCGCGCCACCGTGTATTCCACGGGAATGCCGCCGGTATCGACGTTGATGCTCTCGGCATGGAGGATCGGCTGGATGCGCGGCATGTCGAGCAGGTCGGCATCGCCGGTTTCGGGCAGTCGCGCCTGGATGCGAGTCGTCTTGCGCAGGTAGTCGGCCACGCCGTAGCGGGCCAGCGCCCTGGTGATCGAGCCGGTCTCCTGATAGGCCGCGTCGATGCCCTTGAAGCGGTGCTGGGGGAAGTGGTGGGCGACGATGCTCACGGGCCGGCCGTCGACCATGTTGACCGCCTCGATCAGCACCACCTTCTGGCCGCGCCGCATGTCGAGCGCCTGGGCGATCTCGGTCGTCGCCGGAATCACCGCGCGGCGCACCACGCGGCCGCCGGGCTGGCGCGCCAGGCGGGCGATGTTCTCGGAGAAGCGTGTGCGCGGCGCCACGGCATAGTCGATCATGTCGTCGCGCACGAAGGTGCCGCGGCCCTGTTCGACGCGCAGCACCCCGGCATCGCGCAGCGAGGCGACCGCCCGGCGCAGGGTGTGGCGGTTGACGCCGAAGCGCTCGGCGAGGTCGCCCTCGGTCGGCAGCCGTTCGCCCGGCTTCCAGGTGCCACGGGCGATGTCGCCCTTCAGGCGGTCCTCGATCTGCCGCCACATCGCTATGCCGCCGCCACGATCCATTGCGTCCCCCGGTTCCTCTGCAATCGTCTATATGATTGGATGTTCGTGACGATTTGTCGAAGGCCTGTCACATAGCCCGATTAGGGTCGTGCTGCACCGGTCCGGGGAGAAATTGACCATGCCTGCCAGCACCATCGCCGATGTCGTCGCGCTGATCGAGAAGGAGGGCGGCGTGCGTTACGGGCGCGAGCCCGTGAGCCAGCTCGAACATGCCCTGCAGTCTGCCGAACTCGCCCTGCGCGCCGGCGCCAGGCCGGCGCTGATCGTCGTCGCCATGCTCCATGATGTCGGCCATCTCAGCGATCCCGACGCCGACCGCGCCGACGAGGAGGACCGCGACGCCCGCCACGAGGCGAGCGGAGCGCGCTGGCTGAAAGACCTGTTCGGCGAGGACGTGCTGGCGCCGATCCGCCTGCATGTCGCGGCCAAGCGTTACCTCACCGCGATCGACGACGGCTACCTGGCCACCCTATCGCCCCAGTCGGTGCGCAGCCTGGAACTCCAGGGCGGGCCCTACAGCGAGGTCGAGGCCGAACGGTTCATCGCCGCCCCCCATGCCGCCGACGCCGTGCTGCTGCGCCGCTGGGACGACGAGGCCAAGGTGGCCGGCAGGATCACGCCGCCCCTGGAGCATTTCGTGCCCTTCATGGAAGCCTGCCGCCGGCCGTGACCTGCCGCTACGCCATCTACTGGACCCCGGACCCGGCCGGACCGCTCGCCGCCTTCGGCGCAGCATGGCTGGGCCGCGATCCCGCTCTGGGCCGGGACGTTCCGGCGATGGCGCTGCCTGGCATCGATGCCGCGGCGCAGCGTGCGGCAACCCGCTCGCCGCGGCGCTACGGCCTGCACGGCACCCTGAAGCCACCGTTCGTCCTGGCCGAAGGCAAGGCACCGGGCGATCTCGAGGCGCGCCTGGCGGCCTTTGCCGCCGCAGCATCTCCCTTCAGTGTCCCTGCCCTGCGGTTGGCTGGGATCAAGGGTTTCCTGGCGCTGGTGCCCTCGGCGCCTTGCCCGGCGATCGATGCTCTGGCGGCGGCGGCCGTGCGCGACTTCGACGCCCTGCGCGCCCCGGCGCCGGAGGCCGAACTGGCGCGGCGGCGTGCCGCCGGCCTTTCGGCGCGCCAGGACGCACACCTGCTGCGCTGGGGTTACCCGTATGTCTTCGAGGACTTCGCCTTCCACGTCACGCTGACCGAGCGCCTGGACGGGGAGGAGCGCGAACGGTTCCGCGCCACCCTTGCCCCGCATGTCGCCCCCTTCTGCGCCGCCCCCTGGCGCTTCGATGCCGTCAGCCTGCTGCGCCAGGAGACTGCGGACGCCCCCTTCGTCCTGGTCAGCCGCATGCCCCTGGGCGGCCCGGCGTGAGCGGCACGCTGATCCTGGTCGTGGGGCCGAGCGGGTCGGGCAAGGACACGCTGATCGCGGCTGCAGCAAGGGACCTGGCGGGGGATGGGACCTTTGTCTTTCCCCGCCGCATCATCACGCGTCCGACCGAAGCCGGGGGCGAGCCCCACATCGCCCAGACGCTGCCAGCCTTCGAGGAAGCCGAGAAGGCTGGCGCCTTCGCCCTGTCCTGGCGCGCCCACGGCCTGGCCTACGGCATACCCGGCACGATCGCCGACGATCTGCGTGCGCAGCGCCATGTCGTGATCAATGTCTCGCGCGGCGTCATCGATATCGCGCGCCAGCGCTACCCGCGGGTCCATACCATCGCCGTTGTGGTGTCCCAGGAAGAACTCGCCCGCCGCCTTGTGGCGCGCGGCCGCGAGACCGCCGCCGACATCGAGGCCCGCCTCGCCCGCGCGCAGGCATTCCGGCTTCAGGGCAGCGGCATCCACATCCTGGACAACGATGGCCCGCTCGCGCAAGGCAGCGCCCGCATGGTCGCACTGCTGCGTGCGCTCGCCGCGGGCTGATGCGTCATTTGCCCGGGCGGCCCTTGATCAGACGTGTCCGCAGCCAGCCTGAAAACGAATCCATCAACATCACCATGATGATGATCAGGACGATGTAGTAGGCGACCTGCTCCCAGTCCTTCTGCGTGATGATGGCCTGGGTCAGGAACAACCCGATGCCGCCGCCGACGATCGCGCCGATGATGGTTGCCGAGCGCGTGTTGGACTCGAAGTAGTAGAGCACCTGGCTGAGCAGGACCGGCATGACCTGGGGGATCACCCCGAAGCGATAGCGCTGCACGGCGTTCGCTCCGGTGGCGCGCACGCCTTCGATCTGCCTGTTGTCGGTGTTCTCCAGCGCCTCCGAGAAAATCTTTCCGAAGGTGCCACATTCGGTCAGCAGGATCGCGAGCGATCCCGTCATGGGACCCGGCCCGAAGGCGCGCGACAGCACGATCGTCCAGATCAGCCCGTCGACCCCGCGCAGGAAATCGAACACCCGGCGCAGGCCGAACCGTGCCAAGAGCGAGGGCGCGAAGTTCCTGGCCGCAAGAAACCCGAGCGGCAGAGCGATGATGGCCGCGCCGAAGGTGCCGATGAACGCCATGATGACGGTCTCGACCAGCGCCCAGGCGACATCGCCGTGGCGCCAGACCCGGTTGTTCCAGAAGTCCCGCAGCATGCCGGTGATGTTGTGGCGCTCGGGGTCGATGCGCTCGCCGCCGAACGCCAGTGCGGCCAGCTCCGTCGCGCTGCGTCCGGCATAGGCGCTCTGCAGGTCGAACCAGAACATCTCCCAGCCGAAGAAGTACCGCAGCACCTCGATGCGCGTGCGCGTCACTGTCAACCGGGCATCGTCGAGCGTGACCGTCAGCCGCGTATCCGAGACGTTGACCGGCACGTCCAGCCCTTCCGGAAGCGTGGTCTCGACACCCTGACTGGTCGGCCGAGCCTCGATCACCTTGCCGTCGGGCAGATGCAGCCACACCGCCCCGTCGCGAATCTCCGCAACCTGGCCGGAACCGAGATCGACGCGGGCCTCTCCCGCCGCAGGCTGAACGATCCAGTCGGGCACCAGGTGATCGGGATAGAGGCCCTTGATCTCGCCCTCGATCGCGACCTCGACCTCTCCGCTGCGGGTGTCGAGCGTGACATGGGTCTTGTGGGAGTAGCTGTCGGCCACCAGGATCTGCGCGTTGTCGAGACGCGCCCGATCGACCAGACCCGGCACGTCGAAGGCAAAGAAGACATAGACCAGATAGATCGCCGCGACGACCGGCAGGCCGATGCTGAACATGCGCTTGCGCGCGAACAGGCGCTCGGCCTCATGATGGCGCCTGCGGTCGTCGAGAGCGAGTTCGGTCATCGGTATCGCCTCAGCGTTGCGTGGCCGAAAGCCTGTTGCGGAGCGTGCTCGAGATCTGGTCGACCGCCATGATCGTGGCAAACAGCAGCAGGAAGATCGCCGCCGCCTGGTCGAACATGCCGGTCCCGAAGGTCATCGTGTTGCGCAGGTCGTAGCCGATGCCGCCCGCGCCGACGAAACCCAGGATCGCCGAGGCGCGGATGTTGATCTCGAAACGCAGCATCGCGTAGCTCAGGAAGTTCGGCGCGACCTGGGGAATGACCCCCAGATACATGCGCTTGGCCCATCCCGCACCGACCGACGCCAGACCCTCGACGGGCTTGAGGTCGGCATTCTCGGCAACCTCCGAGAACAGCTTTCCCAGAGCACCCGCCGTGTGCAGCGCGATCGCGATCATTGCCGGCACCGGGCCGCCGCCCAGGACGAAGATCAGGACAAGCGCGACGGCGATCTCGGGCACCGCGCGCAGGATGTCCATCGTGCGCCGGAACAGGGGGATCAGGCGCGGCCACAGCGCCAGTCCACGCGTCGAAAGCAGCGCCAGCACCACCGCCAGGCAGGCACCCAGGATTGTCGAGGCCGCGGCGATGTTGAGCGTTTCGGCAAGCGAAGGCAGGAAGCGAAGGATGTTCTTGGGAAATTCGTCTCTCTTGGCCCAGAACTCCGAGAGCACGGAGGAAGGAAAGTCGAGCGCATTCCGGATGCCGTCCCAGAAGCCGCCCGCATTGCGCGATTCAGCAAGGTCGAAGGAGGCGACCATGAGAACCACGAAGATGACCAGCAGGATGCCGCTGTACATCCGCCGGCGCCGCGTGAGCGCCATGTACTCCTGACGCAAGTCGGGAGCATGCGCAGCAAGATCCACCATGAACGGCAGCCTCTCTGCAAGGTGAACGGGGACCGCGTGCCAAAACGCGGTCCCCGAACCCTCGGTAGGTGTTACTCGCCGCTCGCCTTGCGCGCCTCGATGATGGAAATGTAGGCGTCATGGCTGATCGGCTGGAAGCCGAGCGCCTCGCCTTGCAGGAAGCCATAGGCGCACTCGGGATCCATGTAGGGCAGCGAGGCCATCAGCGTGGTGAGGTCGATCTTGACCCGCTCCGGCAGGGTGCTGCGCAGCACGATCGGGCCCTCGGGGATCGGCTCGGAACGCCAGATTTCCACGAGGTCGTTCATGTCGACGATGCCGGCGTCGGAAGCCTTGCGCAGGGCGCCCGAATTGTAGCCGTCGGCCCAGTCGCCCATGCCGTCGGCCCAGGTCACGCCCGCATCGACGTCGCCGTTGGCGACCGCGACGATGGTCTGCTCATGACCACCGACGAAACGGACCTCGCCGAAGTAGGCGCCGGTCTCCATGGAATAGCCGCCCTGGGGAATCTCGATCGAGGGGATCAGGTAACCCGAGGTGCTGTTGGGATCGCCGAATGCAAAGACCTTGCCTTCCATGTCGTCGAGCGAGGTGATCCCGCTGTCGGCGCGGGCAAAGCCGATCGAGTAGTAGCCGTAGGAACCGTCGAGGTTGGTCTTGACCATGATCGGCTCGACCACGTCGGGATCCTCCAGATACACGGCCGCGTAGCCCGATGCGCCGAGCCAGGCGAGGTCGAGCGTGCCGCCCAGCAGGCCCTGGATGACGCCGTTGTAGTCGGCCGGCGCAAACAGGCGCACGGGCACGCCGAGCAGCTCTTCGGCCTTGGCGCGGAAGCACTCGTTGGAGTTCAGGCGGTCTTGGGCGTTCTCGCCGCCCAGGATGCCGATGCGTAGCTCGGTGAACTCCTGCGCCGCGAGCGGCGTGGAGAGGACGCAGGTCGTGACGAACGCGGCAGCTAGCTTCTTCATGGCTTCGATCTCCGGTGGAACATGGATGACAGAGGGCTTCGGGGTTTCCCCCGGGGAACGTCAGACGGCCGCTTCGGCCGAACGCAGGGTACGCAGCATTGGGGTCTCCAGCTTCTCGATCGAGGTCGAGGTCGCATGCTCGGAGAAGTCCTCGTCGGCCCCGTAGATCTCGCGCGCCTGGGCGGTGGTCAGCAGCTCGGGCGCGCCGTCGAAGACGACGCGCCCCTCGCACATGCCGATGACCCGGTCGCAGTAGCGCCGGGCCGTGTCGAGCGTATGCAGGTTGCAGACCACGGTGCGGCCGTCCTCCTCGTTGATGCGGCGCAGCGTGTCCATGACGACCTGGGCATTCATGGGGTCCAGGCTGGCGATCGGCTCGTCGGCGAGGATGAAGGCGGGGTCCTGCATCAGCGCACGGGCGATGGCGACGCGCTGCTGCTGTCCGCCGGAAAGATCCTCGGCGCGTTTGGCGGCCTGATCGGCAATGCCGAGCCGCTCCAGGATGTCGATCGCGCGGTAGATGTCGGCGCGCGGGAAGAGGTTGAAGGTCGTCGCCAGGGTCGAACGGCGGTTCAGGGTGCCGTGCAGCACGTTGGAGACCACATCGAGCCGCGGCACCAGGTTGAACTGCTGGAAGATCATGGCGCAGCGGGCGCGCCAGGCCAGAAGCCCCTTGCCCCGCAGGCTGCCGACGTCGACGCCGCCGAACACGATATGGCCGCCGCTGGGATCGGCGAGGCGGTTGGTCAGGCGCAGAAGGGTCGACTTGCCGGCGCCCGAACGGCCGATGATGCCCAGAATCTGGCCTTCGGGCACGTCGAAGCTCACGTCGTCGACCGCGGTCACCGCGCCGAAGCGTTTGGTCACCTTGCGGTACGAAAGGCCGGCCGCGCGGGCGGTCGGCAGCGTGGTCACGCGATCTGGCGCCATGGGTTTCCCCCCGATGCTGTTCGGGGATGGTTCTAGGGCAGAGCTGTGACGCTTTTTCTGAGGTTGCGTGACAGCAATGTGCAGCCTGTGGAGTTCTCGGCCCGTTGACGCTGTGCCGCGGCCTGCCAACACTGCCGCTCCACAAGACGGGAAAGCGCCTGTGATCCAGCCTGCCACCACCGGACCGGTCGGGCCCGAAACCTGGGTCAGGGCCATCGGCGGGCGGCCGGTGGTCGCCACCCTATACGGCCAGCGGCGGCCCCTGGAGTTCGGCCACTTCCGCTTTCCCGGCGCGCCGGAGCTGTTTGCCGCGCCCGCGCTCGACCGCCACTACATCTCCATGACCTTCGAGGGCGCCACCGGCGTCGAACGGAACCTGGACGGCGAACACGCCTTTGCCGAGTTCGCCCCCGGCCAGTGCCTGATCATGGCCGCGGGCCGCGACAACCGCTGGAGCTGGAACAGGCCGACCGAGGAAATCCACTTCTACCTCTGCCCCGACTATCTGGAGGCCATGGCGGCGTAGGACGACGCGCCCTGCCCGCGCCTGGTCGAGAGTTTCGCCTTTGCCGATCCCACCCTTGCGCGGCTGGCCGCAGCGATCCTGGGCGAGGTCGGGCGCGGCGGCCCCCACGATCGTCTGTGGTTCGACAGTGCGGCCCAGCTCTTTGCCGCCCACATCCTGCGCCGCCATTGCGAGCATGCCGCCACGACGCCCCGGCGCGGCGGCCTTTCGGGCTACCAGCTGCGCCAGGTCGCCGAGTTCGTGGCCGCCAACATGGCCAGCGACATCGGCCTCGACGATCTTTGCCGCCAGGCCGGCGTCAGCCGCTTCCACTTCGCGCGCATGTTCAAGCAGAGCACGGGGCAGACGCCGCACCGCTGGCTCACCGCCCGCCGCATCGAGGCGGCCAAGACCCTGCTGCGCGCCACCGACAAACCGGTCGGGACGATCGCCGCCGACACCGGCTTTGCCAGCCAGAGCCACTTCGGCCAGAGCTTCCGGCGCGCCACGGGCCTGACACCCTCCGACTGGCGCCGCCGCGCGCGCCACTGAGACGGCCACCCGAGCGGCCAGAGCCGCGCAAGATCACGACAATCCCGGCAAGCACGGGAGAGACGGCCGCGCCCCATGCTGCGATCCTGCGCCCCGGTTTCAGTCATCCGGGGACGGCATGAACGCGCAGAAGATGTGGGGCGATGAACCCTATTACGGCCTGGGGCACGAGTTTGACCTGCAGTGGGTCCTGACCGACGAACAGAAGGACCTGCAGGAACGGCTGATCGGGGTCTGCCACGACGTCATCCGCCCCGAGGCGATCCGTTGCGACGAGACCGGGGACTATCCCTGGAAAAGCGTCGAGGCCCTGGCGGAGATGGGCCTGCTGGGCTGCATCGTGCCGGAGAAATGGGGCGGGCGCGGCGAGAACCACGTCGGCCTTGCCATGATCGGCGAGACGATCACGCGCTACGGCTGCCCCTCGACCGGCGTCATCTACATGATGCACATGGCCGGGCTTGCCGCCCTGCTCTATCGCGCCGCGGGCAACGACGAGATCCTCGGCCTGCTCCGGCGCCTCGATTCCGATGTCATGGTCGGTTCGGCCTCCTTCACCGATCCTGAGACCGGGGGCCATTTCTGGTATCCGAAGATCTCCGGCGTCGAGAAGGTCGCCGACAGCTGGAAGGTGATGAAGAAGGCTTCCTTCACGACCTCCTGCGGCCATGCCAAGTGGGTCGTCGCCCAGACCACCAGCCCGGACTTCGACGGTAACTACGCCAACATCTCCGATTTCCTGATCTATGCCGACGAGATGACCTGCGATCCCGGCCTGTGGGACGTCATGGGCATGCGCGCGACCATCTCCGGCCCCGTCGAGATCGACACGGTGCTGCCCGAGAACCGCCTGATCGGCGCCCCCGGCGACGGCGCGCCGTCCAACGACGAGGCGGTCAACGCCGTCGCCATGATCATGTACGGTGCGCTCTACAACGGCATCGCGCTCTCGGCCCTCGATCTCGCCCGGCGCTACACGACCAGGCGGCGCCATGCGCAATACGGCCAGGCGGTCTCGGACTACCAGATCACCCACGACACCTACGGCCAGGCGGTGATCGAGACCCAGGCCTCGCGATTCTTCACCTACGGCCTTTGCCAGCAGCTCGACCGGGTGACCGAGAACGGCGACTGGACGATGTACGAGGCCGATCCCGGCGCGCGCCCGCGCACGCCCTACATCTGGTGGGGGATCGCGGCCAAGGAGAAGGCCTGCCGGGTCGCCAGCGAAACCGCCGACAGCATGTTCCACCTGTTCGGCGGTGCTGCCTACAGCCGGCGCAACGAGATCGAGCGGGTGCTGCGCGATTCCAGGGCGGGCTGGATCATGGGTCCGACCAACGAGGTCGCCCGGGGCATCGTCGGGCGCTGGGCGCTGGGCGGCTACCAGGCGGTCGACTGGTGGAACCAGCGGGTCAACGAGGGCCTGCTCAACAGCGAACTCGGCAAGCTGGACGCAGACGGCAAGCGTGCCATCATCGACAAGCTCAGCGCCGAACTCGGCGCCGGGGGCTGAAGGAGGAGACCATGAAGGACATCGCCCAGCAGACCGACGCCGTGAAATCCATGATGACCTGGGATCCTCCGGTCTACGGCCAGTTCGGCATGAAACCCGAGCTGGTCAACTACGCCAGCGAGGACGAGCGCCTCTGGGTGCCGATCGCACCCAACGTCTGGTACCGCCCGCTGTTCTTCGACATGACCACGGGCAGCCATTGCGAGATCCTGCGCGTCAAGCGCGGCGGCATCCTGAGCCGCCATCGCCATCCCACGCCGGTCCACGGCTTTGTCATCAAGGGGCAGTGGCGCTACCTGGAGCATTCCTGGGTCGCAAAGGCCGGCTCGCACGTCTACGAGCCGCCCGGCGAGGAACACACGCTCACCTGCGACAACGACGCCGAGATGCAGACCTTCTTCTTCATCGACGGCCCGGTGCTCTACGTCGACGAGAACGATGTCGTGACCTACGTCGAGGACAACCTCGGCCTCATCCGCCAGTGCCGCGAACACTTCGCCGCCAACGGCCTGGGCGCCGATTTCGTCGATGCCTTGATCCGGTAGGAAACCACTACCCGTCATACCGGCCAAGCGCCGCAGGCGCGCAGAGCCGGGACCCATGCCGGAACCTTGAACCTGCGCCAGCGCTGCTGACTGCGTTCCGGCGTGGATCCCGGATCGGCGGCCTGCCCCGCACTCGATGCGGGGTCCGGGATGACGACGTTTGTGGATCGGATTTCGCCTCAATACACCCGCGCGCCCGCGCGCCAGACGCCCTTCACGAGGGGCCGCTCGCCGGCCATGCGGACATGCACCAGGTCGGCGCGCTGGCCGGCTGCGATGCGGCCGCGGTCCCTGAGGCCGGCGACGCGGGCGGGATTGGCCGTGACCGTGGCGATGGCGCGCGGCAGGTCCCAGCCGAACTGCTTCCCGGCCAGGGTGAAGGCGCCCATCAGCATCGACGACATGATGTAGTCCGACATCAGCGCGTCGAGCACGCCGGCGCGCGCCAGTTCGCCGGCCGCGACATTGCCGCTGTGGGAACCGCCGCGCACCAGGTTGGGGCCGCCCATCAGCACGGCGATGCCGCGCGTGTGGGCAACACGCGCGGCCTCTGCGGTGGTCGGGAACTCGGCGATGTCGATGCCCAGGTCTGCGGCCAGTTCGATGTGTTCGACGGTTTCGTCGTCGTGGCTGGCCACGGCGATCTCGCGCAGGTGGGCCATCGCCACGACCTTCTCGCGCATCGCCGGGGCGACCGAACGGGAGCGCTCGATCAGCGCGTCGATCTCGCGGTCGGCCTCGTCGGGCGTCATGCCGTTGGCGCCGATCATCCAGGTGTCGCGCAGCATCGTCGCGTCCTTCATCTGGCGATGGCCGGGCGCGTGATCCATGACCGAGACCAGCCGCACCAGGGGATGAGCGATGCGTGTCTCCAGCAGGCGCGCGACCTCCGGATCGGTCACCTCGCAGCGCAGGTGGACCAGGTGATCGGCGCACAGCAGACCGAGCGAACGCGCCTCCATGAGTCCCCCCAGCATGCCGTCGAGCGATTCCTCGTGCGCCGCGCGCCCGGCGACCTGGCCGACGCAGAGCGCGTCGAAGACCGTGGTGATGCCGGCTGCGACCGTCACGGCATCGTGGGCGACCGCGGCCGCCACGCCGTCCCAGTGCACGCCGCGGCGCGGCTGCAGGTGGCTCTCCAGCGCGTCGGTGTGAAGATCGATCAGGCCGGGCAGCAGCAGGTCGCCTTCCAGGTCGTCGCCGCCGCGCACCATGGTGCGGCCCTCGTCGATGCCCGCGATCCGCCCGTCCTCGATGCGCAGGGCGCCCTCGACGACGCGGTCCTCCAGCACGATCCGGGCGTTGGTCAGCATCAGGTCATGGTTCATGCGGCGGTCCGGAAGGCTGAGAGGTCGAAGCAGCGGTCGGCGACCCGGTCGCGTACCGCCGCGTCGTGGAAGATGCCGACCACGGCGGCACCGCGCGCCCGAGCCTCCAGGATCAGATCGACGACGACGTCGCGGTTGGCTGTGTCGAGCGAGGCCGTGGGTTCGTCGAGCAGCAGGACGGGATAATCGACGAGGAAACCCCGCGCGACGTTGACGCGCTGCTGTTCGCCGCCCGAGAAGGTGGCCGGCGCCAGGCCATGCATGCCCGGGGCGATGTTGAGCCGCTCCAGCAGGGCCGCTGCGCGGGCGCGGGCACTCTCCGGCGCCTCGCCCAGGGCGATCGCGGGTTCGGCCACGACGTCGAGCGTGGCCACGCGCGGGATCACCCGCAGGAACTGGCTGACATGGCCGATGGTGCGGCGCCGCAGGGTGAGCACGGTGCGCGGCTCGGCGGTCATCAGGTCGACCGCCCCGCCCTCGTGGCGCACCGCCAGGCTGCCGCCGTCGGGCCGGTAGTTGCCGTAGAGCGAACGCAGCAGGGTCGACTTGCCCGCACCCGAGGGGCCGACCAGCGCCAGGCATTCCCCGGCGGCGACCTCGAAGGAGACGGCATCGAACACCGGCAGGCGGGTGCTGCCCTGCAGGTGCAGCACGAAGGTCTTGGAGAGGTCCTTGACGGCGATCATCGGGGTCATGGCTGCAGCACCGAGGAAACCAGAAGCTGGGTATAAGGGTGGTGGGGATCGTCGAGCACCTGGTCGGTCAGGCCCTGCTCGACGACCTCGCCCGCGCGCATCACCATCAGGCGGTCGGCCAGCAGGCGGGCCACGGCAAGGTCGTGGGTGACGATCACCGCCGAAAGCCCCAGTTCGCGCACCAGGCCACGCAGCAGGTCGAGCAGGCGGGCCTGCACCGAGACGTCGAGCCCGCCGGTCGGCTCGTCCATGAACACCAGCCGGGGCTTCACGACCAGGGTCTTGGCGATCTGCAGGCGCTGCTGCATGCCCCCCGAATAGGTCCCCGGGCGGTCGTCCATGCGGCCGGGGTCGAGTTCGACGCGCCCGAGCCAGTCGGCCGCACTGTCGCGGATCGCGCCGTAGTGGCGCGCGCCGTTGACCATCAGGCGCTCACCGACATTGCCGCCCGCGCTGATCCCCATGCGCAGGGCATCGCGCGGGTTCTGCGTCACGAACCCAAGGTCGGTGCGCATCAGCAGGCGGCGTTCGGGTTCCGAGAGTGCGTAGAGGTCGGTCGACCCCTTGACCCTCATGTCGTAGAGCACGCGCCCGCAGGTCGGGGCCAGGCGGCCGGCCAGGCAGTTGAGCAGGGTCGTCTTGCCCGATCCGGACTCACCGACGATGCCCAGCACCTCGCCTGCATGCATGGCAAAGGCGATGTCGCGGCAGGCCACGATCCGCCCGAAACGATGGCCCAGCGCCTCGACCTGCAGCAGGGGCGCGCTCACGAGGCCTGCTCCGTCAGGCCGCGCACCGCCTCGTGGCCGGCCATGGCGCCGCGATGGCCCTGCTCCCGGCGGTGGCGGCAGAAATCGCTGTCGGAACAGACATACATGTGGCCGCCGCGGTCATCGAGGATGACCTCGTCGAGGAAACTCTCGGCGGCCCCGCACAACCCGCAGACCTCGTCCCAGTGCTGGACCTCGAAGGGGTGGTCCTCGAAATCCAGGCTGCGGACGTCGGTGTGGGGCGGGATCGCGTAGAGCCGCTTCTCGCGCCCGGCGCCGAACAGCTGGAGCGCCGCCATCCTGGTCATCTTCGGGTTGTCGAACTTGGGGATCGGCGAGGGTGCGCTGAGGTAACGCTCGTTCACCATCACCGGATAGTCGTAGGTCCGCGCGATGTGGCCCCAACGCGCGATGTCCTCGTAGAGCCCGACATGCATGACGCCGTACTCCTGCCAGGCATGGATCTTCCGGCATTCCGATTCGCGCGGCTCGAGCTGGCGCAGCGGTTCGGGAATCGGCACCTGGTAGACCAGGATCTGGTCGTCGGTCAGATCGCGTTCGGGGATGCGGTGGCGGGTCTGGATCAGGGTCGCCTGCGCGGTCTCCTCGGTCGTCTCGACCGCGGTGACGCGCTGGAAGAAACGCCGGATCGAGACGGCATTGGTCGTGTCGTCGGCCCCCTGGTCGATCACCTTCAGGCGGTCGTGCGGCCCGATGATGCTGGCGGTGACCTGGATGCCGCCGGTGCCCCAGCCGTAGGGCAGCGGCATCTCGCGGCTGGCGAACGGCACCTGGTAGCCGGGAATGGCGACCGCCTTGAGCAGGCCGCGCCGGATCATGCGTTTGGTCTGTTCGTCGAGATAGCCAAAGTTGTAGGCGGGATCGCCCGGACGGGTCTTCTCGGCGGCGCTCATTCCGCAGCCTCCTGCTGCTGGGTCCCGGCCTCGGTCCGCGCCTGGGCATGTTCGCGACGCAGGCGCCGGACCAGCTCCAGTTCCGACTGGAAGTCGACGTAATGGGGCAGCTTGAGGTGCTGCACGAAGCCGGAAGCCTCGACGTTGTCGGCGTGGTAGAGCACGAACTCCTGGTCCTGGGCCGGGAAGACGGTCTCCTCGCCCAGTTCCTGCGCGCGCAGCGCGCGGTCGACCAGGGCCATCGCCATCGCCTTGCGCTCGGCGCGCCCGAAGGACAGGCCGTAGCCCCGGGTGAACTGGGGCGGGCGTTCGGCATCGCCGCCGAACTGGTTGACCATGTCGCATTCGGTGACCGCGATCTCGCCGATCTCCACGGCAAAACCCAGCTCCTCGGGCACCATCTCGACCGTCACCGAACCCATGCGGATCTCCCCGGCAAAGGGATGGGTGCCGCCGTAGCCGCGCTGGGTCGAATAGCCCAGGGCGAGCAGGAAACCCTCGTCGCCGCGCGCCAGCGCCTGCAGTCGGGCATCGCGGCCGGCGGGGTGACGCAGGGGCTCGCGGGTGACGTCGGCGACGGGCGTGTCGGGAGCGCCCTGCTGGGCCGGCTCCAGAAGACCCTCCTGGCCCAGGATGTCGGCGACCCGGGCCATGGGCTGCTGCTCGGCATCGCTCTCCCTGGGCGGCGGCACCTCGCGCCCGCTGTCGAGCAGGTCGAAATCGAGCAGGCGGTGGGTGTAGTCGTAGGTCGGGCCCAGGACCTGGCCGCCGGGCAGGTCCTTGTAGGTCGCCGAGATGCGCCGTTCGACGGCCATGGCGGCGGTGTCGATCGGCAGCGAGGCACCGAAGCGCGGCAGGGTGGTACGGTAGGCGCGCAGCAGGAAGACCGCCTCGACCAGGTCGCCCTGGGCCTGCTTGATCGCCAGCGCGGCCAGTTCGCGGTCGTAGAGCGAACCCTCGGTCATCACCCGGTCGACGGCATGGCCGAGCTGCTGGGCGATCTGCCCGACGTCGAGTTCGGGCAACGCCCGGTCGCCGCGCCGTTCATCGGCCATCAGGCCATGGGCATGGGAAATGGCGGCCTCGCCGCCCTTGACCGCGACATACATCGCCTAGACCTCCGACCTGACCGTGCGTGGCAGGCCCAGGACCTGCCCGCCCGCCGCCAGCACCACATCGACCCCCAGGGGGAAAAGCCCCCGGTTGGCCCGCATCTGCTCCCAGAAGGCGCCCGGCAGGCCGACCGGCGCCACGACCGCGACATCGGCGATGCCGGGCCCGGAGAGGCGCACCGGGGTTCCCCCGGCAAGCGCCTGGACGTCGATCACCAGCGTGGTCGAGGTTTCGGGATAGCGGTCCTCGCCGACCGCAAAGCCGTGCAGCGGCGGCATGGCGGCCGGCGCCGAGATCAGGGCGAAGGCGGCCCGTTCGGTCTCGTCGACCACCGGACAGCCGCAGTGGAAGGCGAGGAAGCCCGGCACCTCGCCCACCACCGCGCCGGCATCGAGCCAGACCGGGGTGTCGTGATCGAACAGGGTCAGCGCCAGGGCCGTCGCCGCGGGCGAGAGCGGCGCGGGCGCGGTCAGCGGCAGGGTCATCGCGCGGATCTCGCCGGGGCGGGCGAGCGCGTCGAGCAGGGCGCGGAAGGAGGCCTGGGAATCGAAGACCGCATCGCCGAAGCCCGGCTGCGGCGCGCCCTGTGCAAGGCCCTGTGCGAAGCTGGTCATCGTGCCTCCCGGCCGGTCGCCATGGTGAAGAACTCGACGCGGGTCGCGGCGGTGCGCCGCCGTGCCGCCTCGCCCGCCTGCACCCTCTCGCGTTCGAGCGGGGCGATCACGCTGCGCTGCAGATGGGCGGTCTCGGAAGGGCGCTGGAGCAGCGCGTCGAATAGGGCGGCGAGTTCGGCATGGCGGTGGCTGCGGCCCTGGACATAGGCCACGCCCATGATGCCGTCGTCCAGGCGCAGGGCGCAGCGTGTCACCGTCATCTCGCCCAGGTTGAACGGGGCGCCGCTGCCGTTGGCCCGGCCGCGCACCATGGTCATGCCGCTTTCAGGGCGGCGCACCCAGCTATGCACCGGGTGCTGCGCCAGACCCTGCCAGGCCGTCTCCAGCGCGGCCTCACCGGCCCGCGCGAGCACGCCCAACCAGTGCCGGCGTGCGGCATGGTCAGGCGCCGTGTGTCGGGAAGGACTCATCGGTGCAATCCAAATTCATCTAGATGTCTATATAACTCGATGGATCCGGCGGGGCAAGGAACGATCACAGGATCCTGCGCCGCAGCCAGGCGCTGGCCTGCTCGACGGCGAGCACCAGCAGGAACACCGCAAGGATGATCGTGCAGGCCTGGCCATAGGAGAACATCTCCATGGCGACCTTGAGCTCGATGCCGATGCCGCCGGCCCCGACCAGGCCGAGCACGACCGAGGAGCGCGTCGCCTTTTCCAGGCTGAACAGCGAGGTCGCGACCAGCGACGGCAGGGCCGCGGGCATGACGGCGCAGAAGACCACGGCCAGGCGCCCGGCACCCAGGCCCGAGAGAGCCTCCTGCGGCCCCTCCTCGACCTCCTCCATGGCTTCGGCGAAGAAGCGGCCGCAGAAGCCGATGGTGTCGATCATGATCGCCAGCGTGCCGGCGAAGGGTCCCAGGCCCACGGCGACGACAAAGATCAGCGCCCAGACCAGGTCGGGCACGGTGCGGAAGAAGGAGATCAGCGCGCGCACCGCCAGATAGACCGGCGTCGCCGGGGAATGGCGCCGCGAGGCCAGGATCGCCAGGGGAATGCTCGCCAGCACACCCAGGGCGGTGCCGGCGACCGCCATCTGGAAGGTCTCCAGCAGGGCGCCGCCGACCGAGGCGATGCGCGAGAAGTCCGGCGGGAACATGCGCTCGACCAGGCGGCCCATGGCGGGCAGCCCGTCCCAGGCCTTCGAGAGCGAGACGCCGACGCCGTCGAAGGAGACGATCACGAAGGCGCCCACCGCGACCATCATGACGAAGGTCAGCAGGGAGGGGCGCTCGAAACGCGCCGGCGCGGGTGCGACATCAGCCATAGACGGCCTCCAGGCTTGCGGCATCCTGCCCCGCACTCGCCGCGTCGAAGGCGATGCGGCCGCCACGCAGGCCGACGACCCGGTCGGCATAGTCGATCGCGTGACGCAGGTTGTGGCTGGTGTAGATCAGGGTCAGGCCCTGTTTCTTCATCAGGCCGAAGAGCAGCGCCATGACCTCCTCGGCCGCCACGGGATCAAGGCTGGCGGCAGGTTCGTCGGCCATCACGATGGCGGGCCGCTGCATCAGCGTGCGCGCGATGGCGACCCGCTGGGACTGGCCGCCCGACAGCCGGTCGGCGCGCCGTTCGGCAAGGTCCGCTAGCCCGACCATGTCGAGGCAGGCCATGGCCTCCTCCCGGCTCTGGCGCGAGGCCAGCGCCTGGTGCCACAGCCGCGGCGAGCGGGTGCGGGCGATGGCGCCGTGCAGCACGTTGGTCAGAGCCGAGTTGCGCGGCACCAGGTTGTGCTTCTGGAAGACAAAGCCGATGCGCCGGCGCAACTGGCGCAGGGCCCCGGAACGCAGCGCCCTGATGTTCTGGCCCAGCAGGTTGAGCTCCCCTTCATCGGGCTCGATCAGGCGCAGGCAGCAGCGCAGCATGGTCGACTTGCCCGCACCGTTGGAGCCGATCAGGGCGACCGACTGGCCGCGCGGCACCGAGAGGCCGACGCCGTCGAGCACGGTGGCCTCGCCGAAGCGCTTGACCAGGCCGCCCACGACGAGATCGCAGGGCGCTGCGGGAATGCAGCGGGCCGAAAGGCCCACTGCATCCACCGCGATCGCCCGCTGGCTGATGGCCGCGGTCATCACTCGCCGACGAATTCGGCGTACTCGGGGTAGCCGATCGTGGCGTACATCGAGCGCACGTAGTCGTAGTCGCTGTCCTGCACGTTGGTGCGGAAGCGCATGCCGCGGTACTTCTGGTTGTCCTCTCCGGTCATGATCGCCTCGACCAGGAGGTCGGAGTTGGCGCCGATCGCAGTGCGGACCTGCTCGACCACGGCGGGATCGACGTCGGCGGAAGCCACCAGCAGGTCGTTGGGCAGGTCCGGGCCGCGGGCGATGACGCGGAAGGCGCCGGGATCGATCGAGTCGTCGCCGTCGCGGATCTTCACGAACTTCATGTAGTTCATGCCGATGGCGTCGACGTCGCCGTTCTTGAGAGCTTCCCAGGCGATGTTCGCGCTGGTGTGGATCACCTCGATCTGGTCCATCGTCACGCCGTAGTCGGCGAGCGCCTGGGCCGGCGAAAGGTGGTTCGAGGTCGAGCCGATGTCGCCGAAGGCGACGCGCTTGCCGATCAGGTCGGCAGGACGCTGATACGCGCTTTCGGCCAGCACGATGATGCCGCCGAAGTAGTCGGGCCGGGAGAAGGCGATGACCGGCTGGGCGTTGGTCAGCTTGTTCATCACGACGTATTCGGCCGGGCCGGTGAGCACGAAGTCGACCTGCCCGCCGTTGAGCGCCTCGACGGCGGCGGTACGGCTGGAGACCGGCGTGAACTCGATCGTGTAGCCGGTAACCTCCTCGAGCTTCTCGCGGAAGGCGCCGAACTCGACCTGCAGCATCTCGACGCCGACAATGTCGGTGACGGCAAAGCGCAAGGTCTCGGCCGCCTGGGCCGCGGTGGTGGCAATCATCATGGCGGCGCCGGCCGCCAGGCCTGCAATCCAGCGTGTCATCGTGTGGTCTCCCGTGTGATCCCTGGTGTCTCTGTGCGGACGAATCCGCATGAAAAGGTCTAGACCAATCCGACAACACCGCCATGACGGGGACGCGAAGCTTGGACGACAGAGGCGTGACATTGCGGTGAATGTCCCCATGTCATGCGCCTGACACATCCGGCGCGTAGCAGTGCGGTCCACCCCTGCAAGGAGACCTTAGTGCTCGACATACGAATCGACGGCGCCCGTGTCCTGCTGCCCGGCGGCGAGGCGGACGGCCTGTGCGTGGGTGTGCAGGACGGCCGCCTGCGCCTGGGCTGCGACGGCATCGGCGCCGCCGTGGTGCTGGACGGCGCCGGTCTGGTGCTCGCCCCCGGCATCGTCGACCTGCACGGCGATGCCTTCGAGCGCCAGATCATGCCGCGCCCGGGTGTCGCCTTTCCCGTCGAGCTGGCGTTGATGGAAAGCGACCGCCAGCTCATCGCCAACGGCATCACCACGGCCTTCCACGGTGTCACCTACACCTGGGAGCCCGGCCTGCGCGGGCGCGAGAACTGCCTGGCGGTGCTCGAGGGCCTGGAACGCCTGGACGGCCGCCTGGCCTGCGACACGCGGTTCCACCTGCGCTGGGAAACCTTCCACCTCGACGGCCTGGACGACGTCGCGGGCTGGCTGCGCGACGACCGGATCGGCGTGCTGGCCTTCAACAACCACGCCCCGGAGATCGGCGCCTCGCTGCAGCGCGGCGATGCCGCCAAGTACGCCCAGCGCACCGGACTTTCGCCCGAGGACGTCCTGGCACTGGCGCAGCGCATCCTGGCGCGCGAGGACGAGGTCGCCGGCGCCGTGGCGGGCCTTGCCGCCATCGCGCGCGAGCACGGCATCGCCATGCTCTCCCACGACGATCCCGATGTCACCACGCGCGAGCGCTTCCGCGCCATGGGCTGCGCCATCGCCGAGTTCCCCAAGACCCGCGAGGCCGCCGGCAGCGCCCGCGAGCACGGCGAGGCCGTGGTCTTCGGCGCGCCCAACGTGGTGCGCGGCGGCAGCCACACCAACGCGGTCAACGCCGCAGAGATGATCGGCGCCGGCCTGTGCGACGTCCTGGCCAGCGACTACTACTACCCGGCCCAGCTGGTCGCGGCCTTCCGCCTGGCCGGTGACGGTATCCTGCCGCTGCACGAGGCCTGGAAGCTGATCGCCCAGAACGCCGCCCATGCCGCCGGGCTCGACGACCGCGGCAGCATCGCGGAGGGCAAACGCGCCGACCTCGTGCTGGTCGATCCCGCCGCGGTGCCCCGGCCCGTGGCGACCGTGGCCGGCGGCGCGCTCTGGGGCGCCTGGCAGGAACGGACGGCGCACTGATCGCCACGGCCTTCGGACTGGCCTTTGCCTCCTTCGGGCGGCATGGTCCCGGACCGGAAGCAGGAAGGGCGCGGGGCCGCCGATGCGCATCGTCGAGGTGAGGGAAAAGACCGTTTCGATCGCCGCACCGATCGCCAATGCCTTCATCGACTTCAGTGCCATGACCTGTTCGGTCGTGGCACTGGTGACCGACGTGCGACACGACGGCGCCCCGGTGGTCGGCTTTGGCTTCAACTCCAACGGCCGCTACGGCCAGGGCAGCCTGTTGCGCGAGCGGTTCCTGCCGCGCCTGATGGTGGCCGCACCGGGCGACCTGCTCGATCCCGAACACGACAACCTCGATCCTTTCCGCATCCGCAAGGTGCTGATGGCCAACGAGAAGCCGGGCGGCCATGGCGAGCGCTCCGTCGCGGTCGGTACCCTGGATATGGCGGTGTGGGACGCGGTCGCCAAGATCGCCGGCCAGCCCCTGTGGCGCCTGCTGGCCGACCGCTACCGGAACGGCGTTGCCGACGAGAAGGTCTGGGTCTATGCCGCCGGCGGCTACTACCACCCGGGCAAGGACATCGCCGCGCTGCAGGACGAGATGCGCGGGTATCTCGACCGGGGCTACGAGACCGTCAAGATGAAGGTCGGCGGCGCCCCGCTAGCCGAGGACCTGGCCCGCATCGAGGCCGTACTGAAGGTCGTCGGCGAGGGCAGCCACCTGTGCGTCGATGCCAACGGCCGCTTCGATCTTGCCGGCGCCATCGCCTTCGGCCAGGCCATCGCGCCTTATGGCCTGCGCTGGTACGAGGAAGCCAGCGACCCGCTGGACTACGCGCTGCAGGCGCAGCTTTCGGCCACCTATCCCGGCGTCATGGCGACCGGGGAAAACCTGTTCTCGATGCAGGACGCCCGCAACCTCGTGCGCCACGGCGGCATGGACCCGGCGCGCGACGTGCTGCAGTTCGACTGTGCCCTGAGCTACGGCCTCACCGAATACATGGCGACCCTGGACATGCTGGCCGAACACGGCTGGTCGAGCAGGCGCGTGGTGCCCCACGGCGGCCACCAGATGTCGCTCAACATCGCGGCGGGCCTGCACCTGGGCGGCAATGAATCCTACCCCGACGTCTTCGCGCCCTTCGGCGGTTTTGCCGATGCCATCGCCGTGGAAGACGGCTTCGTCGGCCTGCCCGACCGGCCGGGCATCGGCTTCGAGGGCAAGGCGGCGCTCCATGCCGTGATGGCAGGCCTGCTCGACTGAGGCCCGGACGGCCTACTTCAGGGTGAAGGCGACCGGCACGACAAGGGCGATGCTCGCCCTGGTGATCCTCCCCCACTGAATTTGTCCATCCTGAAGTTTTGGAAGGAGGGCCAGAAATGGCGATGAAGCGA
>JAQCLG010000045.1 GCA_027592745.1 Pseudomonadota bacterium | reverse complement strand
GCGGAGGCCGGCATCGACGAAGTGCCGCCGCGCGCCGCCGCTGCCGCAACCGATGTCGAGCATGGCGACGGCACGGCCGCCGAACAATGCGGCCAGTTCGGTGCGCAGCACCGCATCGGAGACCAGGCGCGATGGCGAACCGGCCCAGGTCGGGGCCAGTGCGCGCGCCCGTGCGTCGGGGCGGCCCTTCTCTATGGCCACGGATGCGAAGATGCCGGTCATGTTGCGCGCGGCATTGATCGCCAGCCAGCGCAGCCGGTCGAAGGGGCGCATGCGCCCGTCGCCGGAGAGTTCGGGGATCACGACAGGGGTTCTCCCGTGGCGCCGACGAACCTATAAGTTGGCAACGCGTGCCCCCTGGGGGTGCGGGCGAACATCAGGACGGGGGCGCAAAGGCCATGTCGATCTACCGCTGGCTCGATCTGCCGGGCCGCGCGCTGCGGCGTCTGCGCGGCGACAGGCGCGACTACCGCATCTATCTCTTCGAACATCTCCAGGCGCGCCTGGGCGGACGCCCTCTGGGCCGTGTGCTGGAGGTCGGTCCGCGCGACGGTGTCGACACGGAGCGTCTGGCCACACTGGGCGCCGAGCGGCTGATCCTGGCCGACCTGCCCCATGCCAGGGATGTGCTCGAGGCCGCGCTCGCCAAACGCGGCGTGCTCGACAAGGTCGAGCTGCGCTACGGCAACATCATGTACGACGACGTGCTGGCCGATCTCGTGCCCTTCGACCTGATCTGGTGCACCGGCGTGCTTTACCACAACCCCGAACAGCTGCGCATGATCGTGCGCCTGTTCGACTGGCTGGCACCCGACGGCCTGCTCGTGCTGGAGACGGCGACCGCGCGCCGCGCGGCGACGCGCAACCAGCCCTGCGTCGAGATCTGGCACAACGTGCCCAAGTCCGTGCACCAGGCCAACCACGTCTCGAGCAACGTCACCCATCTGCCCTCGCGCAGCGCCATCGCGGCCTGGCTCGAGATGGCAGGCTTCGCCGAGATCGAACATTCGCCCTGCCACCGCCAGCAATCCTTCAACCTCAACCGCAACCGCGCAGCCTTCATCGCCCGCCGGCCCCAGACAGTTGCCGAGGGCGCCTACTACCTGCACACCGAGGAGAACTACCCACTCGGGCGCGCGCTCTGAAGACTCAGGCAAGGTGTTTGCCGCGCCAGTGTTCGAACATGGCGATGGCCCAGAGTGCATTGGCGTGATGCCAACCGCCCGACTGGTGCTGTTGCCATAAGGTCTCGACCGCTCCGGCGTCGAGCAGGCCGCTTTCCTCGATGCGCCTGCGCGCGAGCAGTTCGCCCGCCCAGCCCCTGAGCGGACCGCGCAGCCATGCCCCCACAGGCGGCGAAAAACCCTGCTTGGGCCGGTGCGTGAGTTCGGGCGGGACATGGCGGTCGAGCAGGCGGCGCAGCGGCAGCTTGCCCTGGCCGCCGGCCAGCAGCATGGAACGCGGCAGGCTGAAGGCGAACTCGGCGACGCGGTGGTCGAGCAACGGTGCGCGCACCTCCAGCGACACCGCCATCGATGCCCGATCAACCTTGGTCAGGATGGTGTCGGGCAGGAAGGTCGCCCCGTCCATCAGCTGCAGACGTGCCAGAGGATCGGAAAGATCGCTGCGCAGGGTCGCATCCCAGATCAGGCCGCGCGGCTCGCGGCCCCGGCGTGCGATCCGCGCGGGGTCCTTGCAGGCGCTGATCGTGCGGCGGTAGAGGTCGTCGGTGCCCGTGGCGTCGACCATGGCGCCGTAGTGGTGCAGCTTGCGCCCGAGATCGCCGCCCAGCGGCGCGCGCTGCAGCAGGCCCGCACCCAGGGTGCGCAGCGGGCGCGGCCAGGGACGCAGGCGCGACCAGGTGTCGAGCACCCAGGGATAGCGAGAGTAGCCGGCGAAGAGCTCGTCGCCGCCGTCTCCGCCGACCGCCACCGTCACCTCTTCGCGGGCCATGCGGCTGACCAGCCAGGTCGGCACCATGGAGGCATCGGCAAAGGGTTCGTCGAACAGCCCGGCCACGGTCTCGGCCATGGCGGGCACGCCGGCCGGATCTACCCGCAGTTCGCGGTGCTCGAGGCCCAGATGCCCGGCGACGGCGCGGGCATGGGGTCCCTCGTCCCAGCCGTCCTCGTCGAAGGCGATCGTGAAGCTCTTGACCGGCCGGCTGCTCGCCCGCGCCATCAGGGCGGCGATCAGCGAGGAATCGATGCCGCCGGAGACGAAGATGCCGAGCGGCACGTCGGCGATCATCCGCTGGCGCACGGCGGTGTCGAGCAGGGCTTCCAGGCGATCGTCGGCCTCCTGTGCGCTGCCCTCGAACGGTTCCATCGCGCCGTCGATAGCGATCTCGCGCAGGTCCCAGTAGCGGCGTTCGTCGGCCCGGTCGTGGGCGGCAAAGACCAGTGCGGTGCCCGGCTCCAGCTTGTGCACGCCGGCCAGGATGGTGCGCGGCGCCGGCACCGCGCCGTGGCGCAGGTAAAGCACGAGGGCGTCTTCGTCGATGCGGCGCGGCGTCGTATCCAGGCCCATCAGCGCGGTCAGTTCCGAGGCGAAGGCCAGGCGGCCGCCGGCACTGGTCCAGTAGAGCGGCTTCTTGCCCAGGCGGTCGCGTGCCAGAGTCATCTCGCGCCGCTCCCCGTCCCACAGGGCCAGGGCGAACATGCCCGCCGCACGCTCCAGCGCGCCCTCCAGGCCGTAGGCCGCGATGGCCCCGAGCAGGATCTCCGTGTCGGAATGGCCGAGCGGCTGGAAGCCGGTCGCGGCAAGCTCGGCGGCCATCTCAAGGTGGTTGTAGATCTCGCCGTTGTAGACGATGGCGTAACGCCCATCGGGCGTCAGCATCGGCTGGTGCCCGGCCGCACTGAGGTCGATCACCGCCAGGCGGCGCTGGCCCAGGGTCGCGATGCCGTCCGACCACAGCCCGGTATCGTCGGGGCCGCGATGGGCCAGCCTGTCGGTCATGGCCATGACCGCCGCGCGCACCGCCCCGGGCGCCTGGCGCCCGTTCCAGTCAACGATGCCGGCGAGGCCGCACATGGAATCTCTCGGAAAGGACGGGTCTCACCAGGGCAGGCGGTTGAGCAGTTCGGCGGCCAGGTCGCGGTGGCCGCGCCGGGCAGCAACGATCTCCGCGCGGCGTGCGAGCAGTTCGTCGAAGAGGTCGAGGTAACCTGCCGCCATGCGCCCGGTCATGTGGCGGTAGCCGGCCATCGCCGCCTTGTGTTCCTCGTAGTTCTGCATCATGCGGCCCAGCGCATGGTGGAAATTCTGCGGGTTGGTGAAGGCCTCGCCGAATCCCCTGCAGTACTCCGGCAAAGCGCCGGACTCGCGGTAGAGCAGCGGCAGGCCCGAGAGCGCCCCCTCGATGTGGTGCATGCCGGCCGGCTCGTTCTGGGAGGCGGTGATGTAGACGTGATGGCTGGCCAGTTCGGCAGCGAGGTCCTCGCCGTCGAGCGGGGCGACGACCCGGGTGGCACCGAAGCGGACGTCCCGCGGCAGGTTGCCGACATAGGTGAAGGCCAGGCGATTCTTCCAGGTCGGCGTGGCCACCAGGCGGTCGATCTCCTCATAGACGTCGAAACCCTTCAGCCGGTTGCCGCCCCAGTGATGGGTGACCAGCTTGAGCGGTCCCCTGCGGTCCCAGGGCACATTGGCTTCGGCGCGGAAGAGATCGGGATCGCCGCCGTTGAGCACCACCGACCATTCGCCGTGGCGCCACAGGTCGAGGTCCTTCAGCCAGCTTGCGATGAAGACGGTGTGGTCGGCGGCATAATTGGCCAGACGCAGCCGCCGGTTCATGTTTCTGGTTCCCTTGCGTTCGTCGCATTCGTTGATGCGGTGGACGACGATGGCGTTGGGATGTGCGCGCCGGTAGCGCAGGCAGGCGCCGGCGGCAAAACTCACCTGCGGGCTGCGGCTGCGCGGATCGGTCAGGACGATGATGTCGATGTCGGGGTCGGCAAGATCGAAGACCACGCGATCGCCCCGCGCCTCCAGCGCCGCGGTCAGCGCCTTGGCAAAGCGGTTGCCGCCGCCCCAGGGACCGTCCTGAACGTGGTAGCCGATTGCAACCTTCACGGGGAAACCCTCAACGGCGTGTGATGCCCGGCGCCAGGCAGACGAGGTTCTCGAGCGCGGCGTCCATGGTTTCCAGGCGATGGTTGAGCAGTGTCACCGCCCGCGCATTCTCTCCGATGCGGCGCGCCATCTCCGGATTGTCGAGAAGCTGGTTGATCGCGGCAGCCATCGCCTGCGGATCGGCCGGCGGCACCAGCCGGGCATGCTGGCCGTCGACATAGAGGCCGGGCGCCCACAGGCCGCGGATGTCGGAAAGCACGACGGGGCGGCCGCAGGCCATGGCCTGCAGGCAGACGCTGTAGCCGGTCGGCTGGAAGACGTCCTTCAACGTCACCACGACAACACTGGCCTGGCGGTAGAGCCGGCGCAGGCCGACATCGTCGAGCGGGCTCTTGAAGTAATGCCCGGCCATGACCGTGACATTGGGCCGGTCTGCCGGCACGACGACCGGCAGGCGGGTGATAATATGCACCGGTGCGCGTACCGGGGCGGCGACCAGGGTGGCGAAGTCGCGGCTGGGGTCCGACCCGACCGACAGCACGAAGGGTTTCTCGGCCGGGGCTTCCTCGCCGGGACACCAGAAGTCGGTGTCGACGCCGAAGGGGAAGATGCTGGTGCGCTCGCGGTCGAGACCGTAGCGGGCGATCGCCTGCTCGCGGTCGGCCGGACCGAAGAAGCCGATGTGGTCGAGGCCGGCAAGCGAACGCCAGATGTGGCCATAGCCCGTCATCCGCCCCAGCCAGGGCAGGCGGGACTCGATGTCGGAAAGACCGTGGAACAGGCCGATGGTGTAGGGCTTGACCATCATCGGCTTGGTCACGCGGCCCATGGTCAGGCTGAAGTGGTCGGTGAACGAGACCATGACCTTGGCCCGGAACCAGTTGGCGGCGCGCTCCTCGAGCACCCGGTCGCGTTCGGAAAAGCCGGTGAGGCGTGCCCGCAGCCGTTCCCGCCAGGTGGTGATGGCGCCACCCAGCCCGGTGTAGGGCCGGTCGGTGCGCTGGAAGCGGGCGTCGTAGCCCTTTTCGACCAGGCCGAGGAAGCCGTAGAAGAAATCGCGCGGCGCACGGCCGGCCGCCATCTCGTCCAGGCGGTGGTCGAAATCGCCCTTGGACATGAGCTGGATCTCTGCCGGGCCCTTGCCCAGGCGTTCCCGTGCCCCTGCCGGGACGTGCTGCTGCTGGCTGGTCATGGAAATTCGCTGCGGTACCAGGCGATCATGCGCTCCAGTCCGGCCTCGAGCGAGACCTTCGGGGCGAAATCCGGCAGGGCGGCAAACAGGCGTGCGGGATCGCTGCTCTTGACGAAACGGCCCTCCGGCTTGCTCGTGTCGCAGACCAGTTGGGGCGAACGCCCGGCCAGGCGGCAGAGCAGGGTCACCAGTTCGCGCACGCTGACCGTCTCCGAAAGGCCGATGTTCACCGGGCCGTCGGTCCAGCCGCTCTCGACGAGGCCGGCCATGATCGCGGCACAGTCGCTGGCGTGAAGGTAGGTGCGCCGCTGCTCGCCCGAACCCCAGATCACCACAGGGTCGGCGCCCGACATCACCTTGTGGGTCAGCATCGGGATTGCCTGGCTCGACTGTCCGACCCAGGCGTAACGCTCGCCGTAGATGTTGAACGGCCGCACGATGGTGAGGCCGACGCCGGTCTCGCCCGCCAGCAGCACGGCCTTCTGCTCCAGGAAGCGCTTGGCCCAGCCGTAGCCCAGGTTGGCCCGTTCGGGTTCGCCGTCGAACAGCGGCAGTTCGCCCAAGGTGTCGGGGCCGTCGTCGCGGTGCACGCAGGAGGAGGAGGTCACCATCAGGTGGCGCGGCTTCAGGCGGGCGACCGCGCCCAGCACGTTGTTCGTGATCGCCTCGTTGTGGGCAAGGATCTCCATGTGGCGCCCGGCGCCGTGGCCCACGCCATAGGCGCGGCTGGCGAGGTGGAAGACGACCTCGGCACCCTCCAGCGCGGCAAGGGCGCTGCCGGGCCTCTCCAGGTCGACCTCGCGGATGGTGATCGCCGCGCCGTGGTGGGCGAGGTTGACGCGCCGACCCTTGGAGAAGTCGTCGACTACGATGACGCGCGCGCCTCGCGCAACGAGGTTGTCGACGAGGAACGAGCCGATCAGGCCGCCGCCGCCGGTGACGGCGCAGCTGGCGCTTCGCAGATCAGGTATCGTCGGCCACCATTCGAAGGAATTTGACAAGCCGTTCGCCGTAGGGCTCGTCGAAGGGCGAGATGAAGTAGGCCGCGACTGACTTCAGAAGCGCTGCATGGTCGGCGTCACCGGCGCGAGTTAGCGCCTGTTCTGCCGCCGCAACCAAGTCTTCGCGACGGTGGACCTTGGGGATGGCCTCGGCCTGAAAAAGCTCACGGAAATGTGTAAGACCCGCTTGGTTTCCGAGAGTGTCGCCGGGCGTGTCCTGCGGCAGATAACATATCGACGCCTTGCCGAGCATGACCGCTTCGAGGATGATGGTGGAGAGTGGCGAGACGAGTGCGTCGGCTGCCTGCAGGACATCGACGGTGTTGTGGTAGTCTGGAAAGGCTCTAAGGTCCTTCTCCCCGTCCCTGACCTTCACGAGGTAGTCGAGCATGGTGTTCTCGACCGATACGTGACGCCACGGGTGGTCAACAATGCGGCCACCCCCGACGCCGCCACGACCCCAGGGATGTGGACGGTAGAGCACAGCGGTGTTTGCGAGGTCGCCACGCTCAATTGCCTCATCGAGTAGACAGAGATCGGCATACTCATCTACTGCTTTGCTGGCACCGGCGTAGAGCAGCACGCGTTTAGCAGTGTCGATACCGTGTTCATGCAGTAGTTCCGTTCGCGTCCGGCGCGGTGGCTCGCGGTAGACATCAAACTGCGCTGCCCCGAACGACACAACGCGGTCGCGATCGATATTCATGTAGCGCACGGCATGTTCACGTGTCTGCGACCCCCAGACCAGCAGACGGTCAGGCTGGCCGATCACGCTGCGCTTCGTACTAGGGTTGTCCCAAGAGTTCATGATGAAGACCGAGGGGATGCCGTGGCGCGCCGCCGCCTCGACAACCTCGTTGACGTAGATGCCGTCGAGCACGGTGGGGTGGAGCAGGACGTCGGGCTGCTCCTCGGCGATAAGCGTGTCGAGCGCGTCGAAGGGCAAGACGCGCAGGCGCATGAGCGCCCAGGCGCGGAAAACCTGGAAGATGCCCGGCAGGGCGAGCACGCGGTACATCCAGCGCACCCGGCGGCTCGCGATCTGGTACGAGCGCATGCGCCGCAGCGCGGCGTGGTCGGCGCCGGGGCGCCAGCGCACCTGATCGACCTGGAACAAGGTGCGCCACCAGAACAGGCGCCGGCGCGGCGGCGCGAGCTCGCGATGGCGCGCGCCGTAGTCGACCGCGTTCGGCGTCCTGACGAAGCGGCGCTCGATGCGCGGCGGGACGACGAAGCAGACGTCGCAGCATTCGATCGCCTCGGCGAACACGCCGCTGTCGATGAAGTGGCGGACGACGATGTCGCTCTCCAGGAAGACGAGGACGCGGGGCCTTGGGGGCGTGCTGGACTCAGGCTGCATGAGGGACCGAACCGTTTCGCGCGCTCAGACAGGATAACCATGGCCGGCGAGGTCGAGGCCGAATTCGCGTTCGAGGTAGCGGTTGCCCGGAGCGTAGTGGTGCCCGAGCTCCTCGCGCCAACGCTCGGGCAGCGGCTCGCGCTTGGCCGGGCCGGCATCGAGGAGACGGTCGGCCCCGGGCAGGGCGACACGGCCGTAGAGCAGGCGCTGCAGCGCCATTGGCATGCCGATGGCACGCCAGTACCAAAGGGCGTAGCGCCGCTCGGTAAGGCGCGGGTTGCGGTGCTTGGCCGCGAGCAGCTCGAGGCCCCGTTCGCGCGACACGTCGAGAAAACCGAACAGCGCCTCGGCGTATCGCTCCGGCCGTGCCACCATGTCCTCGAAGGCCAGCACTAGGACCCTCTCGCGACCGAAGAGCTCGGTGTAGAGCCGGGCCAGCGCGCCGAAGTCGCCTGAGGCCAGGCGGCTGCGGTGACGCTCGCGCCACTGGCCTGCGAGGTAGCTTTCGAGCCCGGGCGGCACACCGCCGCGCCAGGGCTCGCGCAACAGTCGCAGGTTCCAGACGTAGGACGATTCGAACCAGTCGAACTGGTTGCGAATGGTCAGGATGATCGAGGCCTCGCCGAACAGGCGGCGCAGGCGGCGCGCCATGGTGCCCCGGTCGTAGCGCTGGTGCGTCAGGTGCTCGCGGGAATAGAGCACGGCGCCCTCGGTGCCGGCATGGCTTTCGGCGATGCGCCGCGCGCAGGCCTCGAAGGCCGCGTCGTCGTAGAGCGTGTCGCCGTAGAGGCAGGAAAACAGCCCCTCGATCGTGTCGCGCTTCGGCCAGAAGCGGAAATCGATTTCCTCGTGTTTGGGAAAGACGTCGAGCTGCAGGGTCGAGGTGCCCGACTTCGGCACGCCGACATGGATGAAGACCCTTGCTGTCATCGGGCCTCCGCCTCCCCGGCCATCAGCAGTTCGCCGATGCGGAGATCGAAGGCCTCGTCGACGTTGACCACCCGTCGCTCGACCGGAACGGCCGCGCAGCGCTCGCCGATGATCTCGCCACGCTCGACGACCGCCGCACGTGTGGCGGCGTAGCAGAGCCCGTTGCGGTGCCAGGTACGCGCGACGAGCTGGCGTCGGTTGACCCGGGCCTCGAGCGGCGCAACGAACACGAGCCCGCCGTCGTCCTCGATCCTGAGGCTCTTCTCGAAGCTGTAGGAGCTGGGTGTGGGCGAAACCGTGGCCGCAGTCTCGAAGCCCTTCTCGACGATGGCGGCGATGCAGCGTTCGGCGTCCTCGGGCGTGCGCATCGGGCTGGTCGGCTCGAGATAGAGGCCTAGGTCCATAGCGAGCCCCTCACGCGCCTCGCAATTGAGCCAGGCATGGCGCCAGACCCCGACCGCCTCGGCGGCGTCGCCGGAAAGATGATCGGGACGCAGGAAGGGCGCGGCGAGCCCGTGGCGTTCCGCCTCGGCCGCCATCTCCGGATCGTCGGTCGAGATCAGGGCGGCGTCGAGCCAGGGTAGCGCGGCGACGAAGGCCGCGGCGTGCGCGATCAGCGAACGGCCCGCCACCGGACGCAGATTCTTGCGCGGAATGCCCTTGCTGCCGCCGCGCGCAGGCACGACGGCGAAGACCGTGCGGTCCCTGACCATCAGGCGACGCTGCGCCTCGCGCGGACCGACCAGGTCATCGGGAAGCTGGTGTGCTTGCGCACCAGGTTGGTGGGATAGCGTCGGTCCATCTCGAGCAGCTCCTGGAGGTGCTTGCCGTAGAACCACTCCTTCCAGGGCGCGCGCTCGTCCTCGGGCATGTATTCCAGGGCCTGGGTCCAGCAGTAGGAGATGACCTCGAACGGTCCGCCGCGGTCGCGCACCTCCTCGACCGCGAGGCCGACACGCTCGCACATGGCTTCCACACCCCAGGGCGTGTAGCGGACGTAATCGTCGGGCTTCTGGTGCAGTTCGCGCACCAGGGGTTCGAAGATGTAGAGGCTACCGCCGGGCCTGAGAATGCGCGCCATCTCGGCGAAGAAGCCGTCCTGGTCGCGCACGTGGTGGACCAGGTTGGGCACGATCACGAGATCGGCCGAGGCGTCGTCGAGACCGGTCGCCGTCGGCGAGCCGCGCCGCGAATAGGGGATCCGGATGCAGCGGCCGTCGTCCGTCATCCAGTCGTTGTAGGCGCCGCGCTCGTTGGCCGAGGGCGGGCTGCAGTCGACGCTGATGAAGTTTTGCCCGGCGAACACCGGCGCGGTCAGGCTGATTCCGCCATAGAGCAGCGTGCGTTCGAGGCTGACCACCGTCGAGCCCGCCGCAAGCCCGACGGCGAGTGCGATGAGATCGTCGAGCAGAAGCTCGAACTGCGGCCACTTGGTATCGGTCTGGAAGACCTTCTCGCGCAGGAAGGCGAGATGGTCGCGTCTCAAGGTCTCCACGGTCGCTGCCTCCATCAGTAGAACAGCCGCTTCTGCACTGCGACGTTGGCGGTTGCCAGAACCTCGGCGATTTTCGGGCCGGCCGTGCCGTCGCCGAACATGTGGGAACGCGCATAGCGCCCATGCTCAAGTTGGCGGCGGATGGCGCCGGTGATCTCCTCGCGGTCGTAGCCGACATCGATGACGTTGCCGCCGCGCTCGCGTCCGGCCTGGCGCGAGCCGACGTTGACCGCCGGAACGCCGAGGAAGGAGCCCTCGCGCAGCGCCGAGCTGGAATTGCCGACCAGGCAGGATGCGCCGTTGATCAGCCGGGCGTAATCCTCAACCTCGAAGTTGCGGTAGTAGTGGACGGGCGCGCCGGGATTGGACTCGCGGAACATGCGCAGGCCCTTGGAGACCTGATCGGAGCCCGCATCGACATTGGGCCAGAGCCAGACCGTCTGCATGCCGGTGCCGTGGACCGCCGCCAGCGTCTCGCGGATCTGGTCGAGGCCGTGACCGTATTCGGTCGTGACCGGGTGCTGGAGCACGACGAGGTAGTCTTGGCCGATATCGAGATCGGGGCCGACCCCGCGGTAGCGCACGAAAAGGTCGTCGGGCAGGGAAAGGTCGATCTCGGCGATGGCGTCGATCGCCGGGCAGCCCGTCAGAAAGACGCAATCGGGGTTCTCGCCCATGCGCAGCACGTAATCGTAGGCCCGTTCGGTCGCCGGGAAGTGCAGATGGGCGAGCTTGGTGACTGCGTGCCGGACGCTTTCGTCAATCGAGCCCGTTACCTCGCCGCCCTGGGTGTGGGCGACGGGAATGTTCATGTAGCTCGCGGCGATCGCCGTCGCGATGGTCTCGAAACGGTCGGCCACGGTGAGCGCGAGATCGGGCTGGAAGTTTTCGAAGGCTGTGGCGAGCTCCAGGATCGCCAGTCCGGTCGACTTCGCCATCGTCGTGGGCGTCTCGCCCTCGACGATGGAATAGACCGTGCAGTCGGGCGCGAAGCCGTCATGCTCCATCACCTCCCGCACGTTGCCGAAACGGTAGAGCAGCGCCGAGGCGCCGACGAAGGTGAGCAGCTCGAGATCGTCGCGCGCGCGCACGGCCTGCATCACCGACTTGATGCGTCCGTAGTTCGCGCGGCTGTTGACGACGACGCAGATTTTGCGGGGACCACTCATACGCTCACTCCAGATCCGACGGCTTGAGAAGGCGGTCGGCCGTGACGGCGACGCGCAGGCGGCGGCCGACCAGGCTGTCGAGCTCGGCCGCGGGAATGCCCATTCCGGGCTTCTTGAGCGTCAGATGACCGCGTTCGAGCACGACGCCCGCCGACAGGTCGTCGTTGGTGGCGACGCTCTTGGAAAAGATCGCGCGGACCTGGTCGAGGCCAGAGGCCGCCTCGTCCTTGTCGACCGGCGAGGTCGTCATGGTGTGGAATGCGTCGCGCGCGGCGCAGACATGGGCGAACTCCTCGCAGGTCAGCGACGAGGAGACGTCGGGCCCGAACATGCGGCGGTCGAGCGTGATATGAAGCTCGAGCGCGTCGAAGCCGCGCGCCAGTGCCGCCAGCGCGGGAAAGACCTGACCGGAATGGTCGGAGAGGCCGACTGCGCAGCCATAGCGCCCGCGCATCGCGTCGAGCACGTTGAGGCCGACGTCGGTCAGCGGCGTGGGATACTTGGTCGTGCACTGCAGCACGCAGAACGGCACGTTGCGCGCGCGCACCACGTCGATCGCGGCGTCGATCGCCTGCCAGTCGCTCATCCCCGTCGAGACGATCACCGGCATCGCGCCGCCGCGCGCCACGAGGCTCTCGAGGGAGAAGGTCTCGCCGCTCGCGATCTTCAGCACGTCGGCGCCGATCATTGCCATTAGATCCACGGCGGCTGCCGAGAACGGCGAGCAGACGAAGAGCAGGCCGCGCTCGTGGGCGTGATCGCACAGCCCGGCCCACTGTTCGGCGCTGAATTCCATGCGCCGCCAGTAGTCGTAGCGCGTGTCGTCCTGCCGCGAGAACTTCGTGCGCCAGGGTTCGTCGCGCGTCGATTCCTCGCCGGCGAGATGCATCTGGAACTTGACCGCATCGGCGCCGGTTTCCGCAACCGCATCGATATAGGCGTGGGCGAGACCAAGCGAGCCGTCGTGGGCCTGGGCAATCTCGGCCACGATGAGCGCCGGGCTGGCGCCGCCGTAGCCGCGCTCGCCGACGGCGAAGGCCGGCTCGCCTGAGGGATCGGTCACAGCCATGGCGTCTCCGGTTCGTCTGTGGGTGCGGCCGCGGCGTTCGGCGCGGCCTCATCGTCATGGGCCTGGGCGAGGCGGCGGAAGGCGTCGCAGCGCGCCAGGAGCTCGTCGAAGCGACCGGTGTCGACGACGCGGCCCGCCTCCATGACGACGATCTCGTCGCAGGCGCGCAGGCTCGCGACCCGGTGCGCAACGCTGATCGTCAGGATATCGCCCTCGAGCCGTTCGACCGCGGCCAGCACCTCGGCCTCGCTCGCCATGTCGAGCGCGCTGGTCGCCTCGTCGAGCACCAGCATGGTTACGTCGTGGTAGAGCGCCCGGGCGAGCGCTACGCGCTGAAGCTGGCCGCCCGAGAGCCCGACGCCGCGTTCACCAAGCTTGGTTGAGAGACCCCGCGGCAGGGTGTCGAGAACTGTACCTAATTGGGCCGCGATCAGTGTGCTGCGCACCTTCTCGTCGTCGATTTCGCGGTCGTCGACACCGAAGGCGATGTTGCGGCGCAGGCTATCGTCAAAAAAGAATGGATGTTGCGGCACATAACCGACTTGGCGGTGCCATTGACCGCGATCGATGGTTGACAGCGAGTTGCCATCGATCAGCACCTCGCCGCTATCTGGGACAATCAGGCCGAGGAGCACATCGAGTAGAGTGCTCTTGCCTGCGCCTGACGGGCCAACAATGCCATAACGTTTTCCGCGCTCGAAGGTCAGAGTACAGGAAGCTAGATTGCTGCGGTCCGACGAAGGGTAGCTGAACTGCACGTCGCGTAAGGTTAGCGTTCGCCAAGTGCCGGAAAGCGGTTCAAGCTTGGCCTCAGGGGCCACCTTAGCAGCCGCCTCATCGACCGATTCGCTAAGTTCCAAGATACCCTCGACATAGGGCAGTGAACTCCAAAACACGGTGAGTTGGGTCATCAGTCGGTTGACCGCCGGCAGCACGCGCGAGGTCACGACCACGACGAGCGCCATTTGCGCGGCGATCTCGCCGCTGTTGTAGCCCTTTAGCCACATGCCCGTTGTGAAGGACAGAAGGCCAATCTGGCCAAACGCAATGATCAGATATGTCGGACCGGCGGCCCAGAACTTGTTGCGCCAGCTGACGTCATTGAGCCGAGAGTTGATGAGATCGAAGCGGTTAATGAAAAAATCCTGCCTGCCGCTGATCCGCACCTCCTTGGCCGCGCCCAGAGTACGCAAAGCGATCTGGACAAGGTGGTTGGCGGAGTTCTTCGCCTCGCGAGCGTAATACTGCACGCGCGGCTGCGACACCACGATGAGCGTGATGCCCAACGTCGCGACCAATGATAGCGCGACGATGCCGAATAGTGGTGACAACCAGAGCAGCACGGATGCCGGTAGGACAACTAACAAAATGTTCTGGAGCGCCTGTAGAGTAGTTTGCACAAAGCCCACCGACCAGGAGCTGATATCGGCATACAACTGGCGCGTCAGTACCGTGCCGTTGCGCTCGACAAGCCAAAGGTAGGGTGCGTTGACCAGCTTCGACATGAGCAGGCGACCCAGCCTTGTGCGGCAGGATGCTGCGAAGCGCAGCGTGACGTATTGCCCGGCCAGCGTGGTTGCCGTGCCGATGACGATCAGGCCGCACGTGACGATGGCGATAGTCGGGATTGCCTCGTCGAGCATTGGGTTGCCCAGGCTCCCGAGGATCCAGTCAAAGCGTGGGTTGTCGGAAAGGGTCGAGGGCTCGACAATGAGCCAGATCAGCGGCATTACGGCAGTGACAACTGCGGCTTCTATCAAGCCTCCGCAAATCATCACAGCGAAGACTCCCGCAGCACGCCAACGCTCCCGTCGAGTAAGGAGGCAAAGAGCCTCTCTCAGCAGGGCAATGGATGACTTATCAACTTGCCGTCTGCCGAAGCGCTTGAGACCCGCGCCTTCGGTGGTGGAGTTGGCGAGGGTCATGCCGCCGCCGCGATCACGTTGGTGAGGTCGGGCTTGTCGGTTCGGAGCATCTTGTAGCGGTGGAAGTGGGTCTCGCCCGAGGCGTACCAGCATGCCAGGAGATTGAGCTCCTGTTCGAGCGCCGCGCCGCCGTGCTCCAGAATGCCCGCGATGCGCGCGAGGTTGGCGTCCTTGACGTTGTCGTCGCCCTGCAGGATCGGCTTCTGCCAGGCGGGCGCGCAGAAGAACAGCCCGGCATAGAACTGCGCGTTGGCGCGCACCGCATCGAGATCGAGCCTGTGCCACCAGGGCTGGCCCAGGAGGCCGAGATAGTCCTCGCGCGAGCTGGCCTGGAGCGCGAAGCCGCAAAGCTCGTACTTGCCGCGGTCGGGCAGCAGGACCGGCCCGCCCTGGGCGGCGAACTCGATGCCGGCCGTGCCGTGATAGGTGACGAGCGCATCGAGGCAGGACATGACCGCGCGGTTGTTCCAGGCCGGATCGGCGATACGGACGTGGCCGGGCAGCTCGAGGTCGCCGATCACGTCGCTGAGCGCGATGCCGCCGAAATGGGCGTCGAGCGGGTGCGGCTTGATCAGCCAGTTGGCATGTTCGGATTTCGCCGCGGTTTCGGCCGTGACGCGCGTCCAGTCGCGGAAATCGGTGAAGTGGGTCATGCCGAGCTGGTGCGGCCAGTCGAACCAGTTCGACGCATAGACGCCGATCACCGGACGTTCGGGATCCCAGCCGAAACGCTCGGCGAGCCCCTGCCGGTCGATCTCCTGGGCGGCGCGGCGAAAGGCGAAGTCGGCCTGGATGTCGTCGGTCCGCCCGCCCAGGCGATGGTCGAGATAGGCCTGCCCGAGGGTGCGGAAGCGGGCCTGACGGTCGGCCGGCAGGGACGCCATCTCGTCGGGGGTGAGCTGGTCGTAGAGCAGGTTCATGTGCTCGGGCCGGGTCATGTGGACGAAGCGGTTGACGCCGTAGAGCCCGAACAGCCAGAGCACATCGATGCCACGGGCGAGCGCGCCCCAGACCAGCGGCCCCCAGGAGAAGTTGAAGGGGTGGCTGACGACGAGCAGGTCGGGCTCGACTCGGTCGAGGATGCGCCGGGCGGCCTCGAGGTTCATCAGCGCGTCCTCGAGATAGGTCGTGAAGTCGTGGCCGGCGATGTCGACCTCAGGCTGGCGCTGGCGGTTGAGGAAGCCGTCGTAGAGCACCGCACCCGGCAGGCCGTCCGGCAGCTCCCAGTCCAGGATATCGGCCGGCCGGCGGGTCGCAGCCGCGATCCTGCGCGCTTGCGCGGCGACCGTGGCGCGCGATGGCGCGAAGGCGGCGTGGCGCTCGACCCTGTCGACCCCGAGCGCGGAGAACATGCGCGCGATGTCGCCGCGGCTGAAGCCGCCTGCCAGGCCGACCTCGCGACCGTGCTGGGTGCCAAGTGCGGCGCGCACCATGGCCGCGCGCAACCAGTAATTGGCGTTGTCGAACAGGCCGTCGATCAGCACCGTGCCCTCGAACCGGCCGGCCCCGGGGGCATCCAGGGCGGCGAGCATGCCGCCGATGCGGGCGCGCTGACGCAGGCGCTCGCGCTCGCCCGCGCCAAACGAGGCGATCAGGCCGCGAACGGCATCGTAGGTCTTGTGGGCGGGACCGAGGTGGCGGGCGTACATCGAGGGGTTTCGTGGGTTGTGGGGGGGCAATTCGGGCGTCCGGCGGGCCCGGAGGCATCGCCACGGCTACCGCAGGACAGGTGAAAGAGCGCCGGGCTCGTCACCCCTCCTGACCGCGAAAGACGCCGGTCGCCATTATGTTCATTTGCTGAACACTACGCAAGGCTCAAAACGGCCGCGAGCGCCTCGGCGAGCGCCAGATCCTGGGCATCGTCGATGTCGACGAGGCCCCAGGGACGCGGCGTTACGAACGCCGCAACGGCCGCGCCGAACATGTCGTTCGCGGCCCGGATCGCCTCCGCGCGGGAGACATAAACCACGCCGTCCTCGCGAAACAGGGGTTCGAGATCCTGGCCCCGCGTGCCCGGCGCATAGGAGGGTCGGAACAGGCCGTCGACGATACGGCCGAACTTCGCGCTCACGGGTGAGACCGACATGACGGCGCTGACACCGTCTTCGAGCCGGGCGACTGCGGCATCGATGAACCCTTCGGGCCGGAACGGCGAGGTGGGCTGCAGCGTGACGACGAGATCGGGCGCGCGTCCTTCGGCGTCGAGCGCGGCGATGGCGTGGGCCAGCACGTCGACCGTGGGGGTCAGATCGCCCGAGAGCGCCTCCGGGCGGTCCAGAACCTCCGCCCCTGCCTCTCGGGCGGCCGCCGCGATAGCCGGGGAATCGGTGCTGACGAAGCAGAGGTCGACGGCGGCGGCACGCAGCGCGGACTGGATTGACCAGGCGACCAGCGGCCGGCCGCCCAGAAGCTGGAGGTTCTTGTCGGCCAGCCGTTTGGAGCCGCCACGGGCGGGGATCACTGCGACGATCACGATGCCTCCATGCGCCGCTGCCAGCGCATCCTGCGCAGGCGCTGGCGTGCCAGGTTGAACATGGCGCGCGGCCCCACCGTGACGGGGCCATAGCCGTGCCGGCGCATGGCGCCTGCGAGCCGCCCCTCGATGACTCGCCGCGCGGCGTCGTCGAGCCCCTCGCGGTGCAGCCCGACGGAGTCTGCGCCGACGCCGGCGAAGATGCGATCGTGCATGGAATTGCCCCGCCACGGCACGCCCGCGCGCGTGGGAACCAGCAGCCTGTCGTCCCAGGCGATGCCGAGGCCGCGGGCGAGCCCTGTCATCACCGCGCGCGGCTCGGCGACGAGGTCCTCGTAGCGCACCACCCGGAAGCCCGGATAACGCCGCGCCGCATCGCGCGCGATTTCGGCCGAAAAACCCCATTGCGTGGCGAAGGTCTCGGGATCGAGCGGCGTCCCGACGCTCTCGCGAGCACGCGAGAGCGAGACGAAGACGTCGCGCGGATCGCGCACCATGTGGACGATCGCGCTCGCGCGTCCGAACCAGCCCGTGATCACCGGCAGGAAGTATTCGTTGCCGGGGCTCTTTTCGACCCAGATGCGCGGCGTTCCGACGCCGGAACCGCTGCGGTCGCGCCATGACGCCATGATACCTTCGAGCAGCGCCCGGTCGCGCAGGCCTCGCGCTCCCAGCGCGGCGATGTCGGCGGCAAGGCCCGCACCATCGACATGGCCGTAGTCTCGTGTGCCGCCCAGCCCTTCCGCCGCGCCCCTTGCCAGAAGCCTGAGAGCGCCGCCCTCGAGCAGGCGCTCGGCGCCGTCGTCGCGCCCCTTCGCCGTGCCGTAGAAGCGTAGTTCCTCGGGGAAGACCTGAAGCTCGGGGTGGCCGTCCAGCAACGCCAGAAGCAGGGTCGTACCCGATTTCGGCATGCCCACCAGGTGGCAGGCGGCCATGGCGGCGGCCGCTTCCCCAGGCTTCGTTGTCTCTGCGGATTCACATGCCATATAGTCAACGACCTTCAGCGAAAAGGCGCAATCCATCATGACGACGTCGCATCCCGAGATCGAGATCGCCGGCCGGCCGGTCGGCCCGGACCACGCGCCGCTCGTCATTGTGGAGGTGGGTATCAACCATGAGGGCGAGTTCGACAAGGCCATTGCGCTGGTCGACGCCGCGGCCGATGCCGGCGCCGAGGTCGTCAAGTTCCAGTGCCACATCATTGACAAGGAGATGGTGCCGACCGACATGACGCCGGGCGAAATCTCGTCGGAAAGCCTTTGGGACATCATCAAGCGCTGCGAACTGAGCGAGGACGAGGAACGCCGGGTCCAGGCCCATTGCGTCCAAAGGGGCGTGACCTATCTATCGACGCCGTTCAGCCGCGAGGCCGCCGACCGGCTTCACGCCATGGGCGTTCCGGCCTTCAAAATCGGCTCGGGCGAATGCAACAACCTGCCCCTGCTCGACCACATCGCCGCCATAGGCAAGCCCATGATCCTGTCGACCGGCATGAACGACATGGCCTCGATCGCCCGTTCGGTCGAGGTCATCCGCCGCCACGGCACGCCGCTCGCCGTGCTGCATTGCACCAGCATGTACCCCACGCCCTACGACATGGTCCGCCTGGGCGGCATCGGCGACCTGCAAGGCGCCTTTCCCGAGCTCGTGGTCGGCCTGTCGGACCATTCCCTGGGTGTCTGGACCTGCCTGGGCGCGGTCGCACTAGGCGCCAGCATCCTGGAGAAGCATTTCACCATCTCGCGCGATTGGCCGGGCCCCGACACCGGCATCTCGATCGAGCCCGACGAGCTGGGCGACTTGATCGCGGGCTCCCGGGCGGTCTGGCAGGCACGCGGTGGGGGCAAGACGATCCTGCCCGAGGAACAGCCGGTGATCGACTTCGCCTATGCCAGCGTGGTTTCGATCGCGCCTATCCGGGCGGGGGACGCACTGAGCCTGGGCAACGTCTGGGTCAAGCGGCCCGGCACCGGGCCGATCCACGCCGACCGTTTCGACAGTGTGATCGGGCGGGTGGCCGCGCGCGACATCGAACCCGATCGCGCGCTCGAGCCGGAGGACATCCGGGACTTCGCCTGATGGCGCCCGTGGTCGTGGTGACCGGCGCCGGAGGCTGGCTCGGGCGTAGGCTCTGCATCGCGCTTGCGGCAAGCGGTGCGGAGGTTGTCGCGGTGTCGCGGCGCGCGAACGAGATCAAGGGCTGCGAGTTCTACCGCGTCGGCGACTACGGCGAGACCCCGGCGCCCGCGGGCGCACGGCTGGTCCACCTTGCCGAAACCGCATCGATCGCCGAAGCCGAGACCGCCGGAGAGAAATATCTGGAAACCGTACCGGCGCTGTTGCGCACCCTGCTGCAGAAGGGGTACGACCACACCGTCTATGCATCCTCTGGCGTGGTTTACGGGGATGCGACGGCGCTGCCGCACGGGATCGACGATCCGGTTCGCCCGGCCGGAATCTATGGCCGGGCGAAGCTTGCGGCCGAAGCCCAAGTGCTTGCATCGGGAGGGACGGTGGCGCGACTTTCAAACATCTACGGGCCCGGCACGGGCCGGGGCACCGTAGTCTCCGACATCGTCGAGCGGCTGGCCTGCGACGGCCCGCTGCGCATCGGCAACGGTGGCGCCGTGCGCGACTTTCTGTGGTGCGACGATGCGGCGCGCGGCCTAGCCGCGCTGGCGCTCGGCGCGATCGGCGGCATCGTTCACCTCTCGACCGGCATCGGCACGCCGGTGCGGCATCTGGCCGAGCGCGCCCTAGCGCTTGCCGGCCAGGCCGGGCGGCCGATCCTGGAGATGGACCCGCTCGACCGGATCTCGGCGCTGGTGCTCGATCCCACGGCCACGACAAAGGCCTGCGGCTGGCGCGCCGAGACCACGCTGGATGACGGGCTTTCCCGCCTGATCGGAGCCCGACCGTGACGGCACAGCGTACCATCGCCGTCTTCACCGGCAACCGCGCCGAATACGGCCTCCAGTTGCCGATCCTGCGCGCCATCCAGGCGCATCCCGACCTGCGTCTCCTGCTCTTCGTTTCCGGCGCCCATCTCGACCCGGACTTCGGCCGGACCAAGTCGGAGATCGAGGCCGACGGCTTCACCATCGACGCAGAGATCCGCATCGACATGCCGACCGACAGCCTGATCGGCACAGCATACGCAATCGGCTCGGGCGTGCTCTCGATGACCGACGCCCTGGTCATCCACAAGCCCGACATGCTGGTGGTGTATGCCGACCGCTTCGAAGGCTTCGCCGCGGTCATCGCCGGTACGCAGATGGGCCTTCCTACCGCCCACATCGAGGGCGGCGACGTGACGGAAGGTGGCGCGCTCGACGATTCCGTGCGCCATGCCATGACCAAGCTCGCCCACCTTCACTTCACCACCAACCAGCAGGCCAGCAACCGCCTGCTGGCGATGGGCGAGGAGCCCTGGCGCGTCCACACCGTGGGACTCCCGGCGATCGACTTGATCGTGGCAGGCGAGGTCGCCGGTCCCGACGAGATCCGCGAGCGCACCGGCATCGATCCGGACCGGCCGCTTGTGGTGTTCACCCAGCATTCGGTGGCGACGCAGTTCGATCGTGCCGCGAGTCAGCTCGCACCCTCGCTCGAGGCGCTCGAACGGCTCGCGGCCGAGGGCGTGCAGATCGTGCTGACCTATCCCAACAACGATGCCGGCGGGCGACGCATCATCGAGCGGCTCGACGCCTTCGGCGCGCGCGGCCTTTCGAACGTGCTGGTGCGCTCGTCGCTGGGACGCCACCTCTACCACGGCATGCTGGCGCTGGCGCGCGATCCGGCCCGCCGCGTGGTCTGCGCGGGCAACTCGTCCTCGGGCATCAAGGAGACGCCCGCCTTTGGCTGTCCCGCGGTCGATATCGGCAGCCGCCAGGAGGGTCGCCTGCGCGGCGGCAACGTGCTGGAGACGCCCTACGACGCCTCTGATATCGAGGCCGCGCTCCGCACCGCGCTCTTCGACGAGGCCTTCCGCGAAGCGGCGCGAACCGCTCCCAATCCCTATGGCCTGGGCGGTGCGGGCGTGAAGGTCGCCGAGGCGATCGCAGGCGTCGTGCTCGACGAACGGCTGATCCGCAAGGGCATGACGCTGCGCGGCGAGGCCTGCGAGGGCTGGTTCCGATGATCGACGGGGCTGTCGTGCACGGAGCGCCCCTGCGCGTGGCGGTCGCGACGTTGGAGGAGACCCGGCGGCTGATCGCTGTGGTGGTCGACGGCGAAGGCCGGCTCGAAGGCACCATCTCCGACGGCGACGTGCGCCGCGCCCTGCTGCGCGGCCTCGATCTCGCGAGCCCGGTCGAGAAGGTCATGAACCCCGCGCCGATCGCCGCCGGGGCGACGATGCGCGACGACGAGCTCGCCGACTTCCTGCTCAGCCGCGGCGTCGCCGCGGCACCGGTGGTCGACGACGGCGGCCGCGTGCTGCGTATCGTGCAGGCGCGCGATCTTGAGCTTTCCGCGGGCGACGGCCACGAGGCCGCCGGTTTCGCCTGCGCGGTCATCATGGCCGGCGGCGAGGGCCGCCGCCTGCGCCCGCTGACCGAGAACCGGCCCAAACCGATGATCCTGATCGGCGGCGTGCCGCTGCTCGAACGCCACGTACGGCGCATGGTCGATTGCGGCATCACGCGGATCCACGTCTCGACCAACTACCTGGGCCACATCATCGAGGACTTCCTGGGCGATGGCGCCGCCTTCGGTGCGACGATCGGCTACCTCCGGGAAAAGACCAAGCTCGGCACCGCGGGCGCTTTGTCGCTCCTGGAAGCGAGGCCCGAGGGCACCGTGCTGGTGATCAACGGCGACGTCCTGACCTCGTCGGACTACAGCAGGCTCCACAGCTTCCATGCCGAGACCGGTGCGGCGATCACCGTGGGCGCGGTCTCCTATCACGTCGAGATCCCCTTCGGTGTGCTGCGCATCGACAACCACAGGGTCGCGGCGATCGAGGAGAAGCCGACCCAGCGGTTCCTCTGCAACGCCGGCATCTATGCCGTCGAGCCGTACATCCTGGATCTGGTGCCTGACGGCACGGCCTTCGACATGACCGACCTGATCGAGACGGCGCTGGCGCGCGGCGAGAGGGTTGCCGCCTTCCCGATCCACGAGTACTGGAACGACATCGGCACGCCGTCGGACCTCGAGCGGGCCAAGCGGGAGAGCGACAAGTTATGACCTCCGGGCAGGATCTTGCCGGCCGGACCGTGCTGGTCACCGGCGCTGACGGCTTCATCGGCTCGCACCTCGTCGAGCTCCTGGTCGCGCGGGGCGCGGCGGTGCGCGCCTTCGTCTATTACAACTCGTGGAACAGCCTGGGCTGGCTCGCCGATCTCGAACCCGCCGTGCTGGCCGAGGTCGAGGTGATGCCGGGCGACATCCGCGACGCTGAGCGCGTCGCCGAGGCGGTGAACGGCTGCGATCTCGTCTTTCACCTTTCGAGCCTGATCGGTATTCCCTACAGCTACGTCGCAGCGCGCTCCTACGTCGACACCAACATCGGCGGCGCGCTCAACGTGCTGCAGGCCTGCTGCGCCAGCGACAGGCTCGAGCGCCTAGTCCACACCTCGACCTCGGAAGTTTACGGCACGGCCCAGACCGTGCCGATCTCGGAGGACCATCCGCTGGTCGGCCAGTCGCCCTATTCGGCGAGCAAGATCGGCGCCGACAAGATGGCGGAGTCCTTCCATCTGTCCTTCGGCCTGCCGGTGGTGATCGCGCGCCCTTTCAACACCTTCGGACCGCGCCAGACCGCGCGTGCAGTGATCCCCACCGTGCTGAGCCAGCTTCTGGCAGGCGGCCATCAGCTCCGCCTGGGCGCGCTTTCGCCGACGCGTGACTTCAACTACGTCACGGACACGGCCGCGGGCATCGTCGCACTCGGTCTTTGCGCCCGGGCCGAGGGGCGCACGGTCAACATCGGCACCGGCGAGGAGTGGTCGATCGGCGAGATGGCGGAGATGGCGATCGAGCTGGTCGGTCGTGCGGTCGAGATCGTCAGCGACGAGGACAGGATGCGGCCCGAGGCGAGCGAGGTTCAGCGCCTGATCGCCGACAACCGCTTGATCGCCTACCTGACCGGATGGCAGCCCGCGGTGCCATTCCACGATGGCCTTGCGCGCACGCGCGACTGGATCGCCGGCAATCTCGTGCTGTTCGGCGATCAGGGCTACTGCATCTGAGATGACGACCTGGCCGCCCGCGGTGCTCGGCACCGCGCAACTGGGTTTCGACTATGGCGTCGCGAACCGGCGCGGCATGCCCGACGAGGTCGATGCGGTCGCGATCCTGTGCTGTGCCGCCGCGCTCGGCGTCGCCGGCTTCGACACCGCCAGGGCCTATGGCGAGAGCGAACAGCGCGTCGGTCTTGCCCTGAGGAAGCTGGGCCAAGCCGCGCCGCCCGTCGTCACCAAGCTCGCGCCCGCACCCGAGAGCGACGATGCCGCCGCGCTGCAAGAGCATGCCGAACGTTCAATCTTGGAGTCGTTCGAGGCGCTGGGATGCAGACGCATCGACACCCTGCTGCTGCACCGCGCCGCCGATCTCGGACGCGGCGACGGCGCGCTCTGGCGTGCGCTGCAGAGCCACGCCGAGGACGGACGGATCGGTCGCCTGGGCGTTTCTGTGCAATCGCCCGCCGAGCTCGAGCGTGCCCTCGCCACACCCGGTGTGGCCCACATCCAGCTTCCCTTTAATCCGCTCGACTGGCGCTGGGACGAGGCCGGCGCCGGACGCCGTCTGCGCGAACGTCCGGAGGTGACGGTCGACGTGCGCAGCGTCTTTCTCCAGGGCCTGCTGTTCGGCGACGAGCGCACCCCATGGCCGACGGTCGGCGTCGAACCGGCGGCGCTGCTCTCCGCCCTGCGCGGCCTCGCGCGCGAACTCGGCCGCCGGTCGCTCGCGGATCTCTGCGTCGCCCATGTCCGCGCTCAGCCCTGGGTCGGCCGCCTGGTGGTCGGTGTCGATGGCCTCGACCAGCTCGAGGAGACCCTCGGGCTGTTCGACCGCCCGCCGCTCGACGAGGCGGCCTGCCGTGCCCTGCGCGACCTCACCGGCCGCGTGCCCGAGATGCTGCTGGACCCCGCGCGATGGCCCCGGTGATCGCTTGCCCCCTGCGGCTCGGCGTGATCGGCGCGAGCCCGGGCAACGGCCATCCCTATTCCTGGTCGGCCATCTTCAACGGCTACGACCCGGACGCGATGGCGCGTTGTCCCTACCCAGCGGTTCCGGACTACCTGTCGCGCCAGCGCTTTCCCGAGGACGCCATCGGCGGCGCCGCGGTGACGACGGTCTGGACCCAGGACCGGGCCGTCTCCGAAGACATCGCGGCGGCCTCACTGATCGGTGCGATTGCGGACTCGCCCGATGCGATGGCGGCGGAGGTCGATGCCGTCCTGCTGGCGCGCGACGATGCCGCATCGCACATGCGCCATGCTGCGCCAGCGCTGGAAGCCGGTCTGCCGATCTACATCGACAAGCCGCTCGCGCTCTCGGTCGAGGCGGCCGAAGCGCTGTTCGCGAAAGAGACCGTCGCGGGCCAGATCTTCTCCTGTTCGGCGCTCGCCTACGCCCCGGAGTTCCGGCTCGGCGCGGACGACCGCCAACGGCTCGGCGCCCTGCGGCGGATCACCGCGACCACACCCAAGGCGTGGGACACCTACGCCATGCACCTGATCGATCCGGTGGCCGGAATCGCGGCGGGGGAAGGCGCGCTCGTCTCCACAATCCCCCACGGCGACGGCGGACAGGGTATCGAAGCGCGCTGGGAAAGCGGGCTCGTCGCCCGTCTTACCGCGACGGGCGAACTCCCCAGCCCGCTCCGCATCGTCGTCGAGGGCGAGCGCGGCACGCTGACCATGGAGC
>JAQCLG010000222.1 GCA_027592745.1 Pseudomonadota bacterium | reverse complement strand
CGGCGGCCGCCGCGCTGGGCGGCAACGCCGTCTTCCTGGAAGGCGACATCGCATTGCCGGAAACGTCCGCGGCCATGGCCGACCTGGCGCTCTCGCGCTTCGGCCGCCTCGACATCCTCTGCCACAACGCCGGCATCTTTCCCGAGACGCGCATCGAGGCGATGACGCTGGCCGAATGGGAACGGGTGCTGGCGGTCAACCTGACCAGCACCTTCCTCTCGGTCCAGGCCTGCCTGCCGGCGATGCGCAAGGCTGGCTGGGGCAGGGTGGTGCTGACCTCCTCGATCACCGGGCCGCTCGTCGGCAACCCCGGCATGGCGCACTACTCGGCGAGCAAGGCGGGCATGGAGGGTTTCCTGCGCACCGTCGCCATCGAGGTCGCCGCCGAGGGTATCACGGTCAACGCCATCCAGCCCGGCAACGTGCTGACAGCGGGCCTGCGGGACACCCTGGGCGAGCGCCACATCCGCACCATGGAGGCCGCCGTGCCCATGGGGCGCCTGGGCACCACCCGCGACATCGCCAACCTGGCGCTGTTCCTGGCCGGCGAGGAATCGGCCTACATCACGGGCTAGGCGATCGCCGTCGACGGCGGCCAGCCCCTGCCGGAATCGCGCACCGGCGCGACCTGAAGCCTCAGGCCAGCACGCGCGAAGCAGCCTCGCGAAACATCGGCGCCAGCCGCTCTGCCCACTCCCTCTGCCCGGCTTCCCCGGCAATCAGGTCCTGGCGGATCTCGATCTCGATATGGGGCAGGCCGCGCTGTTCGCCGTGCACCGGGATGCCGTAGTCGGAATCGTCGGTGATGGCATAGGGCTCATTGTCGCCCACGGTCAGCCCCGTGTCGGCCAGCAGCTCGTGCAGGATTGCCGCTACGCGGGCATCGCGGTTGTAGAGCAGGCCGATCTGCCAGGGCCGCGCCTGCCCCTTGTAGACCGGCGTGAAGCTGTGCATGGCGATCAGCACCGTCGGCCGGGCCGACGCCTTGCGTGCATCCAGCATCTGCGTGATCCGCGCGTGGTAGGGGCGGTAAATCTCCCGTTCGCGCGCCGCGATCGCTTCGTCCGACAGATCGAGATTGCCGGGGATTGCGGTGTTTTCGCTCAAGCGTGCGATGAAGGTCGGCGAGCGCGTCGGCCGGTTGCAGTCGACCACCAGGCGCGAATAGACCTGCTCAACCAGCGGCGCATCGAGCATCGCCGAAAGCAGCCTCGAGGTCGCCAGCGCGCCGATGTCCCAGGCGATGTGGCGTTCCAGTTCGGCGGTGGCGAGACCGAGGTCGCCCAGCCTGCGTGGGATGCGTTTGCCCGCGTGGTCGCAGGTCAGTAAGATCGGCGACCTCCCATCGGTATTGTGCACGACGACAGGCTCGGGCTCATCGGCTTCCAGCAGGGCAACATCGGTCATGGTCGGCAGGGTTCCGGCATCGGGAGACAGGCGCCATGGTAACCGCCATGCAGCGCCATCGCCTAGATGCCCACGATGGTGCTGCCGCCGTTGGCACTGATGCACTGTCCGGTGATGAAGCTGGAGCGGTCGGTGACCAGGAACAGCACGCTCTCGGATTGTTCCTCGGGCTGCGACCAGCGGCCCAGCGGCACCCGTGCCTCGGCCTCGCGGATGCCTTCGGGGCCGCGCTGGGCCAGTTCCATCTCGGTCCACACGCCGCCCGGCGCCAGTGCGTTGACGTTGATGTTCCAGGGTGCGAGTTCCTTGGCCCAGGCCTTGGTCAGGCCGAGCAGGGCGGCCTTGGCCGCGCAGTAGTGGGAATGGCTGGTGAAGCCGGTCATGCCCCAGATCGAGGAGACGTTGACGATCTTGCCCCAGCGGCGGGCCTTCATGCCCGGCACCACCGCCTGGGTGGCAAAGAACGCGCCCTTGACGTGGATCGCGAACATCGCGTCGAAACCGGCTTCGTCGATCTCCTCGATCGTACCGGGCCGGTCGATGCCGGCGTTGTTGACCAGGATGTCGATGGCGCCGGCGGCGGCGACCTTGGCCTTGAGATCGGCAATCTCGGAGACGTCGCCGACCATGGCCCGCGCCGTGCCGCCGGCCTTTTCGACCAGCGCCACGGTCTGGTGCGCAAGCTCGCGGTCGATGTCCTGCACCACGATCTCGGCGCCGTGCTGCGCCATCTTCAGGGCGTGGGCGCGGCCCATGCCGCGTCCCGCCCCGGTGATCAGCGCCCGCCGTCCTTCCAGCTCGCCCATGGCTCTCCCTGCCTGTTGCCGGCCCTCATGGTTGGCGTTATCGGCAGGCGTGTCCATGGCCTGCGCGTTTCAGTCGGCGTGCCGGTCCATGGTCTCCAGGCTGACGCCGGTGGTCTCGATGCGGAAGCGCCAGGTGACCCAGGCGCCCAGCAGGCTGGTGCCGATCAGGATGGCCAGCAGCAGGTCGGTGCCGATGCCGTGCAGCAGGATCGGGAACAGGAAGACCGTGGCCACCGCGCCGATTTTGGCGAAGGAGGCGGCAAAGCCTGCGCCGCGCCCGCGCACCTGCGTGGGAAACACCTCGCCGGCGATCAGGTAGGTCTGGGCGTTGGGTCCCATGTTGGTCATGAAGTTGAACAGCATGAAGCCGGCAAACAGCAGCACGGTCTGGCCCGTGCCGCCCAGGTGGGTCGAGACCGCGGCGAGCAGGAGACCCGCCGCACAGCCCACGAATCCGGCCACCTGCAGGCGGATACGACCGACCCGGTCGGCCAGGAAGATGGCCGCGAGCATGCCCGCGATCAGCAGCAGGTCGAGAAAGGCCGCACCCTGGGCCGCCTGGATGTCGCGGGCGATGACATCGCTGATGCTGCTTGTGTGTTCCCTGGAAAGGCCCAGGGACAGGGCAAGGATGGTCGGCGTGAAGATGCCGATGCCGTAGGTACCCAGGTCCTGCAGGAACCAGGGTACCGCGGCCAGCACCGTGGCGCGCCGCGTCCTGCCGCGAAACAGCGCGCGGATCCCCGATTCCGCCGGCCCGTGCAGGGGCGGGGCCTGGCGCAGGGTGATGGTGCCGGGATACTGCGGCCTGCGCCGCAGCAGGCGCCGGGTGGCGCGTTCGGCCTCGTCGTGGCGTCCGCGCAACAGCAGCCAGGCCGGGCTTTCGGTGATCGCCAGGCGGCCGATCACCACGATCAGCGCCGGCACGATGGCCGTGGCATACATCCAGCGCCAGGCGCCGATCTCGGGCATGCCGGAAAGGATCAGGTAGCCTATGCCGGTGCCCGCCAGGGCGCCCAGCGCCTGGCAGCCGAAGGCGCCCAGCACCAGGCGCCCGCGCGCGCGGCTTGGGATGCTCTCGGAGATGATGAGATGGGCGGTGGGATAATCGCCGCCCAGTGCCACGCCGATGCCGAACAGGAAGAACACCAGCCAGCCGAAGCCGGGGCTGAAGGTCAGCGCCACCAGGAACAGGCAGAACAGCGCCATTTCGGCGATGAACACGGTCTTGCGCCCGAAGCGGTCCGCCAGGTCGCCCAGCGCGCTCGCCCCGATCAGGATGCCGAACAGGGTGGCCGCCCCGACCATGCCGTTCTCGACGGCGCTGAGCGCATATTCCTGATGGATCAGGGGCAGGGTGACGCCGGTCATGAAGACGACCAGGCCCTCGAAGAACTTGCCCGCCGCGGCCAGCACCCAGATGCGCTTCTGCATGGCCGTCAGCGGCGGATCGCCTGCAGGCGTGCCGTCGGCCCAGACAGGGGTTTCGTCGAGGTACCCCCGCACCGTCCCGCCGCGCTCGCCCATGGAAATCTCCCCGTTTCCACCGCCATGCCTAGCATGGATATGCGACGTTGCTGACAACTTGCCTACGGCCCCCCGGGCCGCTAGGTTTCGCGCCCTTGCGGAGGGGTGGCCGAGTGGTTTAAGGCGCACGCCTGGAAAGCGTGTTGGGTGCAAGCCCTCGCGGGTTCAAATCCCGCTCCCTCCGCCACCTCCCTAACTTATCATATTGATTTTGATAGGTTTTTGGGGAAATGACCGGATACTATCCCACAAAAACAACCACATCTTGCAGGCGGTGGGGCCGGGCGGGTGCCTAGTCGCTGCAGCCGTAGAGGGCGAAGGCGCGGGCCGTGTCGCTCGTCTGGATTTCGGTGATGTTGAGTGCGTTGGCTGCAGTCGCGCAGGCGTTGTCAGACTAAAGCGATCCGGTATCCGAAGATCGTGATGCACCAGCTCTCAG
>JAQCLG010000221.1 GCA_027592745.1 Pseudomonadota bacterium | reverse complement strand
AGGGGATCATCTCGGCGGGGAAGGCGCCCATGTGGCGGACGGTGCGGGCGGCCTCGGCGGTGCCGCGGGCAAGGGCATCGGCAATGCTGCCGCCGTTGCAATAGACGCTGAGGAAACCGGCGGCGAAGGTATCGCCGGCGCCGGTCGTGTCGACGACGTCGGCGACGCGCCGGGGCGGGCAGAAGACTCGGTCCTTGCCGCCCAGCGCCATGCTGCCCTCCCCGCCCAGGGTCGCCACGATAAGGTGGCCGGACTCGCGGGCGATCGCCTCCAGGGCGTCGAGCCGGGCGCCGTCGGCGGCGTCGCAGCTGATGAAGGCGACGTCGAACAGGGGCGTGAAGCGGCGCGGATAGGCCAGGCGATCCCCGGGCGGGCCGGGGTTGCAGTAGTCCAAGACGCGCAGGCCGTTTGCGGACGCGACCACCGCGGCGACGGTCTCGAAGAAGTCGATGATCTCGGGAAAGACCGTGGTGACGACGACGTCGCTGGCGGCGATGCGCGCGGCCTCCGGCGCCGTCAGGCGGTGGCGCGCCAGGGCGCCGGCATCGTAGCGCAGGAAGTGGCGTTCGCCGCCGGGGTCGCGGTCGATGTACTGGATCGGCGTGATGTCGTCCTGGTAGGCGATCATGGCGTCCAGCCCGAAACCCGCCAGGGATTCCTCCACGATCGTCGCCTCGCGGTCGTGGCCGAGCACGGTGAGCACGGCAATCTCGTCATTGGGTGCAAAACACAGCAGGGCATTGGCGGCGAAGTTGAGCGAGATGCCGCCTGGGCGGTCGGCCCGGATATCGACATAACGGTCGACGCCGCAATCGCCGACATGCAGCACCTTCATGGCTCGAAGCTCCGGGCGGCCGAGACCAGCGCGGCGACGCGGTCTGCGGTGATCATCGGGCCTTCCTTGAGGCTGGTGCCGACCACCGCGCCGTCGCAGGCGCCGAGCAGCTCACGGGCGTTGGCGGCATCGAGGCCGCTGCCGATCAGCACCGGCCGGCCGGCCGCGCCGACAGCGGCGTCCTGCAGGTCGGCCAGGCGGGCGGGATCGCCCGTGGCATTGCCGCTGACGATCACCGCATCGGCCCCGGCCTCGAAGGCGATGCGCGCGGATTGCGCGAGGCTGCGTGCGACGGTGAGGCGGGCGTATTTCACCTGGATGTCGGCCATGACCATGACGTCGCTCGCACCGATACGCTCGCGGTAGGCAAGCAGGGCCGGTGCGTCGATCCTCATCGCCCCGCCGTACTCCGGCCGCTCCATGGGATCGGTGAAGTAGTCGGTGCGGATGAAACGGGCACCGGCGGCCCGGGCGACGGCGAGCGAGGCTTCAGGATCGTTGATCAGGATCTCGATGCCGACGACGCAGCGCCGGGCGGCGGCGGCGACCTCGGCGGTGATGCGCGTCATGCAGGCGATGGTCTCGCGTGCCGCCAGCAGCATGTGCGGGCGGTCGTATTCGTTCTCGACCAGCACGCCGTCGGCCCCGCCCGCTTCCAGCGCCGCGAGGTCGGCCAGCGCCTTGTCGATGCAGGCGTCGATGCCCGGCGAGCCGGGATAACCCGGCAGGGGCGGCAGATGGATGACGCCGATGATGGCACGCGCCGCCGTGAACTGTTCGCGATAGACCGACACCCTGCCCCCATGGTTCGCACCGGCGCAGTGGCGCATGAGCCGCGGGTGTTTGTCCAGCCGGCAGAGATGCACAAGGCCCGGCGACCGTGCCATGCTCGCGGCCATGGACGCCGAGACCACCGAACAGAGGGCGCAGGATGCGCGCGAGCGGGCGCACAAGGCGCTGGACCGATTCCACCTGTCGCGCGAGGCCGTGGCCGAACTCTTCCGCCTGGGCGAAAACGACGTCTTCCGCGTCACCGATCCCCAGCTTGGCCGTTTCGCCCTGCGCATCCAAAAGCCGGGCTACCAGAACGCCGCATCGATCGCCTCGGAACTGGCCTGGCTCGACGCACTGGCAAACGAGGCGATTCCCGTCAATGCCCCGGTGATCGGACGCGACGGCGCCCTGCTGCAGCGCGCGGGCGAGGATGAGGAGGCGCCGCTGGCGGTGCTGTTCGGCTGGATCGAGGAAGCCCCGGACGCCGCCGTCGCCGACGAGAGCGAAACCTTCGCGGCCCTGGGCGAGGTCCTGGGGCGGATCCACCGGCACGGCCGGAGCTGGGAGCCACCGGAGGGCTTCCAGCGCCAGCGCTGGGACATCGACGGCCTGGTCGGCGAGGGCCACATCCACGGCCCCTACCGCGCGGCGGCCGGCATCGCCCCGGCGCAACTGGAACTCTTCGATGCCACCGTCACCGCGATCCGCGAGCGGATCGCCCACCTGCGCGAGGAGCACCGCGCCGGCTGGGGCCTGATCCACGGCGACTTCAGCCTTGCCAACACCATCGTCGCCGCCGACGGGCCGGTGATCATCGACTTCGACGATTGCGGCTGGGGCTGGCCGCTCTACGACATCGCCGTGGCGTTGTGGCGGCGCGGCGGCGACGAGGCCTTCCCGCGCCTGCGCGACGGCCTGCTGAAGGGCTACGAGCGCGTGCAGCCATTTCCCGGCGAGCAATACGCCTGCATCGAGGACATCATGATGGCGCAGCGCATCGGCAACCTGGGCTGGTTCGGCAAACACGCCGACTCCCCGCTCGCCGAAGTGCTGCCGCAGCGCATCGAGGAGGCCGAGGAGGCCGAGGCGGCCTGCCGGAAGTACCTGGCGCGCCTGGGCTGAGACACAGACCCGACACTGAGTCCGACAAGCAGCAGGCGGCCAAGCGCCGCAACGCTCAGAAGTAGCCGTCGCGCTTGTGCCGCTCCAGCGAGCCGCCGTCGCCCAGGCGCCCTTCCCGCTCGGAATGGCCCGCACGGAAGGTCTCCAGCGCGACCGCCTCCACGGTATCGGCCTGCGACGGGCTGGCTGCGGTCACCGGCCAGCAGCCCAGCGTGCGGAAGCGGACCATGCGCGTCTCGACACGATCGTCGGGGCGCCACTGCATCCGCGCGTGATCATCGACCATGATGTAGAGCCTGCCACGGCGCACCACCGGCCGCTCCCGCGCGAAGTAGAGCGGCGCCAGCACAATGCCGCGCACCAGGATGTAGGACCACAGGTCGGCCTCGGTCCAGTTGGACAGCGGGAAGGCCCAGATCGACTGCCCCGGCGCGAGGCGCCAGTTGTAACAGCGCCACAGTTCCGGGCGCTGGTTGCGCGGGTCCCAGCCATGACTGGCGTTGCGCACGGAGGCGATGCGCTCCTTGGCGCGGGTCGCCTCCTCGTCGCGCCGGGCACCGCCGAAGATGACATCGTAGCCGCCGCCGGTGAGCGCCTGCTTGAGCGCCTGGGTGCGCATCATCGTGGTGTAGAGATCGTCGTGCTCGAAGGGGTTGATGCCCCGCGCACGACCCTCCTCGTTGGCGCGGACGAGAAGGTCGAAGCCGTGGTCGGCGGCAAAGCCGTCGCGGAACGCCAGGACCTCGGCAAACTCCCAGGTGGAATCGACATGGAGCAGCGGGATCGGCGGGCGCGCGGGAAAGAACGCGCGCAAGACGAGATGGGCCAGCACCGTCGAATCCTTGCCGCCCGAGAACAGCACGACCGGCCTTGACGCCTGGGCAAAGCCGTCGCGGATGATGTGGATGGCCTCGCTTTCGAGCGCCAGCAGATGCGGCGGAAGCATCATGATGCCAGCGCCAGTTCGCACCCGTCCGACAGGGTCGCCGCTTCCTCGGGGACCCAGGCGAGATCGCCGGCATAACGCCAGGCCATCCGACCGTCCGGCCCCAGGGCAAAGAGGTGGAGCCAGCGGTTGTCGAACAGGGCTCGCACGTCCGGGTGGCGTTCCAGGATCGCCGACATCGCCTCGCGCGGCGCCTCGATGCAGACGCTCAGGCGCAGCGGTTCGTGGACCAGGCGCTCGCCGTCGCCGACCGATTGCAGGGGAAGGCCCGCGCGCAGCGTGCCGCCGTTGCCTTCGACCACCCCTAGGCCGCCCGTGACGTTGTGCAGCAGCTTGTTGCCGGAACCGAAGACCTCTGGGGCGACCGCCGAGCCGAAGTACTGCAGGCTGATCCAGCTCGCGACCACCACCGGTGCGGTCATGATCAGTTCGAGGACGGCAAAGTCCCGGTCTGCGGTCCAGTCGTAGTCGTGGAGGAATGCCCGGCCATGCAGGTTGCGCCCCTGCGTGCGGCTGCGCGGT
>JAQCLG010000220.1 GCA_027592745.1 Pseudomonadota bacterium | reverse complement strand
GCGGCCATGGTGAGGAGATGACGCAGGATCATGGCGCCATTCTACAGCATCGGCACGGTGACTGCACCGACCGCGTCGGGGGCCGGCGCGAAGAACAGCAGCACCACGAGACGGCCGTCCTCGATGGTGGTGCCGAAGCCGTCGCCGCTGGAATGCCAGAACCAGGGGCGGAAGAGGACGCAGCGGTTGAACTTCATGGGCAGGGTGTGGGTGAGTTCCCAGGCGTCCGGGTCGCTGCCGTTCTCGACCGTGAGAATTTCCATCAGCGCCTCGCGCGGCGTCGCCTTGCCGTAGATCGCCTGCGCCTCGGCATCGTCGAGCGGCGCGCGGTCGGTGCCGTAGCGGACGTTGCGGAAGAAATCGGTGCCGCCCGCGGCGTCCTCGTCGCGCGAGAGATAGATGATGCCGGCCCAGGTGGCGCCCGGATCGACATGGACGCGTCCGCGGCGCTTGTCGGCGGCCAGGGTCAGGCGGGCGCAGCCGTGGGACCACTTGTTGATGCCCACCAGCTTCTCGCCGACGAGATGGCTGAACATCTGGTCGCTCGCCGGCCCGGCCATGGACTGCCTGGAGTTGCGGCCGGGATAATAGACTTCCCCGGGATCGGGATAGTCGAGGCCGAGGGCCATCTCGCGGGCCGCCTCCGGCCGGTCGAAGAAGTCGTCGACGATCATGAAGGAACGCTGCATGGCGCGCCTACCCGGCCATCAGCGCATCGACCTGGGCCATCTCGTCGGCGCTCATGCGCCAGGCCGTGACGGCGGCGGCGTTGGCGCGGACCTGGGCCGGCCGGGTCGCGCCGCAGATCACCGTGGAGACGACATCGTGGCTGGCCAGCCAGCCGATCGCCAGCTCCAGCAGGCTGTGGCCATGGGCCGCGGCGAAGGCCTCCAGCCGGTCGACGCGGTCGAAGTTGGCCTCGCTCAGCATCGCGGCGTAGCGGGGATCGTCGCCGGCCAGGCGGGTCGATTTCGCCGGACGGCGGTCGCGGCTGTACTTGCCCGAGAGCAGGCCCATGGCGAGCGGGAAATAGGGCATGACGCCGAGGCCGAAACGGCGCGCGGCGGGCACCACCTCGTCCTCGATGGCGCGGCTGAACAGGTTCCACTCGCTCTGTGCGGCAACGAAAGGCTGCAGGCGGCGGTCGTGGGCCGTCCAGGCGGCATCGGCGATCTGCCAGCCGGCATAGTTGGAACAGCCGGCATAACGGATCTTGCCCGCCGCGATCAGGCGGTCGAGCGCCTCCAGGGTTTCTTCGATCGGCGTGACATCGTCGGGGGCGTGGTGCAGGTAGAGATCGATCCAGTCGGTCTTCAGCCGCTTCAGGCTGCCCTCGCAGGAGGCAATCACATGGTCGCGCCCGCCGCGCCGGGCGTTGGGCCGCTCGAACTTCGTCTTCATGCCGAACTTGGTGACGATCACGGCATCCTGGCGGGCCTTGCCCAGCGCCTTGCCCAGGATGGTTTCGGAGACGCCGTCGTCGTAGCAGTCGGCGGTGTCGAACAGCGCCACGCCGGCATCGCGCGCGGCGCGCACGACCTTGATGCCCTGGGCCTCGTCGACCCACCAGCCCAGGGTGTTGCAGCCCATGCCGGCGAGCGACACGGCAAGACCCGAGCGGCCCATGGTGCGGATTTCCATCGTCGCGATCCCTTCCGAAAAGAACCGCGGCCATCCTAGACGGACAGGGCCGGGCGGGCTAGGTCAGGACCATGGAACAGGACTTCCCCATGGGCGAGGCGCTGCGCACGGCGATGGCCGCGCGCCTGGCCGCCTTCGAGCGGCAACCCCAGCAGGGCGAGGGCCTCAAGCGCGCCGCCGTGACCCTGACGGTGATCGACGACGGCCACGGCCAGGGCGCCTTCATCCTGACCAAGCGGGCGCCGCGCATGAACCGCCACGCCGGCCAGTGGGCCCTGCCCGGCGGCCGCCTCGATCCCGGCGAGACGCCCGAGCAGGCGGGCCTGCGCGAGCTGCACGAGGAGGTCAACCTGGAGCTGCCCGCGGGAGCGGTGCTGGGCCGGCTGGACGACTATCCCACGCGTTCGGGTTACCTGATCGCGCCGGTGGTGATCTGGGCCGGGACCAAGGCCGAGCTGACACCCAATCCGCTGGAGGTCGCCTCGATCCACCGCATCGCCTTCCGCGACCTGTTCGTGCCCGGGTCGCCCGAGTTCGTCTCGATCCCCGAAAGCGACCGCCCGGTGATCCGCATGCCGCTGGCCGGCAGCAGCATCCATGCGCCCACGGCCGCCGTGCTCTACCAGTTCCGCGAGGTCGCCCTGGCCGGCCGGGCGACCCGCGTCGCCCACCTGGAACAGCCGGTTTTCGCCTGGCGCTGAGACGCCCGGGCGGGAACGCCGGGGCATCCCGGCGCGTTGATGGGTGGAGACAAGGCGCGCAGAGGCGCCGCCACGCCATCAACCGGGGAATCACATGGACATCATCCGCATCATCTTTGCGGTCCTGCTGCCGCCGCTGGGAGTTTTCCTGCAGGTCGGCTTCGGGCTGCAGTTCTGGCTCAACATCCTGCTGACGCTGTGCGGGTACATCCCGGGCATCATCCATGCCATGTGGATCATTGCCCGTCGCTGATCCCCAGGCGGCGCGCCGGCTCGACCGGCTGCGCCGCATGGCACGGCTGCAGGACAGCCGCTTCAGCCTGCTGGGCATCCGCTTCGGCTGGGATGCGGTGATCGGCCTGGTCCCCGGCGTCGGCGATGTCGCCGCCACCGCCATGGCCGCCTGGGTCGTGGCCGAGGCGGCCCGGCTGGGCGCGCCCAAGCGCCTCCTGGCCCGCATGGGCCTCAACGTCGCGATCGATTTCCTGCTCGGCGCGGTGCCGCTGGTCGGCGACCTCGCCGATATCGCCTTCAAGGCCAACCTTCGCAACGTCGATCTGCTCGAACGCCACCTTTCCCGCACGGGCTGAGCCTGCAACGCAGGCGGGGCATTCACGTTGGATGAGGTAACGAAACACCGGAGAAACCCATGACCACGACCACCACCACCTCGAGTGTCTCTGCGGCCAAGGCCGACGTGAAACACGATGCCGAACGGCTCAAGGCCGACGGCAGCGCCCTGATCGACGACCTGAAGGGTCATGCCGAGGAATTCGGCGAGGCCCAGAAGGACCAGTTCGCCAACCGCGTCGGCGGCATCGCCGATACCCTGCGCGACACCTCCAAGAAGCTGCGCAGCCAGGAGGAAGGCACCGTCGCGGGCCTCACCGACAGCGCCGCCGACCAGCTCGAGCGGGTCTCGGCGAGCCTGCGCAACAAGGACCTCTCGACGATGTTCTCTGAGGCCAGCGACCTGGCGCGCAGCCACCCCGCCATCTTCCTTGGCGGCGCCGTCGCCCTGGGCTTCCTGGCCGGCCGTTTCCTGCGCGCCAGCGGCGAACATGACCATGCGGCCGAGGCGAACATCACCACGCCGGGCGTCTGAACCATGGAACCGGGCGAAAGCCGCAGACCGGTGACCGACATCCTGCGTTCGCTGGGTGCCGACCTGCAGAGGCTGGTCGGCATGCAGATCGAACTGGCGCTCGCAGAGGTCCACCAGAAGATCAGCATGGCCGGGCACGCCCTGCTGGCGCTGGCCTGCGGTCTGCTCCTGGCACTCGCCGCGTTCCTGGTCGTTCTCCAGGCGGTCGTCCAGGCACTGGCCGCATCGATGCCCGCATGGCTTGCCGCCGGGCTGGTCGGGCTCGTGGTGGCCGCCGTGGCCGCCGTCTGGATCTGGGCCGCGCTGCGCGCCCTGCACACACAGAACCTCATGCCGCGGCGCACGATGGATGCCCTGCGCCGCGACAAGCAACTCATCAAGGAGACCCTGACATGACCATTCACCATGGCGTCGAAAACCCCGAAAACGTGCAGGCCAACCGCACGCCCGAACAGATCCAGCGCGAGCTGGGCAATACCCGCGCCCGCATCGACGATGGCCTCGACGAACTCGACCATCGCCTGGGCACCGGCGAGGCGATCAAGGAGGCGGCCTATCACATGCGCGACAGCGCCGCGGAATTCTCCTCGAGCGTCGGCCGCGTGATCCGCGACAACCCGGTTCCCGCCTTCCTGATCGGCGCCGGCGCGGCCTGGATCGCCATGAGCGCCCTGTCGCGCACCGAGCGCGGCCAGGACCTGCGCCACCGGGTCGGCGAACGTGCCCGCGGCGTCGCCCACGATGCCAGCGACAGGGCCGACGGCCTGCGTCATCGCGCCGATGCCCTCAGGCAGCGCGCCGGCGAGA
>JAQCLG010000044.1 GCA_027592745.1 Pseudomonadota bacterium | reverse complement strand
GATCGCGCTGGTCGTCTTCCTGCCGCTGGCGCTCTGGCTTCTGCGCGGCCACGGCGCGCGCCACGCCAGCCACGTCGCGGCCGGCGAGGCGGCCGGCGAGGCCGCCCATGCCGGCTCCTGGACGCGCATGCAGATGCTGCGCGACCCGCGCTTCTGGCTGCTGCTGCCGGGTGTCTTTGCGCCGTCGCTGGTGATGACCGCGATGTTCATCAACCACCGCTTCGTTGCCGAGGACAAGGGCTGGAGTGCCGCCTGGATCACCGGCAACTACGTCGTCTATGCCATCGCCACGATCGCGACCTCACTCTTCGTCGGCCACCTGCTCGACCGCATCCCGGCGCGCCGCCTGGTGACGCTGATGCTGCTGCCCCTGGCGCTGTCGCTGGCCGCGCTGGCCTGGGGCCAGGCACCCTTCTGGGTCTGGCCCTATTTTGTCCTGGCAGGGTTCAGCGGCGGTTTCGGCCATACCGCGATCTCGGCCCTGTGGCCGGAGCTCTACGGCACCCGGCACCTCGGCGCGATCAAGAGCCTGGCCTCCTCGATGGGCGTCTTCGCCTCGGCGCTCGGCCCGGTCCTGATGGGTCTGATGATGGACAACGGCCTGTCGACCGACGGGGTCTGCTGGATCTTTGCGGTCTATTGCCTGGGCGGCAGCGCCACCACCTGGCTGGCGCTGCGGCCCGGCTTCTTCGGCACGACGGCGCGATGAGCGGGCTGTTCCCCGAGACCGCCCCCCATGCCCGGGGGCGCCTTGCGGTCGGCCAGGGCCATGCCATCGCGTGGGAGCTCTGCGGCAATCCCCGCGGCAGACCCGTCATCCTGCTCCATGGCGGGCCGGGTTCGGGGCGCAACAGGGGTGCGGCCCGGTTCTTCGATCCGGCCGTCTGGCGCATCATGCTCTTCGACCAGCGCCAGTGCGGCCAGAGCACGCCCCATGCCGGCGACATCGCGACCGACCTGGCGGCCAACACCACGGCGCACCTGCTTGAGGACATCGCGGCCCTGCGGGCACATCTCGCCATCGGACCCTGCCTGGTCTTCGGCCATTCCTGGGGCTGCACCCTTGGCCTGGCCCATGCCCAGCAGCATCCCGAACAGGTCGCCGCCCTGCTCCTGGTCGGCGTCACCACGACCCGGCGTTGCGAGATCGACTGGCTCTATCGCGGCATCGCGCCGATGGTGCCCGCCGCCTGGGATCGTTTCACGGCCGGGGTGCCGCAAGCGCTGCGCGGCGACATGGTCGCGGCCTACCGGACGCTGCTTGCCGATCCCGATCCTGGGGTGCGCGAGAAGGCCGCGCGCGACTGGTACGACTGGGAAGCCAGCGCCACCGCCGATGCCGACGCGGCCCCGCCGACGGCCTGGTCCGATCCGGTCTTCCGCCTGTGCCGTGCGCGCATCGTCACGCACTACTTCCATCACAACGGCTTTCTCGAGGACGGCATCCTGCTCGCCCAGGCGCATCGCCTGGCCGGCATTCCCGGTGTCATGGTGCAGGGCCGCATGGACCTGGAGGCACCGCTTGTGACCGCCTGGGAACTCGACCGCGCCTGGCCCGATGGCGAACTGGTGCTGGCGCAGGGCGCGGGTCACGCCACGGGCGATCCCGGCATGGCCGAGGCGATCCTGGCGGCGGCGCGCCGGCTTGCCGCCCACGTGCCGGGCTAGACCACAAGATAGATCTGCTCCAAGCCTCAGCGCCGTTCGGCCCAGTCCTCGATCATGCGTTCCTGATGCAGCGTCTCGATGCTGCCCGGCCGGGCGCTCCGGATCGCGGCGATCGCCGCACCGGGCGCCATGCCGCGCTCGACCAGCAGGATGCCCGCGATCGTGCCGGTGCGGCCAAGGCCCATGCGGCAGTGGATGGCGACCGCGCGGCCGGCATCGAGCAGGTTGTGGGCCAGCGGGCCGATCTCGCGCCAGGCCGTGCGTGCCTTGCTGCCGGCCACGGCCATGTCGGCGATCGCCATGTGTCGCCAGGCGATGCCGTGCCGCGTGCAACGCCGCGTCAGTTCGTCGGGCGGCACGCCCAGGGCGGTCATCTCGATGGCGGGCGTCAGGCTGACCAGCAGCGCCGCATCGGCCCGCGCCATGCGGTCGAGGTCGTCCTGCTCCCCGGGAAAGGCCGAGAGCAGCAGGTTGCCCCTGCCGCCCGGCAGCGCGAGCACGTCGAAGCGGTTCATGGCGCGCCGGGGTCGCGCCCAGCGGTGGTGCGCACGGGTCCCTTGCCTTCCAGGGCGATCTCCTTGCGCCGCGCCAGCGCCTCGCGGCGGGCGACGTAGAAGGTGCTGGCGGCGATGATCGCGGCGCCGACCCAGGTCCAGATGTCGGTCGCCTCGCCGAAGGCGAACCAGCCCAGCACCGCGACCAGCGGCAGCCGGATGTAGTCGAAGGGCAGCAGGTAGGTGGTGTCGGCCATCGAGAAGCCGCGCGTGAAGCACAGGTGGGAGAGCGTCGCGATGAAGCCCACCGCGGCCAGGCACAGCCAGGCCTCCGGGGTCGGCCAGGTCCAGAAGAACAGGGCGGGCACCAGGGAGACCGGGGTCAGCAGCATGTTCTGCCAGGCGACCAGCGCGGCGGGCTGTTCGGTGCGGGTCAGCAGCTTCATGCAGATGATCGAGAAGGCCATGGTCATGGCCGAGAGCACGACCAGCAGTTCGCCCCAGCCGACCTCGGCATGGCCCGGCCGCAGGATCACCAGCATGCCGCCGAAGCCCAGCAGCAGGGCGGTGATGCGCCGGGCGCGGACCTTCTCGCCCAGCACCAGCACGGCCGCGACCGCGGCAAACAGCGGTGCGGTGAAGGAAAGCGCCACGGCGTTGGCGATCGGCACGATGGCGAGCGCGGAGAACCAGGTCGCCATGCTGATCAGGCCGAACAGCACGCGCAGGCTGACCAGGGGGAAGCGCCGCGTCTTCATGGCGCCCGCACCGTGGCGCATCAGCCAGGGCAGCATGCCGATCGAGGCGAACAGGTTGCGGAAGAAGACGATCTCCATCGGGTCGACCAGCAGGTTGGTCGCCAGGTGGCGGATCAGCGTGATCATCAGGGCAAAGCCGACGCCGGCCAGCAGGACGAAACCTGCGGCGCGCACGGGTGTGGAAAGACGCGCGAAACGCGCAAGCGGGGACATGGCGGCCAAGCCTAGGCCAGTTCGCTGCAGGCGGGTATGGGCAAAGGCGGCTTCCATGCTAGGAGACCGGCTCGACCCAAGCACGGAGCCTGCGATGCACCCGATCCTCTGGACGCCCGATCCCGCGCGTGTTGCCGCCACCAACATGTCGGCCTTCCGCGATGTCGCGGCGGAGCGTTTCGGCATCGCCCTGCCCGACTACGATGCGCTGTGGCGCTGGTCGGTCGAGAACCGCGAGGACTTCTGGTCCCTGCTCTGGGAGTTCTGCGACGTCCGCGCCTCCAGGACTGCCGACACCGTGCTGGAAAACGGCGATGCCATGCCCGGCGCCCGCTGGTTCCCCGGCGCGCGGCTGAACCATGCCCAGAACCTGCTGCGCCGGCGCGACGGGGCCGAGGCGATCGTGTGCTGGCGCGAGAACGGCACGCGCAGCGCCATGACCTTTTGCGAGCTCCACGACCGGGTCGCGGGTTTTGCCGCCTGGCTCAAGGCCCAGGGTGTCGTCGAGGGCGACCGGGTCGCCGGGTTCCTGCCCAACCTGCCCGAGACTATCGCTGCCATGCTGGCCACCGCCAGCCTGGGTGCGGCCTGGTCCTCCTGTTCGCCCGATTTCGGCACGCGCGGCGTGCTCGACCGCTTCGGCCAGATCGAGCCCAAGGTGCTGGTCTGCGCCGATGGTTACTTCTACGGCGGCAAGACCTTCGACAGCCGCGGCCGCGTCGCCGAAATCCTCGCCGAACTGCCCTGCGTGCAGAAGACCGTGGTGGTCTCCTATGTCGAGGCGGCGCCCGACCTGTCGGTCCTGCCCAACGCGGTATCCTGGGACGAGGCGAGCGGCGGCGGCCAGGGGCGCGAGATCGACTTCGCCCAGGTCGCCTTCGATCATCCGCTCTTCATCATGTACAGCTCGGGCACCACGGGCGCGCCCAAGTGCATCGTCCACGGCCACGGCGGCACGCTGCTCCAGCATCTCAAGGAGCTCGCCCTGCATGCCGACGTCAAGGCGGGCGACCGCCTGTTCTACTTCTCGACCTGCGGCTGGATGATGTGGAACTGGCAGGTCTCGGGCCTGGCCTGCGAGGCCACGCTGATGCTCTACGAAGGCAATCCGGCCCACCCCGGCCCGCAGGTTCTGTGGGACTTTGCCGAGAAGGAAAAGATCTCGATCTTCGGCACCTCGGCCAAGTACATCTCGGCGATCGAGAAGGCCGGCGTGAAGCCGCGCGAAAGCCATGATCTCTCGCGCCTGCGCCTGCTGATGTCGACCGGCTCGCCGCTCGCCCACGAAAGCTTCGACTACGTCTATCGCGACGTGAAGGCCGACATCCAGCTCTCCTCGATCTCGGGCGGCACCGACATCATCTCCTGTTTTGCCCTGGGCAATCCGATGCTGCTGGTGCGCAAGGGCGAGCTGCAGAGCCGCGGCCTGGGCATGGCGGTCGACGTCTTCGGCGACGACGGCAAGGCGCTGCCCGTGGGCGAGAAGGGCGAGCTGGTCTGCACCCGGCCCTTCCCCTCGATGCCCGTGGGCTTCTGGAACGATCCCGACGGTGCCAAGTACCACGCGGCCTATTTCGACACCTTCCCCAACGTCTGGCGCCACGGCGACTGGTCGATGGTGACGGAATCGGGCGGCATGGTGATCTACGGGCGCTCCGACGCGGTGCTCAATCCCGGCGGCGTGCGCATCGGCACGGCCGAGATCTACCGCCAGGTCGAGCAGTTCGACGCGATCCTCGATTCGCTCTGCATCGGCCAGGACTGGGAGGGCGACGTGCGCGTCGTGCTGTTTGTCGTCATGCGCCCCGGCCATGACCTGACTGACGAGTTGCGCGGCGCGATCCGCCAGAAGATCCGGGCCAACGCCTCGCCCCGCCACATGCCCGCGAAGATCCTCGCGGTGGCCGACATCCCGCGCACCCGCTCCAACAAGATCAGCGAACTGGCCGTGCGCGACATCGTCCACGGCCGCGGCGTCAAGAACACCGAGGCGCTGGCCAACCCGGAATCGCTGAAGCTGTTCGAGAACCTCGAAGAGCTGCAGAGTTAGCTCGGCAACGACTTTAGCGTTCCTCTCCGCCGGTCTTCCCGGCCAAGGGCGCGCAGCACCCGCAGAGCCGGGATCCATGCCGGAACGGCCCTGCGCTCGCCGGCGCATCAGCCCGCGTTCCGGCGTGGATCCCGGATCGGCGGCGCTTTGCGCCTTGTCCGGGATGACGCAGGAGGGTTGCCGTCGCCCGTCCAGGCTCAGGCCAGCAGCGCCCCCGCCGCGCGGATTTCGCCCACGCGCGTGCCATTCCAGTTCTTCAGCTCGGGATTTGTGGTGGCGTCCAGTTCGCGCCACATGGCGTCGTCGATCGCCCCCAGGCGGCGCAGGACGTGGGTCATGGCGATTTCGGCGGCGCGCCCGGCGCCGTCGGCGATCTTCAGCGCGATGCCCAGGCCCTTCTCGGGCCAGGCGCCGGCATAGACGCCCTCCGCACCGCCCTTGACGACGAAGCGGCCCCTGCCTGCGGTCAGCAGCGCCGTGCAGGTCCTACCCGTGCCCGCGACCATCATCGGATGGGCGGCCATGGCCGCGACGATCGCCTTGCAGGCGTCGGCGCGGCGGTCCGAAAGCCCTGCCGGATCGGCAAGCCGCGCCATGCCCAGGGCCAGGTTGTGGAGCGGCATGGCGATGGTCGGCACGCCGCAGCCGTCGGTGCCCAGATCGGCCGATTTCAGGTCGACATCGCACATTGCCGCCATGGTGTTGCAGACCGCCGCCTGGGCCGGGTGCTCGGGGTCGAGGTAGTCGGCGGGATCGACGTTCATGTGGCGGCAGACCGTCAGGAAGCCGGTGTGCTTGCCCGAACAGTTGTTGTGCTCGGGCCCGGCATGGCCGCCGCCGCTGTAGAGGTCATGCAGCGCGTCCGCAGTGCCGGGATCCTGCTTGCCGCATTCCAGATTGGCGGGGGAAAGGCCCATGCGCTTGAGCCAGGCGCGCACCGGCTCGGTATGCATCGCCTCGCCGTTGTGGCTGGCGCAGGACAGCGCCAGCTCCTTCTGGCTGACGCCGAAGGCGTCCATGGCGCCGCTTTCGGCCATCACCAGGGCGGCCTGGATCGGCTTGATCGCCGAGCGCGGGAACATCACCAGGCCGGGATCGCTCAGGCTCCAGACCACCTTGCCGGCGGCGTCGGTGACCACGACCGCGCCGTGGTGGCGGCTTTCGACCGTGGTGCCGCGGGTCACCTCGGCAAGCAGGGGCAGGGCGGAATCGTCCATCGTTGTCTCCATGGCAAGCTCGGCGCGGGGTAGGCCAGGGCGGCGCCACGGTCAACGCCTGCTTGCCAAGGGCGAGCGCTGGCGTCAGGTTCCCCGCCATGCGCGGTTATTTCGGCATCGGCGTCGAGGGTATCTCCAAGACGGGCAACCTGGGGAGCCTGTTCCGCTCGGCCCACGCCTTCGGTGCGAACTTCGCCTTCGCCGTGGCGCCCGATCCCCGCGTGCGTTTCGAGACCGACACCTCCGCCTCGCACCGCAACCTGCCGTTCTTCCGCTACGACAGCCTGGAAGACTTCCGCCTGCCCACGGGCTGCGCCCTGGTCGGCATCGAACTGATCGAGGATGCGGTCGACCTGCCGGCCTTCCACCATCCGCGCATGGCGGCCTATGTAATGGGCCCCGAACTGGGCTCGCTCTCGCCGGCGATGCTCGCGCGCTGCGATCATGTGGTGAAGATTCCGACCGCCTTCTGCATCAACGTCGCCATCGCCGGGGCCATCGTCATGTACGACCGTTTGCGCATGCTGGGCGGCTTCCGGCGCGCCGTGACGACCCATGGCGGTGCCGAACCCGCGCCCGAACGCCGCCACGGCGGCCGCTTCCTGCGCACGCCGCGGAAGGCGCCGGAGTCCGCGGCGCGGGAGGACTGAGCCATGAATGGCCCTTTGCCCTGTTTTGGCCTTGTCGTTGCGTTTACACTCCGCCCCGTTTCACGACCTCGGGATCTGTCATGACGTCCGCCATCCGCGCTATCGGCCTTGCCCTGCTGCTTGCCATCGGTCTTGCCCCCGCCGCCTCGGCCCAGGAGCCGCAGGTGATCGGAACCTTCCGCGACTGGAAGGCCTACGTCTACCAGTCGGGCAGCCAGAAGGTCTGCTACATGGCCAGCGCACCCAAGAAGGCCGAGGGCAACTACAGCGCACGCGGCAAGATCTGGATGCTGGTCACGCGCCGCTCGCCCGGGCCCAAGGATGTCGTCTCGATCATCTCCGGCTACAACTTCGGTCCCGACGCCCGGGTCCGCGTCGCCGTCGGCGACCGCGAGTTCGTGCTGTTCACCCAGGGCGACACCGCCTGGACCATGGGCGAGGCCGACGACGCCGCGCTGGTGGCGGCCATGAAGGTCGGCGTCGACATGGTGGTTCGCGGCAAGTCCGAACGTGGCACCGACACCAAGGACACCTACAGCCTGCTCGGGTTCACCGCCGCCTACGACGCCATCGGCCAGGCCTGCCCGAACTGAGCCCCGTCGTCGTCACGCGCGTCGACTCGCCGGTCCCCATCGCGCTCCGGGAGCGGTATCTCGATTCCCTGCCGGAACCCCAGGAGCTTTTCCTGGAAGACATGGTGCAACACGGCGAAGTCTGGTCGATCGATGCACCGGAAGGTTACGCGGTCACCTGCGAAGGCATGCTGGTGGAGTTCCATGTCGCGCCATCGGGCGAGGACGTGCGCCTGGCGGCGTTTGACGCCGTGGTCGCGGCCTCGGGCGTAAGCGGCATCGTCCTGAAGTCCTTCGATCGCGTGTTGCTGGCACTGGCAGGTTGCCGCGCCGGGCCGCTGTCGCAGGTTGGCCTGCTGTTCCGTCGCTGCGAGCCCGTGGCGCCATCGGATCTGCCGCCCCTGCGGCCGCGTCCCGCCGCAGGCGACGACCTCACGGCAGTGCTTGGTCTCGATCCGGAGTTCTTCGACGATCCCGACGGGGTCGCCTTCTACGCCGGCTCCGACGAGGCCGAACTGATCCTGTTCCGCGGCGAGGATGGCGTTCTGGCGGGCTGCGGCATCTCCAGCACGGTGGTTGCAGGCCGACCGGGAACCGATATCGGCATGGTGTTCGCGCCCGACCGTCGCGGTCGCGGGGTGGGCACGGCGATCGTGGCGGCCATGCGCGATCGTGTGGCGACGCGCGGCGGGCGCGCCATCTGCGGCTGCAACATCGACAACATCGCCTCGCGGCGCTGCCTGGAACGGGCCGGTTTCCGGACCGATCATGTCCTGCTGGAGGGCCTGCTGCGCCCCGGCTGACCCCCTGGATGCTTGGATTCGGGCCGCTTCGGGCCTATATGCGCGGCCATGGACAGCGCCCTGCCCCCTGATACCGCCAAGAATCTGATCGGCCTCTCGCGCGAGCAGCTGGCCGAAGAGATGGCCGCGATCGGCGAGAAGCCGTTCCGCGTCAAGCAGATCTGGCACTGGCTCTATCACCGCGGCGTCACCGACATCGCCGAGATGTCGACCCTGTCGAAGGCGATGCGCGAGAAGCTGGCCCAGGGCTATTACGTCGGCCGACCCCAGGTCGCCCGCCACCAGGTCAGCGAGGACGGCACCCAGAAATGGCTGCTCAGGCTCGAGGGCGGCCATCTGGTCGAAAGCGTGCACATCCCCGAGGAGGACCGCGGCGCGCTCTGCATCTCCTCCCAGGTCGGCTGTACGCTGACCTGCACCTTCTGCCACACCGGCACCCAGCGCCTGGTGCGCAATCTCGATCCCGGCGAGATCGTCGGCCAGTTCATGCTGGCGCGCGATTATCTGGGCGAATGGCCCACGCCCAGCGGCGGCGGACGCCTGCTCTCCAACATCGTGATGATGGGCATGGGCGAGCCGCTCTACAATTTCGAGAACGTCAAGGCCGCGCTCAGGATCGTCATCGACGAGGAGGGCATCTCGCTCTCGCGCCGGCGCATCACGCTCTCAACCTCCGGCGTCGTGCCGATGATGGCGCGCTGCGGCGAGGAGCTGAACGTCGATCTTGCGGTCTCCCTGCACGCCGTCAGCGACGAGATCCGCGACAAGCTGGTGCCGCTCAACAAGAAGTACCCCATCGAGGAACTGCTCGCGGCCTGCCGCGCCTATCCCGGCGCCAGCAACGCCCGGCGCATCACCTTCGAATACGTCATGCTGAAGGATATCAACGACAGCGATGCCGATGCCCGCGAACTGGTGCGCATCCTCAAGGGCATCCCGGCCAAGGTGAACCTGATCCCGTTCAATCCCTGGCCCGGCGCGATCTACGAGTGTTCCTCCAACAACCGCATCCACGCCTTCTCGCGCATCGTCAACGACGGCGGCCTTTCGGCCCCGGTGCGCCGGCCGCGCGGCCGCGACATCGCCGCGGCATGCGGCCAGCTGAAGTCCGAGACGGTCAAGCTCAGGAAAAGCGAGCTGCTGAAGCAGCAGGCGGCCGAGGCGATTGCCTGAGGCGCCGCCACGGCGCCGTCACACTGGGATGGCAGGTTGCGCCCTGCACCTGAACTGCGGGGAAACCGTCGTGCACCGTCTGCTCCATGCCCGTCTCCTGCGCCTGTCCATCGGCTGGATGCTGATCGGCGTGGGCGCGGTGATCACGCCCACGCCCGTGCCGCTGGGCGCGCTCTTGGTGCTGGCCGGGCTCTGCCTGGTCGCGCGCGACAACCGCCGCCTGCGCGGCGCCATCCGCCATCTGCGCGGCCGCTTCCCCAGGCTGTCGGCGCGCGTCCATGTGCTGCGCGACCGCCTGCCCGCGCTGCTGCGCCGGGTCGTGGAAACCACCGATCCACGCCGGCGTCCGCGCTTCCGTGCGCGGGGCAAGGCAGCCGGCGGGGAACCTGTCTGACAGCTTGTCGGGCGGACCCCAATCGGTCCATCCTGCGCCCCCAACATGCGAGGGGACGATGAAGAAGCAGCATTGCTGGCCGCAGGGCCACTGGAACTGGCCGATCAACGTCAGCCACAAGCACGGTGTGCGCTGCGGCGAGATGATCTGGATCGGCGGTCAGGTCGATCTCACGCCCGAAGGCGTGGTCTGCAACAAGGGCGATCTGGCGACCCAGACGAAAAACGTCGTCGCCAACATCGAGAAGGTGCTGGCGGGTCTCGACTGCGACCTGCAGGACCTCGTCACCCTGCTCTGCTTCTACGTCAACGACGGCAGCGTCGACGAGGCCGAATTCCTCGCCATGGTCGGCTCCCACCTGCCCGAAGGCTGCCGCCCCACGGTCAACGCCGTGCCGGTGCCCTGGCTTGCCTATGACGGCATGCGGGTCGAGATCGAGGGTTACGCCATGCGCCGCGAGAACGGCGAGCGTACCCCGCGCACCTACGCCCCCGACGCCATCGGCCATCCCCTGCCCAAACCCTTCGTGCAGGGGCTGCGTTCGGGCAAGATGATCTTCGTCTCGGCACAGTACCCGCTCGATGCCCAGGGCAGGACCCTGCACAAGGGCGACATCACCGAGCAGACCCGCCAGGTCGTCGGCCAGGTCGGCAAGGTGCTCGCCCATTTCGGCGCCAACTACGACGACACGGTCAAGGTCAACCGCTGGTACGCCGGCAACGTCGGCATCGACGATTTCGAACCCGCCGCCCTGGCCTGCGCCGCGCACTTCAGCGAACCCGGTCCGGCCGCCACCGGCATTCCGCTGCCGCGCCATGCCAACCCGGAGGTTCTGATCAAGATCTCGGTCGTCGCCATGCTCGGCGAGGACGGCGCCCACCTGCCGCGCAGGCACGTCTGGCCCGATTCGCTGTGGGACTGGCACGTCCACCTGCCCTACAAGCACGGCCTGAAGTGCGAGGAGATGATCTTCCTGGGCGGCCAGGTCTCGCTCAACAAGAAGGGCGAGGCGGTCCACCCCGACGATCTCACCGCCCAGACCCACCAGGCCATGGTCCACATCGGCACGATCCTGAAGGAACTGGGCGCCGACTACGAGGACGTCTGCAAGGTGACGACCGTCTACAAGGGCGACTGCGGCCCCGAGGCACTGAACGCCAACCTGCCGACGCGCGCCTCCTACTTCAAGGACCCCGGACCCGCGACCACCGGCGTGCCGCTGCCGACGCTTTCCTACCCCTCGATGATCGTCGAGATCGACGTCTTCGCGATGAAGGAAAAGGACTGATCGCACCTGCCGCGGGGGCTGCACCATGGCCGACGACGCCGTGCTGGAGACCCCGCGGATGCTGATCCGCCGCTTCCGGCAGGACGATCTCGACGCCTTCGCCGCGATCATGGGCGATCCCGCCACCCTGCGCCTGTGGCCGTGCACCTTCACGCGCGAGGAGGTGTCGGGCTGGATCGGGCGCGCCATCGCACAGAGCGAACGGCCCGGTTATGGCCGCCGTGCGGTCATCCTGAAGGAGAACGGCGCCCTGATCGGCGATGCCGGCATCCTGCGCCTGGAACTGATGGGCAGGGAGCGCAACGATCTCGGCTACATCCTCGACCATCGGGTCCATGGCCGGGGCCTGGCGACGGAGGCCGCCGCGGTGCTGCGCGACCACGCCTTTGCCTGCGGCATGGAGGGGGTCTGGGCCAACATGGCGACCGACCACACCGCCTCGCGCCGTGTCGCGCAGAAGCTCGGCATGACGCTGGTCGCGACCTATCGCAATGCGCGCAACCGCAACATGGAGACCTGCCTCTTCGGCCAGCGCGCCGATGGTGTCCGGCCCGTGCCCTAACCTTCCAGAAACACCGGCTCGCCGGGCAGGTCGCCGGCCAGGATGCGCGGCAGGAAGGCCGGCAGGCCCGTGGGCACGATGGGATGTTCCGAAGCGGCCATGTCGCCATGGGCCCACCAGCGGATCTCCCGCAGCACGTCGAGTTCGTTCTGGAACTGGCCGCTCGTGTCGATCGCAGGTTTCAGGCCGGGCAATCGGCCAAGGAAGAAATGTTCCTCGCAGAGCATCTCGGGTCCGCCATAGACGCGCAGCGCGATGCGGCGCACGGCGATCTCGCGCGACAGCGTCAGGCCGGTGATGCCGCATTCCTCGGCCAGCTCGCGTGCGGCGGTCTGCTCCAGAGTCTCGCCGGCCTCCTGGCCGCCGCCGGGCGAGAGCCAGTACTCGAAGAGCTGGGGCCTGCCGGCATTGGCGTAGGCATCGTCGCGGTAGCGGAACAGCAGCAGGTGGTCGGCGCCGTCCAGCAGCAGGATGCGCGCCGCCGGGCGCACCGGCAGGTCGCGCCCGCTCATGCCGTGACCGCCTCGGTCGGCTTTTCTGCGTCCTCGGCGGTGTCCATCAGCACGAAGTTCAGCTCGGCGCCGCAGATGAAGATGATCGCAGTGAAGAAGAAGAACATCAGCGCCCCGATGATGCCGCCCAGGCTGCCGTAGGTCACCGTGTAGTTCGTCACGTTGAAGAGATACATCGAATAGACGGTCGCCACAAACAGCCAGCTCGCCGTGGCGAAGATGGCGCCGGGCAGGGCGTTGATCCAGCGCTGTTTGACGTTGGGCAGCAGGCGGTAGAGGCACCAGATCACGGTCAGCAGGCTGAGGCTGCCGATGCCGTAGCGCACGATGTTGAAGGTGCCCTGCATGTCGGCGATGAAGGGCACGACGGTCAGGGCCGCTTCCCAGGCAATCGGCCCGACCACGATCAGCAGGATGACGACGAAGATGCCGCCGGCGCCGCCGAAGACGAACCCCAGCCCCTGCAACCGGCGCAGCCAGAAGGCGCGCGGCTCGGCCACGCCATAGGCGCGGTCGAGCGCCGTGCGCAGGCCCTCGACGCCCGAGGAGGCGACCCAGAGCGTGCCGATCATGGAAAAGGTCACGATGCCCGAGGCCGGCGGGTTCAGCACGATGTCGGACACCACGGGATAGAGCGCCCGCCCGACCTCGACCGGCAGGTAGTCGAAGGCAAAGGCCATGAACTCCTGCACCGCGGCGCTCTGGCCGATCAGGCCCGACAGCGCGACCAGGAACAGGATGAAGGGAAACAGCGCCAGCAGGATGGAAAAGGCGATGTAGCCGGCCAGCTCCAGGCCCTCGTGATCGAAGAAGCGCAGCACGGCGCGCCAGAACGGGCGCACCAGGATGCGCCACAACCGCTTGTTGCGCCGCTGCGTTTCAGTCTTAGCCGATTCCGTCCCATTCATGGATTCATCGTCCATGAGGGATGCAGTCGGGGCAAGCCGCCTGTTGGTCCGGCATCATGCAATGGCAACGCCCGGACGGGCGATGCGCTTGACGGCGGCACGGGCGTCCCGGAACTCGGGGATGGCAGGGCGCCGGGCGATGCCGTGGCGGGGCCTGCGGGCGCTGCGCCAAAAGAAAGGGACCGGAGGCCGAAGCCCCCGGTCCCCCTGTACCGCCGATCGGGTGACTTGGGATCAGGTGGTTGACGGGAAGGAGGGGCCCTAGAGCCCTTCCGTCGCTGCGCAGCTCAGCGTCCCGCCAAGATCGACGGTGCAGACCGAAATCTCTCCCGTGCCGACATTCTGCCGGATCACGCCCTCTTGCGAGGTCCCTAGCACTTGATAGGTCTCCATTGCAGCGTCGGCTGTCACGGAGGAGCCTGCGAGCATGACGCCCGCCAGGCTTGCCGCGACAGTCGCCGCCACCAGAACATAGCCGCAGACCAATACTCTCTTCTTCATCATCGTACCGATCTGAGACATTCTGGTTCCCTTGTCCGGGATTGCGCTCGACCCCCGGCCCGAGCTTGCGCTCGTAACAGTTCCTCGCAAGTGCCGTGCCAGTTTTGCGGGCGATGGCCCCGCCCTTGCCGCGGCTCCGCCGGTGCCCTAAACATCGCGCCGTTCAGGAACGGTGACGGGCGGACAATGAGCAAGATCAAGAAGGTGGTGCTGGCCTATTCGGGCGGGCTGGACACATCGGTCATCCTGCGCTGGCTGCAGGACACCTATGACTGCGAGGTGGTGACCTTCACCGCCGACCTCGGCCAGGGCGAGGAGCTCGAGCCGGCCCGCCGCAAGGCCGAGATGATGGGCGTGAAGGAAATCTTCGTCGAGGACCTGCGCGAGGAGTTCGTGCGCGACTTCGTCTTCCCCATGTTCCGCGCCAACGCCGCCTACGAGGGTGTCTACCTGCTCGGCACCTCGATCGCCCGCCCGCTGATCGCCAAGCGCCAGATCGAGATCGCCGCGGCGACCGGTGCCGATGCCGTCGCCCATGGCGCCACCGGCAAGGGCAACGACCAGGTCCGTTTCGAACTGGGCTACTACGGCCTCAACCCCGATATCCGGGTCATCGCACCCTGGCGCGAATGGGACCTCACCTCGCGCACCCGGCTCATCGAATATGCCGAGAAGCACCAGATCCCGATCCCGCGCGACAAGCGCGGCGAGGCGCCGTTTTCGACCGACGCCAACCTTCTGCACATCTCCGCCGAGGGCAAGGTGCTGGAGGACCCCTGGGACGAGGCGCCCGACTACGTCTATTCCCGCACCGTCGATCCCGTGGATGCCCCCGACACGCCGACCGAGGTTACGATCGATTTCGAGAAGGGCGACCCGGTCGCCGTCGATGGTTTCGCACTGTCGCCGGCCGCGCTACTCACCCGGCTCAACGAACTGGGCGGGGCCAACGGCGTGGGCCGTCTCGACCTGGTCGAGAACCGCTTCGTCGGCATGAAGAGCCGCGGCATCTACGAGACGCCCGGCGGCACCGTGCTGCACCACGCCCACCGCGCGATGGAATCGATCACGCTCGATCGCGGTGCGGCCCATCTCAAGGACGAGATGATGCCGCGCTACGCCGAGCTGATCTACAACGGCTTCTGGTTCTCGCCCGAGCGCAAGATGCTCCAGGCCGCCATCGACAGCAGCCAGGAGTTCGTCTCCGGCACCGTGCGCCTGAAGCTCTACAAGGGCAGCGTCTTTGTCACCGGGCGCAAGTCCGACAAGTCGCTCTACAGCCTGGCCCACGTCACCTTCGAGGAGGACGCGGTCTACGACCAGCGCGATGCCGAGGGTTTCATCCGCCTCAACGCCCTGCGCCTGCGCCTGGGCGGCCGTCGCGACCGCGGCTAGGAACGCACCGTGCGCGAGGCCAGCCCGATGGACATCCTGGTCTACGGGCCGCTCCGGAGCGGCACGACGCTGCTGACCGTCAAGGGCCGCAGCCTGGTCATCAGCTAACCCGACCTGCATGTCGCCTGGCACCAGCGCACCGTGGAGCGCCTCGACAGGCTCTACCGCGACGTCGGCCTTGCCGTGGCGCCCGCGCCGCCCCTGCCGCGTGCTCGATCTCTTCTGCGGCGCCCCGGCCATGCGTTTCCTCCTGAAGGAGGGTTCGGCCTACCGCGGCGCCGATCTGGTCTCGCGCTTCGAGGGCTGCGAGATCATCGACCTGGGCAGGATGGCCCTGCCGCCCCGGCGCGACAGCGAACTGGTGACGATCGCCTGCGCGCTGGAATATCTCGACGACCTGCACGGCTTCCTCACCGCGCTGGCCTCCCAAGGCGCCATGGTGCTGGCGACCTATCACGCCAGCGACGATACCCGCGGCACGCAGCGCACCGCGCTGGGCTGGAAGAACCACCTGTCGCGCCACGACCTGATCGAGGCCTTCCAGTCGGCCGGCTACCGCACCGAGGTCAACTGGTCCTTCGATGGCCGCCAGAGCCTGGTCAAGGCTACGCCCACCGGCTGAGTCACAGGTTTCAGGTCTCCTCCTCGTCCTTGCCGGTGACGCCCAGCCAGCGCGCCATCGGCACGATCGTCCAGCCCTGGAGCACGAGCGAGGCGATGACGATGACAAAGACGATATCGAAGAACGCGGCGGTCACCGGGCCGGGGCTGATCACCGGAATGATGGCAAGGAAGATCGGCACCGCGCCGCGCAGGCCGACCCAGCCGATATAGGCCTGCTGGCGCAGCGGCACCTTCAGCGGCGTCAGGCAGATCAGGGTGGCAAGCGGGCGCGCAAGGAAGATCAGCACGGCGGCGATGAACAGGGCGGGCAGGGCGCTGGCGCGCAGCTCGTGCGGCGTCACCAGCAGGCCCAGCATCAGGAACATGACGATCTGGGCGAGCCAGGAGATGCCGTCCATGAACTGCGCGGCCCGTGCCGCCGCCTGGGGAGCTCGGGCGGTGACGACGATGCCGAACAGGTAGATCGCCAGGAAACCGCTGCCCTCGACCAAACGCGTGGCGGCGAACACGCCGAAGGCCGCGGCCAGCATCAGGGGCGCATAAAGCCCGGCGGGCAGGACGATGCGGCGGGCGACCGCTGCGGCGGCGATGCCGCCGGCGATGCCGCCCAGGGCGCCAAGTCCCAGCTGCTGGGCCAGGATCACCAGCAGGCCCGGCAGGGTTTCCCAGGACAGCGGCATGCCGGCATCGACCAGGCCGACGAAGGCGACGGTGAGGAAGATCGCCATGGGGTCGTTCAGGCCCGATTCGACGAGGATCGTCTCGCGCATGCGGCCTTTGAGCACCACACCGCTCTGGCGCAGCAGCAGGAAGGTCGCCGCGGCATCCGTCGAGGCCACCACCGAACCCAGCAGCAACGCCTCGACGATGGAGAGCCCGAGCAGCAGATGGGTGACGATGCCCACGGTGCCCGCGGTCAGCACGACCCCCAGGGTCGCCATGACGATCGCCGGGGCGGCGGCCTTGCGCAGGTCGCGCAGCGGCGTGTCGAGACCGCCGGCCAGCAGGATCAGGGCCAGCGCCATGGTGCCGATCTCGTAGGCCAGCTCGAAGTCGTCGAAATGCAGGCCGCCCGGCCCGTCCTCGCCCGCGAGCATGCCCACCGCCAGGAACAGCAGCAGCAGGGGAGCGCCGATGCGCGCCGAGACCGGCGTCAGCAGGATGCTCCCGAAGACAACCAGCGCGGCGACGAGCAGAAAGAGATCCATGGCAAGCCCTCCAAGGAGGGCATTCTAGCCGTTTCCGTGTGCCCTGGACCCGTCGCGGGGAAGCGCGAGCGAAAAAACCTCGGCCTCAGGCCTCCGGCTCTGCCACGCCGTGCTGGCGGCAGGCTGCCGTCACCGTGTTGACCAGCAGGCAGGCGATGGTCATCGGCCCGACGCCGCCGGGCACCGGGGTGATGGCGCCTGCGACCTTGACCGCTTCCTCGAAGCAGACGTCGCCGACCAGCTTGTTCTTGCCGTCGCGCTCGATGCGGTTGATGCCGACGTCGATCACCGTGGCGCCGGGCTTGATCCAGTCACCGCGCACCATCTCGGGCCGGCCCACCGCGGCGACCACGATGTCGGCCTGGCGCATGACGCCGGGCAGGTCCCTGGTGCGCGAATGGGCGATGGTGACGGTGCAGTGATCCTGCAGCAGCAGCTGGGCCATCGGCTTGCCGACGATGTTGGAGCGCCCGACGATTACGGCATTGGCCCCGACCATGGCCTTGCCCAGGTGTTCGCGCAGCATCATCTGGCAGCCCAGCGGCGTGCACGGCACCATGGCGCCCTGGCCCGTGGAGAGCCGGCCGGTGTTGATGACGTGGAAGCCGTCGACGTCCTTGGCCGGGTCGATGGCGTTGATGATGGCGTTTTCGTCGACCTGTTTGGGCAGGGGCAGCTGCACCAGGATGCCGTTGACGCGGGGATCGGCGTTGAGCTCCTCGACCTTGGCCAGGACCTCGGCGTGGCTGGCGGTATCGGGCATGCGGAACTCGAAGCTTTCCATGCCGGCCTCGACCGTCGACTTGCCCTTGGAGCGGACATAGACCTGGCTGGCCGGGTCCTCGCCCACCAGAACCACCGCCAGCCCCGGCGTGATGCCGTGCTGCGCCTTCAGTTTGGCGACCTTGGCCGCCACGCCCTCGCGCACCTTCGCCGCGAAGGCCTTGCCGTCGATCAGTGTTGCGGTCATGTCCCCGTCCCGAGCCAGTGTTGAATGTCCTGGGCCACCCTGGGCCCGCCGTCGATCTCCAGAACCTTGCGCCGGTCCTTGGCCCCCGCGACCACTGCGATCGAGGAGGCCGGAATGCGCCAGGCCTTGGCGAGCAGTCTGATGAGCGCCCGGTTCGCCTTGCCCCCCTCGGGAGGTTCGGTGACCCGCACTCTTAGGAAGGCCTTGCCCGCGGCGTCAAGTTCGACGCCGCCGGTCTCGTTGCGCCCGGCGCCCGGCTGCAGTCGCACCGCCAGCCGCAGGCGCCCGCCCGAAATCTCGAGCGGCGATGTCACATGCCGCTCGCCGCGATCGGGATCAGCACGTCGTTGATCAGGAAGATGCGCAGGAAGCCGAGCGCCAGGATCGCGACGATCGGCGAGAGGTCGAGGCCGCCCAGATTGGGCAGGAACCGCCGGATCGGCCCCAGCACCGGTTCGGTCAGGCGCCACAGGGTCATGCCGACCTGGCGCACGAAGGGCTGGCGGGCGTTGACGACATTGAAGGCGACCAGCCAGCTCATGACGACCTGGGCGATCAGGATCCAAGTATAGAGCCAGATGACGTTGTCGACGAGCCAGATCAGGGCAGTCATGGGCAGGGGCACTCCGGACGCAGGTTCGGATCGAGGGGCGGCCGGGGCATTCTAGACGCTCGGCCCCCTCAGGTCAGCCTGTTGCGGCGCTCAATGGCCCAGGGGATCGATGACGCCGTAGGCGGCCAGGCCATAGGCGATCAGCTGGACCGCGACCGCCGTCAGCAGGATGCCGAAGACGATCTCCGAGACGATCATCTTGGTCGGCGTCAGCCGCTTGGCGAGCTTGTCGGTGTTGCGGAAGACCAGCATGTCGAAGGCGCCCACCAGCAGGACCAGGGCGATCACCAGCAGGTAGCCCCAGATCGAGCTGACCTTGTCGGAAGCCACGATCAGCACCGTCATGCCGACGGGGTTGAGCAGGTAGGGCACCGCCAGGGGATAGACCGCGAGTTGATGGTGGTCGATCTCCTTTTCGGCGCCCTCGTCGGCGCGGACCGGAGGTTCCTCGGGGCGCAGCGTCATCTTCAGCGCCAGCAGCATCAGCACGATGCCGCCGCCGATGCTGACCGCGCCGCCGGTGATGTGCAGCAGCTTCATCAGGAAGGCGCCGGCCAGGAACAGGATCAGCGCCGTGACGACGGCGATCGTCACCATGCGCGTGCCGATCTCGCGTTTTGTGGCGGCATCCATGCCGTGGGTCTTCTCGAGGAAAGGCACCAGAGCGATCTTGGGGCCCAGACCGATCAGCAGCAGCAGGAGCAGGCCGGCGACCAGTTCACCGTCGATGGTGTCGAAGTCCACGGCTTGTTTCCCCCGGCATTGGACGGCCGTCAGAGTGGCAGAGCGGCGGCCACCCTGTCCATCGCCGCGGCTGGTGTCCCACTGTCCTCGGCTTGCTTGACAGCCAACCCCGCTCCACTTAAATCCTCGCCTCTCTCCGGGACCCGTGGGGCTGTAGCTCAGTTGGGAGAGCGTCGCGTTCGCAATGCGAAGGTCAGGGGTTCGAATCCCCTCAGCTCCACCACTCCCTCTCGCGGTCTACGCTGTCGCGTGGAGGGTCGCGCAGAACCCGCGGAATTCCGCGGCTGTGGCGGCAGCTTTGGGTGCAACCGTTGGACCGGACGGTATCGCCTGCCAGGAGGCGCCCTCAACCGCCCAGCGTCTCCGCGGAGCAGGTTTTTTGTCCCACGCTTTGATGGAATTGTTGCGGAGGGTCTTAGGCGGACCCGAGCATGCGGCGCTGCGCATCCCATGATGCTGGCAGCTCCGGCCCGCGCCTCAGCGCGGTCACCGTGAGTTCGACAGGCTGCTGGCCGGCGATAATCGCTTCGACGATGTCGGGAGCAAGGAACGCCAGTGGGGGGACACGGCTCACGTCGCCCTGATCTACTCCATGGCGACGGGCAAGATCGCGGACCGATTCCGATCGGCCGTCCCGCAGCTCCGCAAACCACCTATGGCCCTGTGTGATCAGGGCGATGAGTTTGGCGTCAGGCGCCAAGGTCTTCTCCCTACCAGGGATCGCGATCCTGGTCTCCACTCCGCGGCGCCGGAACGTGACGGCGCGTTCGATCACTACTGTGGCGTCGAACGGTGAGCATGTGCGTGCGATCCAGAAGACGCCGTCCAGCACGCGCCGGTGATCGACCGGCTTGCGTCCGTTCGGTTGCCGGATACCCATGATGAACGGTTCGAAGAACGCCCACTCCGCGTCCGACATCAGCTTCCGAGCCAAGACGACCTCCCTTCAGAAAGTCATCTTGGATCACGCACCGAGCCCCGTGGGAATCCCATTTGTCAACAGGATCTAGTTGTTCGGCAAGCTCGGCAACATTGAGGCAGCACGCAGCAAACTGCACGGGTCTCTTTTCGTGGGCATATCGTCAGAGTGAAGTTCACCCTGCGTCAGCCTCAATTAAAATTGCCGTAATTAAAATATATCCGAGAGAAAACAAATTAGAAAACCTCAATTATACTGCGGCGCGCTGACGACACACCTCAAGGATGCCGATGATTTCAACGGCATTGGCAGTATCGAAAACACCCTCGATCCTCATCGCGTCGAAATCACTAAACGGGCTCCGGTAGCGCAATCGCAGGTCGATCACACCGCGCTCGGCAATCCAGCTTATGGCTGCCACTAAATCGACTTCCTTCATGGGGCCGATATCTGTTTTCGCGACACGATTCGACGCTTTGTGACCAAGGCCTCGGGGAAAATATGGAGGTCTGGCCTGATGAGGGTCGCTTCGGCGAGGTTCGCGCGTGTCTGCTACAGCAGCGGTAGAAGATTGGGTGAGGTCGAGCTCTGGTAGTGAGCCGACATTCATTGATGCTGAGCTTGCAGGCTCCGGCGGTGTCTTGTTTATCCCGGAAGGCTTGTGGCTCTCGGATGCCGGCTTTTCCAGGGCTGGCGCGGATCTCATCGTCTCGTCGACCGACGGAACGGTGGTTGCCGTCGTGCATGACTATTTTACGTTCGGCGCCCCGGCTCTATCCAACGGCCACACGGTCCTAGATGGTGATTTGATCGAGCGTCTCGCCGGACCCATTGCACCAGGGCAGATTGCGCAGACGGGCGCGGACGATGTCAGCCCCGTCGGTCAGATCGGAGATGTTGACGGTGTTGTCTGGCTCGTGCGGGCCGACGGAAGCCGCGAGGGCGCCACGCCGGGGATGCCCGTCTACATGGGTGACGCCGTTGAAACCACAGGCAGCGCTTCCATCTTCATCGAGTTCGCCGACAAGACGTCGCTCTCGCTGTCAGACAATGCGCGACTTGTGATCGACGAGTTCATCTATGACCCAGGCGCGTCGAACAATGCAGCGGGTCTTTCGCTCATTTCAGGCCTTTTTGTGCTTGTGTCCGGTGATCTCGCGAAGACCGGCACCATGGTGATCGAGACGCCGACTGCCCAGATCGGTATCAGGGGCACGTCAGTCGCGATTGAGGCAGATGCAAGCAATCAGGGTACGAATGTCACGCTGCTTGCGGACCCCGACGGCAAAATAGGTCTGGTCGAGGTTTCGAATGCGGCGGGCTCCGTGGTGCTGAGTCAGGCCGGGGCCACCACCAGCATCGAGTCGGCCTTTGCCGAACCCTCCGGCGTGGTGATCCTGACATCGGACAAGATCGAGCAGGCCTATGGCAAGGCGCTCACGACGATGAAGGCGCAGCGGTCTTTGGATGTGCGATCATCGTCAGAAGCAGAAGCAGAAGCAGAAGCAGAAGCAGCAGCAGCAGCAGCAGCAGCAGAAGCAGAAGCAGAAGCAGAAGCAGCAGCAGCAGAAGCAGAAGCAGAAGCAGAAGCAGAAGCAGAAGCTGAAGCTGAAGCTGAAGCTGAAGCAGAAGCAGAAGCAGAAGCTGAAGCTGAAGCTGAAGCTGAAGCTGAAGCTGAAGCTCCGGCCGAGGCGGCAGCAGTTCCGGCCGAGGCCCCGAAACCTGCGGCCGAGGCCCCGAAACCTGCGGCCGAGGCCCCAGCTCCGGCAACCGGTCCTGCACCTGCGACAGCTGCGCCTGCGCCTCCGACAGCTGCGCCTGCGCCTCCGACAGCTGCGCCTGCGCCTCCCGCGAGGCCCCCGGCCGTGATCGATGAGCCCGAACCCCCTAAGCCCGCCCCTTCGGCTCCGGCCTCGCTGCCTTCGAGTGTTACGACCTTCACTACGGCGGGTGGCGATGTCATCTTGGCCAACAGCGTGCTTGAGATTGGCATCGCACCCAACGGTGCGCTGGGGACGGTTGCTTCCTTGCCAACGGGACTGGGAGTTCTCCAGGACGGGAGTGCGAACGGGCAGCTTTCATTCTTTGCCAATACAGATGGGCGAAATGCTCTCTCTCCGAGTCTAGGCGATGCGTTCGGAGCAGGCTTTCCAGCGCATGGCTACTCTGTCGGGTACATCGACAGCAGTGGCCGCACGGTGGCGGCGAACCAAGGCTTCGCATCGCCTGCGCTGAATCAGATACCCATGTCGACGTTGGGGGGGGGAGACGCCTTGGCGGCGTCGCTGCCCATCAAGCCCCTAGGAGGGGTGGGCGCTGGCGACGTGGTCGTCACGCATACTGGTGTAATCGTCGGATCTCTTAATATGACCCAGCACATCTTACTGAGTGGCGATGACACCTTTTTCACCACGATTGTTCAATTGGAGAACACTTCGGGCGGTGTGCTCTCCGACCTTCGCTACATGATCAGCGGCGATCCCGACCACGATGCCATCAACGGACAGTTCGGTACGATCAATGATGCGTTCAACGGCGAGTCCGCGTCCGGGTTGGCTGCTGTCAATGCTACGGCGCTCCTTGGGGCCGGCAATGTCCTGTTTGCCACATCGAGTCTGCCCCTCGACGCGGGTAACGGGTTGACGCCCGGCTCGATCACGGCAGTTGCCTCTGTTGGAAGCAGCCTGCTGAATACGAACCCCTTCAACTCCTTTGTATTCGACTTCCCATTCGACCCCGATGGCACCAATTCCGACACGGGCATCAACATCGTGTTCCAGATAGCCTCACTGGGTGCAGGTGCAAGCGTGAGTTTTCTATGGGTCACATCAGTCAATGAGGCAACAGATATCGACGATTTCATCGTCGCTCTGACGACGCAGACAACGATCGATGCCGGTCCGGGTGACGATCATGTGTTCGCCTCCGATCCGATATCTACTGAGATTCTGTTTGGCGGTTCGGGGGATGACTTCCTTCAAGCTTCAGTTGACACCCGCTCGTTCGACACCTCGCTTGCACCGGCTTTCGGTCACGACACACTTTTGGGCGGTGATGGAAATGACCGTCTCCATGTCGATGGTGGTGTTGTGACGATGACGGGTGGAAGCGGTGCCGACGCGTTCGTGTTCGAGGATAGCCGTGGGCTTGCCGAGGTCAGCGTGAACACTCCTTTCGTCAATAGTGGCCTGGAGACATCGACGATCGTTGACTTCGTTCAAGGCCAAGATCATGTCGAAATATACGGTGATTTGTTCGGTAATTTGGCCGCTGTTGTCGAGGGCCTCTCGTTCTCACGAATTGCGGCCGCATTCGACGGTACAAATGCGGGAGCGAACTCCAATCACGCGTCTGGCCTGCCGAGCTTCATCTATTCTAAATCGGATGAAATACTCTTCTACGACGACAACGGCGCAGCGACTGGCTATCGAGCCGTCGCCAAGGTTGGGGACCTGTCCGCTGCCGACATCGTGGTCACTGACTTTGTGTGAGGCGGCGCCCCAGCGTCAATCGCGTTCGGACTAGATGTGGCCTTTCAACAGGTGACGATACCGTCAGGCCAGTAAGCTATTTCCCACCGACGCTGAACTTCGTAGACGCGTCGGTGGTCAAAGGAGCGCTTCTCGACAAAGTCGATCCAGTGCGCCATCTCGTGAACCAGTGTTGACTGGGCCGTAAGTGTGGACATGTCGTTGAGGTCCCAGAGCACGATCTGGTCGAAGTAATTCACTCCCAGAATAAGTCCGCGGGCATAAGCATTCCCGAGCATGGTCTGCAACTCACCCTGAGATGCGAACGACACGGCGGGCCGGGAAACGATGGGCGCTTCGGCGTAGTTGGCTTGTAGCCAGATGTTCATCTCGTCGACGAGACAGCTCACTTGAGGCTCCCTCGCCTCCGGCACTGTGGTGCAACCCGCAAGAAACCAGATTGCCAGGCCTATCAAGGTCCACACAGCAGCCCCGATGGGCACAGCCAGAAAGATGCCGCGAGCGGCGTCGAGGCCATCATCCTCAAGCTCGGCGGGTTCGTGTCCCCGGACGTGGTGTAGCTGAGTAGCGCGTTGGTCATCGGCGCTTTCCGGTAGGGTCAGGTTGCTTACACCAACCCCTTACCGGAAGGACGACCGATGACCGACGAGATGATGAACCTGCGGGCGCTGGTGGAGAAGACCCCCGACGCCGATATTCTGCGCGAGATGATCGGCTTTGCGGCCGAGCGGCTGATGGAGCTGGAGGTGGGTACGGCCACCGGCGCCGGCTATGGCGAGAAGAGCCCACTACGACAGGCGCAACGCAACGGCTACCGCGAGCGCGACTGGGAGACGCGGGCCGGCACCGTTGAGCTGCGCATTCCCAAGCTGAGGAAGGGCTCCTACTTCCCCGCGTTTCTGGAGCCGCGCCGGATGGCCGAGAAGGCGCTGACCGCGGTGATCCAGGAAGCCTATATCCAGGGTATCTCGACGCGCTCGGTCGACGACCTGGTCAAGGCGATGGGCATGAGCGGCGTCTCGAAGAGCCAGGTCAGCCGGCTGTGCGAGGAGATCGATGGCAAGGTCAAGGCCTTCCTCGACCGGCCGATCGAAGGCGACTGGCCCTACCTCTGGATCGACGCCACATACCTCAAGGTGCGTCGCGGCGGGCGCATCGTCTCGGTCGCCGTCATCATCGCCGTCAGCGTTAACGGCGATGGCCGGCGAGAGGTGCTGGGCATGGAGGTCGGCACCTCGGAGGCGGAACCGATCTGGACGGAGTTCCTGCGCAGCCTCGCAAGGCGTGGCCT